>NZ_JBIAVJ010000029.1:0-128251 GCF_042894025.1 Streptomyces sp. NPDC001549
CCCCCCCCCCCCCCCCCCCCCCCCCCCCCCCCCCCCCCCCCCCCCCCCCCCCGGCCCCGCGCCCCCCCCCCCCCGGGGGGGGGGGGGGGGGCGGGGGGCCCCCCCCCCCCCCCCCCCCGCGTCTGTGTTTCCGGGCCGTTCCCCAGCGGCGCCGCCCGCTTCGGTGGCAGTCTGCTCAACACCAGACACGCAGAGAGACAGCTGCAACGACAAGAAGGCGGAGGTGCCGTTCACGTGGCGTCCAATGTCAATCCCACCGTCCGACGCCGCCGACTGGGCATGGAGTTGCGCAAGCTCCGCGAGGACAAGGGCATGACGGCCGAACAGGTCGCCGAGCGCCTCCTCGTCTCCCAGTCGAAGATCAGCCGACTGGAGAACGGCCGCCGCTCCATCAGCCAGCGCGATGTCCGCGACCTGTGCGACGTCTACGAGGTCGAGGACCGCCGTCTCATCGACTCGCTCATGCAGATGGCCAAGGATTCCCGCCAGCAGGGCTGGTGGCACGCCTTCGGCGACATCCCGTACAGCGTGTACATCGGCCTGGAGACGGACGCCGCCAGCCTGCGCACGTACGAGCCCCTGGTGATCCCGGGGCTGCTCCAGACGACGGAGTACGCCCAGTCCCTCGTCCGCGGCGCGTGGCCGGAGACCGCCCCGGCCGACGTCGACAAGCGCGTCCAGGTCCGGATGCACCGCCAGAAGCGGCTCTCCGAGACGGAGAACAACAACCCGGACCTCGGTCCGCTGCGTCTGTGGGCGGTGATCGACGAGGCCGCGCTGCGCCGGCGCGTGGGCGACGCCCAGTTGATGATCAGGCAGCTCGAATACTTGATAGAGCAGTCGGAGCAGCCGCACGTCACGGTGCAGGTGATGCCCTTCGAGCTGGGAGCGCACCCCGGCGTCAACGGCCAGTACGCGATCCTGGAGTTCCCGGACGCGTCCGACTCGACCGTCGTCTACATCGAGGGCGTGACGAGCGACCTGTACCTGGAGAAGGCCAACGATGTCCAGAAATACAGCGTGATGTACGAACACCTGCGCGCGCAGGCGCTCAATGTCGACCAGACCCGCGAGTTCATCTCGCAGATCATCGATCAATACGCGGACAAGGGCGCATAGGGGCGGGAAACGACCGATATCCACCATGCGTGTGGCAAGCGGGTCGGCACCGTACACCGTCACTACCCAGCCACAGAAGGCTTGAATCGAATATGCCACCCGGTCGGGTGAATGATCCCTTCACCTGTCAGGAGCTGCCGGTAGCGTCGATCAGGTCGGCCGGAAAATTGGCCGACAGGACATCGGAACCACCGGAACTACTCGCTCACCGGAGAGAAACATGGCTATTCGCCAGGGCGCCACGGCCAACTGGATCAAGTCCTCCTACTCCGCCAACGGCGCCTGCGTCGAGGTCAAGTCCCCCGTCACGGAGGCCATCGCCGTCCGCGACTCGAAGGTGCAGGACGGACCGTCCCTCACCTTCGCCCCCGACTCCTGGACCTCGTTCGTCGCCGACGTCACCGAGGGCCGGCTGGGACGCCTCGCCTGAACATCACGGCGCATCCCAACCGCCTTAGCCGTCCCTGCCGTTCGGTCCCCGCGTCCGACACCAGCACCGGCACCGGCGGGCCCGGCTTCTGCACCACCCGCATCACCTGCACCACTTGCACCACCCGCACCACCTGCGTCACTGACTTGAGCCCTCTCGACCGACCCGCCGTCTTGGCCGAGGGGGCTCGGCCATGCCCGGTGGGCCGACGGCCCGCTCAGCGCAGCTGATCGACGTAACGGTCGGTCCCCGGCACCGTCGGGATGAACGGCGCCACCAGCTCCACCCGCCCCAGCCCGGCCTCCGCGACCTCCGCGTCCAGCCCCTGGAAGCGGTCCCAGCAGGTCCGGGGGTTCTCCTGGAGGAACCACAGCAGTGTGAGGCGGGTGTCGACCCCCTCCACCTGCTTGACGTACGTCATCCGGTCACCCGGAAGCGGGGTCGGACGGAAGACCGTCACCATCGCGGCCGGACCGCCGTGCAGTCGCTTCGGCAGGGCGCGCGAGCGCAGCCACTCCAGCAACTCGGCCCGCTGCCCGGTCCCGTCGGCGTCGACGACCTGGACGACGAGGCCCTCGTACGGGTGGTCCAGGGCATGGAAGTCCCGCGGGCCGGCGGCACCGTCGCGGTAGACGGTGGCCGCG
Source organism: Streptomyces sp. NPDC001549 (assembly GCF_042894025.1). Lineage (NCBI taxonomy): Bacteria > Bacillati > Actinomycetota > Actinomycetes > Kitasatosporales > Streptomycetaceae > Streptomyces > Streptomyces sp. NPDC001549. Next base: position 2,194 of record NZ_JBIAVJ010000029.1, read on the forward strand.
TGGTCCTGGAAGGACGTGAAGACGTGGGTGCGGTCCTGGTAGACCCGACCGTCGCGGTTCAGGCGCTTGTTGATGCCGACGGTCCACTTCATGTGCTCGTCGTAGCGGCCCTGGGTGACCCAGTACGTCGATATGTAGCAGCCCGCGGTGACGGGCTGGGCGACGGCCGACTTCTCGGGGTAGCGCAGCTCCTGCAGCTCGCGGGTGGCCACCCAGCGGCGGCCCGCGTACATCCAGGGCATGGCCATGGCGCCGGCGTAGTAGTGGTCGTCCTCGTACCACCGGTTGTACGCGTACTCGTGGCCCGGGTGCGGTTCCACCATGGTGATCAGCGCATGGCCGGGGCGGACGCCGTAGGGGCCGACGGCCGCGAGCTCGGCGTAGTCCTCGGCGCGGGTGTCCTGCTGCTGCGGCTCCTGCTCTCCTGTCGTCATGGGACCGGTCTAGCTGATGTGGCGTCAGATGGGGAGGGGTCGGGGGCCCCGGGGTCTCCGGCGGCCGGTCCACCCCCTGATACATACATGCCGTCTACAACTTTCCCTCGCTACGATGCGCGCACCCGCCTCCTGAAGGAGCTGCCCGTGTCTGCCGCCGTGCCTGCCGCCGTGTCCGCTGCCGTGTCAGCCGCCGTGCCTGCCGCCGTGCCCGCCACCGCGCCTGCCGCCGCCACCGCCGCCGCACCGCCGCCCGCGTTCGCCGCCCGCGCCGCCTCCGTGGAGGGGTCCCCCGTACGCGAGATCCTCGCGCTCACCGAACGCCCCGGGATCATCTCCCTCGCCGGCGGCCTCCCCGCGCCCGAACTCTTCGACACCGAGGGCCTGCGGGCCGCGTACGACGCCGCCTTCGCGGTGTCCGCGCGGCGCGCGCTCCAGTACTCGACCACCGAGGGCGCCCCGGAACTCCGCGAGGCCGTCGCCGCCCGGGCGACCGCGCGCGGGCTGCCGACCGGCCCGGACGACGTACTCATCACCTCGGGCTCCCAGCAGGCCCTGACCCTCATCACCACCACCCTGATCGAACCCGGCGACGTGGTGCTGGTCGAGAACCCCACCTACCTCGCGGCCCTCCAGTGCTTCCGCCTGGCGGGGGCGCGGGTGGTGGCCGTTCCCTGCGACGCGGAGGGCATCCTCCCGGACGCGCTGGCGGACGTCGTGGCGCGCGAGCGGCCGAAGCTGCTGTACACCGTCCCCACCTTCCAGAACCCGACGGGACGCACCCTCCCGGCCACCCGCCGGGCGGCGGTCGCGCAGACCGCGGCCCGGCTCGGGCTGTGGCTGGTGGAGGACGACCCCTACGGGGAACTCCGCTACGAGGGCTCCGACGTCCCGTGGCTCGCCGCGCACCCGGGGGCGGAGGACCGTACGGCCCTGCTCGGCAGCTTCTCGAAGGTCATGGCTCCCGGGCTGCGGCTGGGCTGGCTCCGGGCCCCGGCCGCGCTGCGGCGGGCCGCGGTGGTCGCGAAGCAGGCGGCGGACCTCCACACCTCCACGGTCGACCAGCTGGCCGCCGCGCACTACCTCGCGGCGGTGGACCTCGACGCGCACATAGCCACGGTCCGGACGGCGTACCGCGAGCGCCGCGACGCCCTGCAGAGCGCCCTGAGCCGGAGCCTGCCGGCCGGCTGCGAGTGGAACCTGCCCGCGGGCGGCATGTTCCTCTGGGCCCGCCTGCCGGAGGACCACGACGCGGCGGACCTCCTCAGGACGGCCGTCACCCACGGCGTCGCCTTCGTCCCGGGCGCCCCCTTCTACGCCGCCGCCCCGGACCCCCGCACCCTGCGCCTGAACTACACGACGCACACGCCGTCCGAGATCACCGAGGGCGTCGGCCGGCTGGCCGCGGCGCTGGCGGAGTACGGAGGGAAGCAGCCGGGGAGCAGGAGCAGCTTCAGCGGCTTCAGCGGCTTCAGTGCTGAAGGGCGACCTTGAGCAGCACGATGAGCAACCCGAGGAAGAGGTTGATCGCGCCGGCCAGGAACATCAGCCGGCGTGAGGCGCCGGCGCGGCTGGCGGCCACGGTGGCCCAGCCGACCTGTCCGATCAGGGCGACCGCGAGCGCCAGCCATGCGATGCCCGTGGCGCCCAGGCCGAACAGCGGGGCGATGGCCGCGGCCACGGCCGGGGGGACGGCCGCCTTGATGATCGGGCGCTCCTCCCTGGACGTACTGCGGATCACGGCCCAGCTCAGCCGGCGCACCATGCGAGCTCCGAAGAGGCGGGAGAAGACGTGCGCGGCCCAGAACACCACCCCGGTACCGAGGAGCAGCGCGACGAGTTCCAGCCGCGGGAACTTGCCGAGCGTCCCGGCACCGACCACCACGGAGGCGGCGAGCAGGGAACCGTAGACGGCGCCGCTGTAGTCCTCGCGGCCCGCCTCCCGCTCCGGGGCCGTCTCCGGGCCGCCGCCTTCCGGACCGCCCTCCGGGGGCGCTGTCACGCGGCCCCGGCCTGCGCGGTGGGCCACTTGAGTTCGATCTCCATCTCGATCTCCCCGTCGCCGATCTCGACCTCGATCTCGGTGTGGAGCTCATCGGGGACGCGCAGGCTCATCTTCCCGGGGCCGAGTTCCAGTTCGGCATTGCCGCCGTGGCGCAGCGCCTCCGCGAGCGCGGAGAGCTGATCGGCGACCTCGAGGCGGGAAAGGGAACTCTTCTGCTCAAACTTGAGGTCCTTCACGGACGTCTCCAATCCGCTACGAACACCGGGTAAGGCTCATTGTGACGCCGCACAGGAGGTCGGGCATCCCGGGCATCCCGGGCCTCAGCCGGCCGGGCCTCAGCCGGCTGGGCCCGCCCCCGGCCGGTTGGCCCCCGGCCGGTCGAAGGCCAGGGCGAGGACCTCGCTCCACTGCATGGGCGGAGCGGTCACCGGGGCCCCCGGGCGGATCCTGGGCACCAGTACGCGCAGTGCGCCGGGGCGGATGGAGCAGGTCACGGGTGTGGGCATGGTCAGCGCCTCGCCGTCCACGGCGACGGCGATGCGTTCCGCGGCCGATCCGATCACGACCTGGCGGGAGGTGAGTACGTGGAGGCCCGCCGCCTTCGCTCCGCGCAGCGCGACGTCGGCCGCCTGGGCCGCGTTGTTCACCCGGATGCCGAGGACACCCAGCTCCCCGCGGTCGAGGCGGGACCTGCGGGCGCCCATCGGTTCGGAGGACGTGTAGGGGTTGTTGCTGACCAGCAGCGCCTGCTGGGACTCCAGCCGTTTCTCGTCGGTCACCGCGTCGAGGGTGGTGCCGGCGTATCCGAGGAGAAGGTCGGGCAGGGCGGCCAGTGCCGAGTCCGCCTTGGCGTCCCGGTACTCCGGTCGCTGCACGATCTCCGCGTAGACGCCGAACGAGGCCGTATTGACGAAGGCCTGGCCGCCCACGACCCCCAGGTCGACCCTGAGCTCCTCCCCGTCGGCCAGCGCGTCCAGGCACCGGGCCGGGTCCTCGCGGTCCAGTCCGAGGTCCATGGCGAAGTGGTTCCGGGTGCCCGCGGAGATCACGAGGAACGGCAGGTCGTGCTCGGCCGCCACCTCGGCCACCCGGGCCTGGGTGCCGTCGCCGCCCGCCACCCCGAGCAGGTCCGCTCCGTCGGCCACCGCCTGCCGGGCGAGGGCGGCGACGTCCGTCACGACCGCCGGGTCCAGCAGCACCACCCGGGCGCCGAGCGCCTCGCCCTTCTCGACCAGGCCGAAGCGGCCGACCTTCCCGCCGCCGGACTTCGGGTTCATGATCAGCACCGGGTTCCGGGGTGCGGCACGTGCGACGGCCCGCATGCCGTCGGGCCGTCGCGCGGCGCGCAGCGCGGTCCGCGCACAGGCCACGGCGGCCGCCCACAGCGCGATGGCCAGCAGCGCCGTGGGCCACAGATCCTCCTGGGCGTAGATGAGCAGGATGGCCACGGGCGCGCCCACCACCAGCAGGATGCCGACCAGCCGTACGGCCCCGCGATGGGACACCACCCACCAGGTCCCCATGGCCGTGAGCGCCGCCCCGGCCACCCCGACGGCGAGGACGAGCAGCCCCCCGACGATGCCCTCGGCCACCAACGTCACCGCCGCGAGCACCGCGCAGACCAACGCCAGCAGGGCCCACAGCCGAGCGCGCCGGGTCGCCCCGGAAGTATGCGGGAGTGCCATGCCCTCACGTCCTCGCCTCGCGCCGTGGATCTTCACCACGAGGGTGTGGTCATCTCCGATCATCCCCCGAGGAGGATCGCCCGTCGACGCGACGGGCCCGGGGCGACGCCACCCAGGGAGAGTGGCGGATTTCGTTGCTCATGCAACGAACCGCATAGGCTCGACCCCCGTGAGGCCGCTGGCGCACATCTCAACTACCAGCACCCTTGCCCCCGGCACACACACCGCCGAACAGGGATTCAACTTGCCTGGCGAGATGCGTTCGCTACCGAACAGTAAATTTTGCCGGCCTGCCAAGCCATGCAAAAGTGAGTTCGATCAAGGCGTACGGGGGCTGGGGTGGGGGGCGTTGTGGTGGGGTTCGACGAGGAGTGGGGTCGCCTGCGGGCCGCTGCCGCCCAGGCTTCCGGCCGACCGGCGGTGGTCGATCCAGCGGTAGAGGCACGAGAGGCGTTGCTGGAGCGGCTGGCGGAATTCCGTAGCCGGGTGGTTCTGGTGCCGTTGGACGTGCGGGGCGGCCTGTGGACGTCCGAACTCGGCGGGCTGGACTGGATCTGCGTGTTCTCCGACGAGGAGGCGTTGGCCCGGTTCGCCGAGGCGCGCGGCGAGGGCGACCGCGAATGGACGTACCGGCGCGTGGTCGGTGCGCGCCTGCTCGACGAGCTGGTGCCGGCGCTGGACTTTTCATGCGGGGTCGCGTGGAACGCGGCGGGGCCGGACGGGCTGGCGTTCCCGCCGGTTCGGGGGATCGTGCCGGATGCCGCGGCACTCGACGGGGAGATGGCCGCATGAGCGGGGACGGGGCGGATCTCGATGTCTCGAAGCAGGCGTTGGCGCTGATCGCGCAGGGGATCACGGCGAGCCTGGCGGAGTTGAAGGAGCTCGGGTCGGTGGGCACGGCGAGCATGGGCGGCGGCTTCACCGAGCTGGCTCTCTCGGGGATGGAGACCGGGCACGAGAGCCTGGCGTCCACTCTGGGCACGTTCTGCGAGCGCTGGGGCTGGGGGGTGCGTTCGCTGGTGCAGCAGGGAAACATGTTCGCCTTGAACGTAGGGCTGTCGGCCGGCGCGATGTACGAGCAGGACCAGTACATCCAGGGCAGCTTCAAGGTCGTGGCGAACGCGGCACTGGGCAACCCGTACGCCGAGGAGAAGGACATCATCGCCAAGGACTGGGGCGAGGTCTTCTCCGACAACCCGATCACCCAGATCAAGAACGCGGACTACAAGCCGGAATCCTTCGCCCATGCCTCGGAGAACGGCAACGAGGCCTGGAAGGGCGCTGTCCGGGATCTGAACAGTTCCGACATCCTGCTGTCCAACCAGATCATCGATGCCGTCGGACTGCGGGACGAGGCGGACGCGATGGTCGACGACGTGGTCGGCCCCGCACCCGAGGCACAGCCGGACGGTGCGGGCCGATGACGGACTGGGGCAAGCTGGTCGACAAGGGTCTCGACACGATCGACGAGAAGGTCGATTCAGCCAAGAAGGTCATCGGTCACGGCGTCGACAGAGCCACCGACGAGGTCGGCGGCCTCCTCGACCGTGCAGGCGCGCACGGCTGGGCGGACACGGTCGAGGACTTCGGCGACGGACTCGCCTCCCGACTCGGTGCCTCGGTACCCGAACAGCAGCTCGGCGACAGCGAGCAGGCCGACGAGCTGATCCACGGCAAGGCGACGGCGCTCTGGGAGACGGCCAAGCATCTGGCCGACTTCCAGGCGGCGTTCGAGCGGGTCGGCCAGGGCATGAAGGCCCTCGACTCGGACCAGTGGAAGGGGCAGGCGGCCGACGCCTTCCGCGCGAAGTTCGCCCTGCATCCCACCGACTGGCTGCGCGCCTCCGACGCGTGCGAGTCGGCATGCGCTGCGCTCAGCCGGTACGCGGAGACGGTGGAATGGGCGCAGAAGCAGGCCCAGACGGCCATCGACCTGCACAAGGCCTCGGTGAAGGCGACGAAGGAAGCCCACGACGCGCACGTCGCCAAGGAGGACGCCTACAAGGCAGCCGCGCAGGCCGGCCGTGATCCCGGCCCGATCCCGGTCGAGGGCGCCGATCCGGGGGCGGCAGCCCTCAAGCGGGCCAAGGAGATCCTGGAAGAGGCCCGCAGGCAGCGCGACGAGGCGGCCACGACGGCCGAACGCACGCTCAAAGCCGCCATGGAGCACGCCCCGGCGGAGATGCCGGCGACGGACCGGCTGCTGGCCCAGATCAGCGACTACGCGGGCTCGGAGGTGTTCGAGCTCAGCCACGTCGTGGGCGGCGTGGCGAAGGGCACGGCGGGAACGCTGAACTTCGCACGCAGCGTGAACCCCTTCGACGTGTTCAACCTGACGCACCCTGCCGACTTCCAGCAGAACCTCAACATGACGCTGGCCGGTCTCGTCTCCACCGCGTCCCACCCCGAGCGCATCCCCGGTCCGATGATCGACAGCTATATGGCGGACCCCAGCGAATTCAAGGGCCGCATCCTCCCCGATCTCATCGGCACCAAGGGCTTGCCCACCCTCCGGACCGGAATGCGCTTCGCCGAGAAGACGGCGAGCAAAAAAGCGGCGCGGACGGCGGCGAAGGCCGAAGCCGAGGCTGCCGCTCGCCGCAAAGCCGACCTGAAGTGCAAGGGCGACCCGGTCGACGTGGCGACGGGCCGGATGTTCCTGTCACAGACCGACCTGGTGCTTCCCGGCGCGCTGCCGCTCGTGTTCACCCGTACCTTCGAGTCCTCGTACCGCGCGGGCCGCTGGTTCGGGCCGTCCTGGGCGTCCACGGTCGACCAGCGTCTGGAGATCGACGGGGAAGGTGTGATCCTCGTCCGCGAGGACGGCAGCCTGCTCGCCTACCCGCACCCCGAGCCCGGAGTCCCCGTACTCCCCGGTCACGGTCAGCGCTGGCCGCTCGTCCTCGATGCGGACGGCGGCTACACGGTCACCGACCCCGAGTCCGGACACGTCCGCCACTTCACGGACGAGGGCCTCCTCAGCCAGCTCGACGACCGGGGCGGCGCCTGGATCACCTTCGAGTACGACGAGACGGGCGCGCCGACGGCCCTGTCCCACAGTGGCGGCTACGAGCTGCGCCTCAGCTCGTCGGAAGGCCGAATAACCGGCCTCGCTCTCGCCGACGGCACCGAAGTGCTCCGCTACGCGTACACGGACGGCCATCTCACCCACGTCACCAACTCCTCCGGCCGCCCGCTCCGGTTCGGCTACGACGAACTCGGCCGGATCACCTCCTGGACCGACACCAACGACCGCCACTTCGACTACGTCTACGACGAACAGCACCGCTGCACCGCCCAGTCCGGCACCAACGGCCACCTCGACGTCCGCTTCACCTACGGGGACGGCTTCACCACCTACACCGACTCCCTCGGCCACGAGACCCGGTACCTGGTCGACGACCGCGCCCGGATCACGGCCGAGATCGACCCGACCGGCGCGGTCACCCGGTTCACGCACGACGCGTACAACCGCCTACTGACCCGCACCGACCCGCTCGGCCACACGACCCGCTACGTCTACGACGAGCACGGCCGGCTCACCACGGCGCTCCGCCCCGACGGCCGCGAGGTACGGGCCGAGTACGACGGGCTGGGCCTGCCGGTCACGGTGATCCAGCCCGACGGCCGGGTCACGCGGTCGACGTACGACGAGCGCGGCAACCTCACCTCCGCCACCGCAGCGCACGGGGCCACGAACCGCTTCACGTACGACGCCCGCGGCCACCTGGCCTCGGTGACGGACGTCCTGGGCGCGGTCACGACGGTCCGCTGCGACCCGGCCGGCCTGCCCCTGGAGATCACCGACCCGCTGGGCGCGACGACCACGTACACGCGCGACCCCTTCGGCCGCCCGGTCGCCGTCACCGACCCCCTCGGCCACACCACCCGCCTCACGTGGAGCGTGGAGGGCCGCCTGCTCCGCCGGGAGACCGCCGACGGCAACACGGAGTCCTGGACCTACGACGGCGAGGGCAACTGCACCTCCCACACCGACCCGGTGGGCGGGGTGACACGCTCCGAGTACGGGGACTTCGACCTCCTCGCGGCCCGCACGGGCCCGGACAGCGTCCGCTACTCCTTCACCCACGACACCGAGCTGCGCCTCACCTCGGTCACCAACCCCCAGGGCCTGACCTGGACCTACGCCTACGATCCCGCCGGGCGACTGGCCTGCGAGACGGACTTCGACGACCGCACCCTGACCTACGGCTACGACGCCGCAGGCCGCCTGGTATCCCGTACGAACGCACTCGGCGCCACGACCACGTACGCGCACGGCACCCTCTCCCAGCTCCTGCACAAGGAGACGGCGGACGGCATCACGTCGTACGAGTACGACGACTACGACGAACTCGCCCGGGCGGTCTCGCCGGACGGCACCACACTGACCCTGCAGCGGGACCTGTACGGCCGCGTCGTCTCGGAGACGGTCGACGGACGCGCCCTCGCCCACACCTACGACGTCGCGGGCCGCCGGGCCGGCCGCACCACACCCGGCGGGGCGTTCTCCGAGTGGATGTACGACGCGGCAGGCCGGCGCAGCGCCCTCAGCGCATCGGGCCGCACGCTGACGTTCGAGCGGGACGCCGCAGGCCGGGAACTGACCCGCACCATCGGCCCGGACCTGGCCCTGGCCCACGCGTACGACCCGGTGGGACGTCTCACCGACCAGCACCTCGTCGGCCAGGACGGCCGCACCCTCCAGCGCCGCGGCTACAGCTACCGCGCGGACGGCGCCCTCACGGCGATCGACGACGCGCTCGCCGGTCCCCGCACCTTCACCCTGGACCCGGCAGCCCGGGTCACGGCGGTCGACGCGTCCAACTGGACCGAGCGCTACGCCTACGACGACGCCGGCAACCAGACCAGCGCCTCCTGGCCGTCCCGCCACCCGGGCGCGGAGGCCCAGGGCCACCGCACGTACACCGGCACCCGCATCACCCGCGCCGGCTCGATCCGCTACGAACACGACGCCCTCGGCCGGGTCACCCTCCGCCAGAAGACCCGCCTCTCCCGCAAGCCGGACACCTGGCACTACGAATGGGACGCGGAAGACCGCCTCGCCGGGGTCACCACCCCCGACGGCACGCGCTGGCGCTACCGCTACGACGCCCTCTCCCGCCGCACGGCCAAGCAGCGCCTCATGCCCACCGGCGAGGTCGCGGAAGAGGTCCTCTTCACGTGGGACGGCACCACCCTCTGCGAGCAGACGGAAGGCCCGGTCACCCTCACCTGGACCCACCACGGCCTGCACCCGCTCACCCAGGCGGAGAGCGTCCTCGGGACCACGGACGACCGATTCTTCGCCATCGTCACCGACCTCATCGGCACCCCGCGCGAACTGATCGACGAATCGGGCGAGATCGCCTGGCGCGCCCGCTCCACCCTCTGGGGCGCCACCACCTGGACCCGCGACGCCGTGGCTTACACGCCGCTCCGCTTCCCGGGCCAGTACTTCGACCCCGAGTCGGGCCTCCACCACAACTACTTCCGCACGTACGACCCCGAAACAGCCCGCTACCTCACCCCGGACCCCCTCGGACTGGCCCCCGCCCCGAACCCAGCGACGTACGTCTCGAACCCCCACACGTGGTCGGATCCGCTCGGGCTCGCTCCTGAAGGCTGTCCTGAGGAGCCTGTCAAGCTGTATCGGTCTCCGCCCGTGGGCCAGAGAGCACATGAGGCTCAGGGCCTTAACCCTGACTTCCACCCGAGTACAACGAGAGGCGGCGCCGGGACCGCCTACCTAGGCGAAAGCGAAGAAGTTGCTCGCCGGTACGCAGTCCAGGGAAGGTATGAAGATGGCTACCACGAGTTCGTCATGAAGCCTGGGTTCCTGGAGGCATTCCCACCGGACGGACGGCCTGGCGGGCCAAAACTCAGGATAAGCCACGACAGCAGGCCGGACGAATGGCAATGGGTAATCGACCAGGGCGACATCCCATATTTCAACTCATTCATCGACGACGTAACATGGATCAATTTCTACCAAGGACACCGCTGGCTCGATTGACATGACGCCTCACCTCGATAAAGGAAGACACCTCGACATGCAAATGGACCACACATTGCAGCCTGGACAAGTCTGCATGGGAATCGTTACCGCAGTGGGCGACCGCCACCTGGAAATCGACCTGGGAGAAGGGGTGCACGGAACGGTCACATCTGCGAATCTGTCCTGGATGAGGTTGGATCACCCTTCGCAGGTTGCGCGGGTCGGCCAATCGGTCACCGTCGTATTCTTGATCGCCGACCCCGACCGCGGCACCATTTCCCTGTCACTGAAAGACATCGAACCCGATCCACTTATTGGATTCGCCCGCACCGAGCTAGGGAAGATCTCTCCGGGAAGAATCACGAAGCTCACCCCGATCGGAGCCTTCGTGCGCCTCCCATCCGGAATCGAGGCTCTCCTGCCGCATACCAAATCCGGGACCGAGGGGCCGGAGGGCTTCAAGATCGGTGACGCATGCGAAGTCAAGGTGGACTACATCAATGTGCACCTTCGCCAGGTAAGGGTCTCCCTCTCCACCCCCAGGCGTGAGCCACGATAGATGGGCGAGGCGCCCTGGAGAGAAATCAAGATCCTCTATCCCGTCGGCACATGCGTCACAGGGAGGGTGGAGAGCGCCGATCGCTGGGGCGAACTGCTCAATGGCGGCGACGGCCCCTTGCCATCACCGTCAGAATTCCTGGATCGCGCTTCCACGCAGGACGCGACGCCGTCGGACCCACATCAACGCGCACGTGCGGGCGCTGCTCGCCGGGCGCGGCTGACCACCGAGGCGCCCTGGGAGAGGATCGCGTATGGAAATGAACCACTCGATGGCCCGCCTGCTGGGCCGGGTCGACACGGAGGGCATCACCCCGGACGAAGCGCCTCCGGCTTTCCTCCGGATCGCGGAAGGCGGCTGGGAGGTCACCCCCGGCGGCGCGCACGTCCTGTCGGCGCTGAAGTCCGCTCCACCGGGACCGTTCTCGGACGTGGTGCACGAGGAGTACACCGTCAATGGCCGCGGCATGACGGACCACGACCTCCCGGCCTCCGGGGAGGAGCGGGAGTCGAGGCTGTTGCGGCGCTGCGTGGCGTACGCGGGCAGCGCTCTCCTGCGTGCGGACGCAATCGGCTCCGCCGTGGAGGTCTCCGCGTACATCTCCCTCTCCTACGGCGGCCTGGCCGACGACCACCTCACGGCGAACGTCACCTTCTGCGGTGACCACCCGGGCGTTCGGCCCTATGCGGCCGACCTGGAAGCGTTCGAAACCGAATCCCTTCTCAGGCTCCGGCCCATGGGCGAGCCGCCCTGGAGCGTTCGAGGTCTGTGAGTGTGGTGGATCGTCGCGGCCGGGGACCGGCGGCGGCCTGCGCCTGCGCCACTCTTCGGATCCGCACCCCTTCACACCGCCGCGCCCGCGCCGTAGCCTGACGCCCCGTCAGATCACCCGCGCCCGGAGGTCCGTCATGCTGCTGCAAGGGAAGACCGTCATCGTCTCCGGTGTCGGGGCCGGACTCGGGCATCAGGTGGCCGCCGCCGTCGTGCGGGACGGGGGGAACGCCGTGCTCGGGGCGCGGACCGAGGCGAATCTCGCCAAATCCGCCGCCGAGATCGACCCCGAGGGGGCGCACACCGCGTACCTGGCGACCGACATCACCGACGAGGCGCAGTGCGAGGCCCTCGCCGCGCTCGCGCTCACGCGCTTCGGCCGGCTCGACGGCGTCGTGCACGTCGCCGCCTGGGACTCGTACTTCGGGGGGCTGCAGGACGCCGACTTCGGGACCTGGCAGCAGATCATCGACGTGAATCTGCTGGGGACCCTGCGGATGACCCGGGCCTGCCTGCCCGGCCTCAAGGAGCGCGGCGGGGCGGTCGTGGTCATCGGGACGCAGTCCGCCGTCGCCGCGCCCAACGAGGTGCAGCAGGCCGCCTACGCCGCCTCCAAGGGGGCGCTGACCTCCGCCATGTACTCCATGGCCCGCGAGCTCGGCCCGCACCGGATCCGCGTCAACACCGTGCTGCCCGGATGGATGTGGGGCCCGCCCGTGCAGGCCTTCGTCACCTTCACCGCCCACACCGAGGGCGTGCCCGAGGCCGAGGTGCACGCACGCCTCACGGAGCGCATGGCGCTGCCCGATCTCGCCACCGACGGGGACGTGGCGGATGCCGCCGTGTTCTTCGCCTCCGACCGGGCCCGGGCGATAACCGGCCAGTCTCTGCTGGTCAACGCCGGTGAGCTGATGCGGTGACCCGCTCCACCCCCGGATCAGCGGATCGTATGCTCGGCCCATGACCACTCCGAGTGACGCTCCGACCGAAAACGCGATGCGCCGCGCGCTCCGGCGGGCCCGCGACGGCGTCGCGCTCGACGCGACCGAGGCGGCCGTACTCCTCCAGGCGTGCGGCGAGGACCTCAAGGACCTCGCCGCCTCCGCCGCACGGGTGAGGGACGCCGGGCTCGCCGCCGCCGGGCGGCCCGGTGTCATCACCTACTCCCGCAAGGTCTTCATCCCCCTCACCCGCCTCTGCCGCGACCGGTGCCACTACTGCACCTTCGTCACCGTCCCCGGGAAGCTCCGCAAGAGCGGCCACGGGATGTACCTGTCCCCCGACGAGGTCCTCGACATCGCCCGCCAGGGCGCGGCGATGGGCTGCAAGGAAGCGCTCTTCACCCTCGGCGACCGCCCCGAGGACCGCTGGCCCGAGGCCCGCGAGTGGCTCGACGCGCACGGCTACGACGACACCCTCGCCTACGTACGCGCCATGGCGATCCGGGTCCTGGAGGAGACCGGCCTGCTGCCGCACCTCAACCCCGGCGTCATGTCCTGGTCCGACCTCCAGCGGCTCAAGCCGGTCGCGCCCAGCATGGGCATGATGCTGGAGACCACCGCCACCCGCCTGTGGTCCGAGCCGGGCGGCCCCCACCACGGCTCCCCCGACAAGGACCCGGCCGTGCGGCTGCGGGTGCTGGAGGACGCGGGCCGCTCGAACGTCCCCTTCACCACCGGCGTGCTGATCGGCATCGGCGAGTCCTACGAGGAGCGGGCGGACGCCTTCTTCGAGCTCCGGCGCGTCCAGCGCAGCTACCACGGCATCCAGGAGGTCATCGTCCAGAACTTCCGCGCCAAGCCGGACACCGCCATGCGCGGCATGCCGGACGCGGAGCTGGAGGAGCTGGCAGCCGCCATCGCCGTCGCCCGGCACATCCTGGGCCCGAGCGCGCGGATCCAGGCCCCGCCGAACCTGGTGGACGCCGAGTACGCGCTCCTCATCGGCGCGGGCATCGACGACTGGGGCGGGGTCTCCCCGCTGACCCCCGACCACGTCAACCCCGAGCGTCCCTGGCCGCACATCGAGGAGCTGGCCGACCGGACCGCCGCCGCCGGCTTCGAGCTGCGCGAGCGCCTCACCATCTATCCGGAGTTCCTGCAGCGCGGCGAGCCCTGGCTGGACCCCCGGCTGCTGCCGCACGTACGGGCCCTGGCCGACCCGGAGACCGGGCTGGCCGACGAGAGCGCCACGGTCGAGGGCCGGCCGTGGCAGGAGCCGGACGAGGGCTTCACCGCGTACGGGCGCACCGATCTGCACGCCACCATCGACACCGAGGGCCGCACCGGCGACCGCCGCGACGACTTCGACGACGTGTACGGGGACTGGGAGGCGCTGCGGGAGGCGGCCGCGCCCGGCATGGTGGCCGAGCGCATCGACACCGACGTACGGGGCGCCCTCGCGCAGGCCGCCGACGATCCGACCAAGCTGACCGATGCGCAGGCGCTGGCGCTGCTCCACGCGGACGGCCCTGCCCTGGACGCGCTGTGCCGCATCGCCGACGACCTGCGCCGGTCGGTCGTGGGCGACGAGGTCACCTACATCGTCACGCGGAACATCAACTTCACCAACGTCTGCTACACCGGCTGCCGCTTCTGCGCCTTCGCCCAGCGCCGCACGGACGCCGACGCCTACACCCTCTCCCTCGACCAGGTCGCCGACCGGGCCGCCCAGGCCTGGGACGTGGGTGCGGTCGAGGTGTGCATGCAGGGCGGCATCCACCCGGACCTGCCCGGCACGGCCTACTTCGACATCGCGCGCGCGGTGAAGCAGCGCGTCCCCGGCATGCACGTGCACGCCTTCTCGCCGATGGAGGTGGTCAACGGGGCGACCCGCACGGGGATGTCCGTACGGGACTGGCTGACGGCGGCCAAGGAGGCGGGCCTGGATTCGATCCCGGGTACGGCGGCGGAGATCCTGGACGACGAGGTCCGCTGGGTGCTGACCAAGGGCAAGCTGCCGACGGCGGACTGGATCGACGTCATCACCACCGCGCACGAGCTCGGGATCCGCTCCTCGTCCACGATGATGTACGGGCACGTGGACCAGCCGCGGCACTGGCTCGGCCACTTCCGCACGCTGTCGCGCATCCAACAGCAGACCGGTGGTTTCACGGAGTTCGTCACGCTCCCCTTCATCCACACCAACGCGCCCGTGTACCTGGCGGGCATCGCGCGGCCGGGTCCGACGGTCCGCGACAACCGCGCGGTGACGGCGATGGCCCGGATCCTGCTGCACCCGCACATCCCCAACATCCAGACGAGTTGGGTGAAGCTGGGGGCCGAGGGCGCGGCCGAGATGCTCCGGTCCGGGGCGAACGACCTGGGCGGGACGCTGATGGAGGAGACCATCTCGCGCATGGCCGGGTCGAGTTACGGCTCGTACAAGTCGGTGCAGGACCTGATCGCCGTGGCCGAGGCGGCCGGGCGGCCCGCGAAGGCCCGTACGACGCTGTACGGGGAGGTGCCGCAGGAGCGGCAGGAGGCGGCCCGCGCCTCGGACGGGCACCTGCCCGAGCTGCTCCCCGTACTGGACTGAGTGCCGGGGAGGGGGATCCCGGCCACCCGGCCGGTGATCCCCTTCCCCCGCCGGCGCAGAGCCGGATCAGCCGACCAGGAGGTCCTTCTTCAGCTCCTTCAGCTCGCGGGCGTCGATGCCGAGCCCGTCCTTGAGGTAGCGGTCGAAGGAGCCGTACTTCGCCTTGACCTCGTCGTAGCCCGCGTTCAGGTACTCGGGGCGCAGGTCGAGCAGCGGCTTGTAGACGGCGGCCTGCTGGGCGGGCAGGTGGGAGAGGATCGCGTCGTTGGCGGCCTTGCGGTAGTCGTTGCTGGCCAGGTAGTCGGCCTCGACGGTCTCGCGGGGCACGCCGAGGGCGGTCAGCAGGGTGGCGTTGGCCCAGCCGGTACGGTCCTTGCCGGCCGTGCAGTGGAAGAGGACGGAGCGGCTGCGGTCGCGGCGAGGAGGGCCTTCTTCATGGCTCCGAGGCTGGGCGGCTGCGGAGAACGTCCGATGAACGAGGCGTGACCGAAAACGACCGGCTCGAAGGCAACTGACAAAACGTGCTACCTACCGGGTCGCGGCCGGAAGTGTTCGGATTCTGGCCGATCTACGCTCACTTACGCGCCCCTTGGCCGACCGCTTCCGGATTCGACCGATCCTGTCCACTACAGTGCGGGTTCGCGTGCGCGGCGGGTACGGGCAGGGGCGCCGGGCATCGAGTGGACTGGGCAGCGGGGGGCGCGGTGCCGGGGATGGACGCAGTGAACGGTACGAACGACACGGGCTCGGCGACGGGCCCCGGCCCGGTCCCTGGCGGCCACGGCCATGCAACCGCCGCCGCCGGTACCGGTGCGTCGGCCACCCCCGTCCCGGGCGAGAACCCGGCCGCCGGCGCCCCTGCCATCTCCCTGCACGCCCCCGCCCCCACCGGCCCGGCAGGCGGCCACGGCCCCGCGGGCGGCCCCGACCTGGCCGGCGGCCATCGCCCGGCGGGCGGATCCGCCATCCCCGGCGGCCAAGGCCGGGCAGGCACAGGACCCGCCGTCCCGGGCGGCGCCGGCCGTCTGGCCACCGCCCCCGCGGGCGGCCCGGGCGCGAGCCCGGCGGGCGGCGGCCCGGCCGGGTCCGCGCACGGCCCCGGAGGCACCGGCCACGCGGCCACCACCCCCGCGCACGCCCCCGGCCGCGGCGGCGCGGGACCGGCCCCCGCCGGGGCGAACCGTACGCTCGGCCGCGGCATCGCCACCGGCCTCTGGGGCCGCGTCGAGCAGCAGGACTTCCGCAGCCGCGTCCGCGGCACCCTCCTCGGCTCCGCCCTCGGCGACGCCCTCGGCGCACCCGCCGCCGGCCTCTCCCTCGCCGCCCTCCGCGAGGCCCACGGCCCGGACGGCCTGACCGGTCCGGCCCCCGCCCTCGGGCGCCGCGGCCGGGTCACCGCCGCCACCCAGCTCACCCTCTTCACCGTGGACGGGCTGATCCGGGCCCACGTACGCCGCGACACCGGCGCCTGGCACCCGCCCACCGACCTCCACCACGCGTACCTGCGCTGGGCCGCCACCCAGCACGACTGGGGCCCCGACGAGCGCCGCAAGGACAACGGCTGGCTCGCGCAGGAGGAATGGCTCTACGCCCGCCGCGCCCCGCACCGCGCCTGCCTGACCGGCTTCGCCGACGACGTCCTCGGCACCCTCGACCAGCCGAAGAACCCCGCCGCCCGCGACGCGGCCGCCGCCGCCCGCTCGGCGCCCTTCGGGCTGCTGGTCGGCTGGGAGCCCGCCCTCGTCCTCCAGCTGTCCGTCGAATGCGCCGCGCAGAGCCACGGCCACCCCACCGCCACCCTCTCCGCCGGAGCCGTCGCCGTCATCGTCCACGGCCTGATCCGCGGCGACTCCCTCGACTCCGCCGTCCAGCGCGCCCTGGGCCTGCTCGGCGCCCGCCCCGGGCACCAGCCCGTCACGGACGCACTCCAGCGCGCCCTGGCCGCCGTCACCCAGGGCTCGCCCGGCCCCGAGGCTGTCGCGGCCCTCGCCCCCGACGAGGCGGGAGACGGGACCGACGCCACCGACGCCCTCGCCGCCGCCGTCTACTGCGCCCTGGTCGCCGAGGACGTCCCGCAGGGCCTGCGCCTCGCCGTCAACCACGGCGGCGACTCCATCGCCGCCGGCGCCCTGTGCGGGGCCCTGCTCGGCGCCCTGCACGGCGAGACGGCCCTCCCGGCCGCCTGGCTCGCCGAGCTCGAAGGCCGCGCCGCGCTGCTGGAACTCGCCGACGACTTCGCCCTGGAACTGACCCAGGGACCGAGCCTGCACGGCCCCACCGCCTCCTCCCCGGGCTGGCTGGCCCGCTACCCGCGCGGCTGAACCGCGCCCCCGGCATCTGACGCCCCCTCAACATTCGAGGGCCCAGCCCGTACCGTGGCGGGTCCCACGTCTCGGAGGTGCCAGAACACATGCGGATCGCCACGACCATCTTCCTCACCGACCGCACCATCTCCCCCGTCCGGCTGGCCCACAGCCTCGAAGAGCGCGGCTTCTCCGGCCTCTACCTCCCGGAGCACACCCACATCCCGGTCAGCCGCGAAACCGCCGCCCCCATGGGCGGCGACCTCCCCGAGATGTACGGGCGCACCCTCGACCCCTTCGTCGCCCTCGGCCAGGCCGCCGCCGTCACCGAACGGCTCCACCTCGGCACCGGCATCACCCTGGTCGCCCAGCACGACCCGATCGGCCTCGCCAAGCAGGTCGCCACCCTGGACCACCTCTCCCACGGCCGATTCACCCTCGGCATCGGCTACGGCTGGAACGTCGAGGAGGCCGCCGACCACGGCGTCGAGTGGCCCACCCGCCGCGACCTGGTCCGCGACCGGATGGCGCTGATGCGCGCCCTGTGGTCCCCCGAGCCCACCGCGTACGTCGGCCAGTACTGCTCCGTCCAGGCCAGCACCGCCTACCCGAAGCCGGCCCAGGCCCCGCGCGAACTCGGCCCCGGTGTGCCCCTGTACGGCCCGCGCACCCTGATCGGCGGCGCGGCCGGCCCCAAGCTCTTCGCCGCCATCGCCGACCACGCCGACGGCTGGCTCCCCATCGGCGGCGGCGGCCTCACCCAGTCCCTCCCGGTGCTGCGCCAGATCTGGGAGACGGCCGGGCGCGACCCGAAGTCCCTCCAGGTGGTCCCGTACGCGGTCCAGCCCACCCCCGGCAAGATGAGCCGCTACGCCGACCTCGGCATCGAGGAGGTCGTCCTCCAGCTCCCCTCGGCCGCGAAGCCGGAAGTCCTGCGCACCCTGGACGAGTTCGCCCAGTACCTCTGACGGGGCCGGGGCGGGCCGGTCCCGAAAACCCCTCGACGGCGCGCCACCGCCCTGCCGATCATGACGCCATGACGAACCGAGGGGCGGACGGCGTGGACCGGGACATCGAGAACCAGTGGACGGCCCTCCCGGCGGGCATCCGCACCCAGGCCGACGGATACGTCCTCCAGGACCGCCTCATGCAGGCGGTCAAGCTGGTCTGGGAGGCGGGCCGCGTCCGGGGCATCGGCCTGCGGGAGGCCCAGGAGATCGTCCACCTGCGCTACGTCCACTTCGGTGACCGGGTGGCCCGCACCCCCGACGATCCGCTCGACCTGGACTCGCTCGCCGCCCTCGCCGAGGGCATCCCGAGCCGGGTGGTGGCGATCGAGGCGATCTGGGACGGGGACACCGTCCACGACTGGTTCGTGAACCTGCTGGCCATCATGGAGGTACCGGCGGGGCCGAGCGGGCAGAGCGGGCAGAAGTGCCTCGCCACGATCTACTGGGGCGCGGCGGAACGCGCCCTGGACGGCGCCGACACCGGCGGCCTCCACCCCTCGGCGGCGGCCGCCACCCGCGCGGGCACCGCCCTGGCCGCCCACCTCGGTGTGCCGTTCCACTTCGCCAGCCCCGACACCCCGGACGACGAGGCGCCCCGCTGGCGCCCCTGAACGGCGGCCCGGCGGCTCAGGGCGCCGGGAGCCCGGGCATCCCGTCCACCAGCACCACCACACCGACCACGTCCCCGTCGGCGGACCTGCCCACCCAGACGGGATGCCCCCCGTCCGAGGTCACCGCGAACGCGGCCAGCTCGGCGCCGGAGGACGGCTCACGGGTCCGCACGAGGAACATGGAGAGAGGATCGGCGTTCGCCTCGTCCGTGTCCGGACCGCCGCTCTGCATCGCCCGGTCGAAGAGCGCCTGGAGCGCCACCCACTCCTTGGCATCGGCGAAGGCACCCGTCGCGCCGTCCGTGGAGAAGCAGTACACCTCACCCTCGCCGAGCAGCCGCGGGTCGTCCTCCGGCGCCGTGAGCATCTCCCAGGAAGCCGCGGGCGTCTCGCTCACGCACAGCCGGACCGCCGAGGTCTCCGTGCAGTCCACCCAGCACTCGTCGTACATGCAGTGGTACCCGTAGCTGATCCGCGCCTCTTCGAGCGGGTACTCACCGGGCGGGACGGCCACGGTCAGGCGCGGCCCCCTGCCGTCCAGCGGGCAGTCGATGCCCAGCAGTCCGCTCGGCACGTTCAGGGTCCCGCTCCGCACCGGCGCGACGACGGTCATCTCGGGGTACTGCGACGAGGTCATCCGCGTCCCGGGCCGGAACAGCGCGTCCAGCGGCCCGGACTCGCCCGGCCGGGGAGCCCGCCAGCGGTCGGCGGGCTCGCACTCCGGATCCGCGCCCGGTCGCACCACGGCCATCTCTCGGACGGCGACCGGCTCCGCCGGCCCGTGCACCTGCGCCGAGAGCAAGGGCCAGCCCCCGAACTCCGGGCGTTCCATCCACCGCTGCTCCTCGGTGACCTCGGCCGTGGTCTGCCTCGATCCCCCGTGGGAGCCCTTCGGTTCCTGCACCAGACGGCCCCGGCCGTCGGGGTACAGGGTCACGGTGGTCCGGGCGGCCTTCTTGTCGAACTCCGGCACCTCGGGCCCGGCATAGCCCCAACAGCGCGTCCGCCGGGTCAGCAGCCGGTCCCCGTCCAGGAGCCGGTAATCGACCTCATGGGTGCGGCGGCCCTGATCGTCGTAGACCCAGAGGCCCACATGGTGCTCCTGCCAGGAGACGAGCCTGACTTCGAGCGGAGCGTCCCGGCCGGGTGTCCGGTACTCGGCGACGTACGGCAGGCCGGCCGCGTCCCGCTCCCGCGCCGCCTCGGCGGTCAGCGGCCGCCACGGCGTACGGGTCGCCAGGTCCCAGCCCTCCGCGTACCCCAACTCGACGACCATCCCCGCCACCGCCCGCTCTCACCCGTTCCTGCACCTGATCGCAAGGTAGCGGCCACCACCGACAGCGCCGCGGGCGGCTACGGCCGCACCCCCGCGCGGTGCGTCAGCTCGGCCCAGACCGTCTTGCCGATCAGCCGGTCCATGACCCCCCAGTCGGCGGCGACGGCGTCGACGATGCGGAGCCCGTAGCCGGATTCGGCCTGATAGGCGTGCGGCCGCACGGCGGGCCGGCGGTCGCGGCGGGCGTCGGAGACCTCGACGCGCAGGACCCCCTCCAGCAGGGTCATCCGCAGCTCGAAGTCCCGCCCGGGCACCCGCCCGTGGACGACGGCGTTGGCGGCGAGCTCGGCCACGAGGAGCCCTGCGTCGGCGGAGAGCGCGGTGGACTCCGGGATGCCCCAGTCGTGGAGTTCCACGAGGGCCAGCTGGCGGGCGAGGCGGGCCCCGCGCCGGGTGCAGCTGAAACGCTGAGTGAACACGCGTACGAGGGTCCGGGCGGGGCCGGAAGGTGCGGTCATGGCGCCAACATCCCGCCTGGCCAGGGTCGTTCGACACCAACCGGACTCGTACAAACCAACTGTACGAGTTCACTCCCTGGACAGGGTGAGTCACGGTGCGTGAACATTTCTCGCGGAGGTGACCGCCATGGTGAGTGCCGACGACAGCGGTGACGGCGAGGTCGAACCGGATGACAACCTGCGCAGCTTCGGCGAGACGGTCAAGGCCTCCCGCCGACGGGCCGGCCTGACCCAGGAGCAACTGGCCCGGCTGATCGGGTACTCGGTCCAGTACGTCGGCTCGGTGGAACAGGGCCGCCGCCATCCGTCGCAGAAGTTCGTGAACAAGACCGACTCGGTCCTGAACGCCTTCGGCGTGATCATCATCGCGGCGCGGCAGCTGTCGCGGCGACGGGGGCTGGCGACGTGGTTCCGGCGGTGGGCGGAGCTGGAGGATGGCGCCGTCATCCTCAACACGTACGAGTGCCGGTCCGTTCCGGGGCTGCTGCAGACCGAGGCCTACGCGCGGGCCCTGGTGGACGACGTCCTGCCGCCGCCGACCCCGGAAGAGGTCGAGTCCCGCATCACGGCCCGGCTGGAGCGCCAGCAACTCCTGCACCGCACCCCGTACACGGTCTTCAGCTTCATCATCGACGAGGCCGTGATCCTGAGGCAGACCGGCGGACCGGAGGTGACCCGCGAGCTGATCGACCACCTTCTGCGCTGCGGGCAACTCCCCAACGTGGACCTGCAGATCATGCCGCTGGTGAGCCCCCAACACGCGGGCCTGGGAGGCGCCTTTCAGCTCCTCGAAACCCAGGACAACGAGTGGATGGGTTACAGCGAAGGGCAGCAGTCAGGTCGTGTGCTGTCCGACCCGAAAGACGTCAGTCTCCTCCACCAGCGGTATGCCAAACTTCGCATCCAGGCCCTCAATCCCGCGGACAGCGCGGGCCTGTTGATGCGATTGCGAGGATCCCTGTGAACAGCTCCCAGCTGCGGTGGTTCAAGAGCAGTTACAGCAGCGGCGACGGCGACAGCTGCATCGAGGTCGCCCTCTCCTGGCCCAAGTCCACGTACAGCGGCAGCGAGGGCGACGACTGCGTCGAGGTCGCCGCCTGTGCGGACGTCGTCCATGTCCGGGACTCCAAGGTGACGGCCGGTCCCGAGCTGGCCGTCGCGGCCGCGAGCTGGGGGGCCTTCTTGGCCGGGGTCACGGCAGGTTCCTGACGCGGCACGCCCGAATGACAGAGGGTGACCGCCATTGGGGTGAAACACCGTTTCCCGTGAACTCTCCGTGATGTTGAGCCGGTCGCGTGCCGTCTGTCCGGCGCGTCGATCGAACTTCTTAGGAGAGTGTCATGCGTATTCGCTCTGCCCTGACGGCGTCCGTCCTGGCTGCCGGCATCCTGCTGGGCGGCGCCGGCGCGGCCCTGGCCAACGACGGTGTCGACATCGATTACTTCTCCGGCGGCCACAAGGCCTTCGCGTCCACCTGCTCCTCCTTCGCCGGCATCCCGGCGAAGATCGGCCCCCTGTGGGCCGCGAACTGCGTGGCCGAGGGCGAGAAGGAGTGGGCCGAGTTCCACCACCTGGGCGCCTGACGCCCGGCACTCGCCGGCCGGGGGCCCGCCACGCGGGCCCCCGGCCGGCGGGGCGGCCGTGCACCGGACGCCCGAACCACCCCCGCCCCGGCAGGGTTTCGTACGCTGGCGGGCATGATCGATTCACATACTCATGTCCGCGTCGCCCGGCCCTCCCTCGACCTGGCCGCCGCCGAGCGGTTCTACGTCGACGGGCTCGGGCTGGAAGTGCAGTGGCGGAGCGCCGAGAGCGTGGCCGGGGAACACGACCTGCTGATGGTCGGACCGGCCGGGGGCGGCTGGCACTTCGAGCTCACCCGGGACGCCTCGAACCCGATCCTGCCCGCGCCCACCGTCGACGACCTGTTCGTGGTCTATCTCGGCGAGGCCCCCGACGAGGCCCTCGTCCAGCGCCTGGTCGAGCACGGCGGAACCCGCGTCGCCGCCCACAACCCGTACTGGGACGAGTGGGGGGTCACCGTCGCCGACCCCGACGGCTACCGGCTGGTGCTCTGCTCCCGCACCTGGGGCCAGGCCGTCTCACCCTCGTAGGCTGACCTGCGGATACGTCGGACGAAGGGTGACACATGCACGGGCTGGACGCGGTGGCGGCACTTGCCGGGCTGATACCGGTGGCTCACGGGGTGGACGAGCGGATCGACTGGGACGAGGTCGAGGCGGCCTGGGGGACCCGGTTCCCCTCGGACTACGTGCGCTTCATGGAGGTGTACGGGTCGGGGGTGATCAGCGACGGGATCAGCGTCCTGCTGCCGGCGCTGCGGGCCGAGGGATACCCGTACCGGGACGGCCCGGGGTTGCGGGACGAGACGGAGAACGCCCGCGAGACCTGGGAGATGTGCCGCGACGACGCCGACTTCGACGTGGACCCCGAGTCCATCGTGGCCTGGGCCGTGACCTCGGGGGCGGACATCTACTGCTGGGTAACCACGGACGCCGACCCGGACCGATGGCCGGTCCTGGTCTGCGGACGGCACACCAACCCCGAGATGCAGTTGCACCCCCTCGGCATGGCGGCGTTCCTGAACGGGCTCCTGGGGGACCCGGAGTTTCGGAAGAACAAGATCAGCGTGGTGCTGAGCGACGAGGTGTCCTTCGTCAACTGGCGCAACAGGAAGCGCGTTTCATCCGGCGGACCCGCCTGAGCGGTTCGGGCCCCCGAGGGCCGGGTAGTCGGTGTAGCCCTCCGGGCCCTGTACGTGCATCAGGAACTCCGGGCGGATCTCGTTGAGCGGTGCGCCCGTGCGCAGCCGCTCGACGAAGTCGGGGTTGGCGAGGAAACCCCGGCCCAGTGCCACGAGATCGGCGCCCTCGGACAGCAGGCGTTCGCCCCGCCGCTTGCCGCCGTCGGCCGCGACCTCCTCGCGGGAGAGCGCCGGGTTGGCGATCAGGGTGCCGGGCCAGTCCCGGCGGATCTGCGCGAAGGCGGGCCGGTCGGGGTCGGCGTGGACCTGGTGCAGGTAGACCGGCGCCAGCTCGGCCAGGGCTTTGACCAGGGCCGGGTAGATCTCCTCGGTGTCGCCCTCCTCGATCCCGTTGACGTTCACCCCGGGCGAGATGCGTACGCCGACCCGCTCCGGGCCGATGGCCTCGGCGACGGCCCGGACCACCTCGACGGTGAAACGGATGCGGTTCCGGGCGGAGCCGCCCCACTCGTCGGTACGGCGATTGGTGTTGCGCGCGAGGAACTGGTGCAGCAGGTGGCCGTTGGCGGAGTGCACCTCCACCCCGGCGAAGCCCGCCTCGACGGCGCCCCGGGCCGCGCTCGCGAAGTCGGCCACCGTGGACCGGATGTCCTCGGCGGTCATGGCGCGCGGTACGACGCCGTCCCGGAGGCCGCCGGGGGTGTGCAGCTGCTCGGGGAACGGCACCGCGGACGGGGCGAGCGGCACCTGCCCGCTGGTCTCGGGGTGGCCGACCCGGCCGCCGTGCTGGAGCTGGAGGAACATCTCCCCGCCACCGGCGGCCCGTACGGCCTCGGTGACCCGGCGCCAGCCGGCGATCTGCGCCGGGGTGTGGATGCCGGGGATGTGCGGGTAGGTCTGCCCGGCGGCGTTCGGGGTGCTGGCCTCGGCGATGATCAGGCCGGCCGAGGCGCGCTGCGCGTAGTACGTGGCCATGAGTGCGCCGGGGACGCCGTCGGCCCCGGCGCGGTTACGGGTCAGCGGGGCCATCACCAGGCGGCTGGGCAGTTCCAGGCCGCCGAGGCGGGCGGATTCGAAGAGGCGGGAGGCGGCGGGACCGTGCTGTGTCTGCGTCATGCCGGTACCGTAAAAGCTGACACTGGTGTCAGGTTCAAGGGCTGGGGTGGGCATGCGGATCGGTGAACTGGCGGCGCGCACCGGGGTCGGTGAGCGTTCGCTGCGCTACTACGAGCAGCAGGGCCTGCTCGCTTCGGACCGGACGCCCGGCGGTCACCGGGACTTCCCCGAGCGGGCGGTCGACCGGGTCATCCGGATCCAGGAGCTGTACGCGGCCGGCCTGCACAGCGCGAAGATCGCACAGATCCTGCCCTGCATGCGGGACGAGGACGGCGGCCCGTCGGTGCGCGCCACCCCGGCGCTGGTGGCCGAACTGGCCACGGAGCGGGAGCGGATCGACCGGATGATCGGCGATCTGATCCGCTCCCGCGAGGTGCTGGACGAAGTGATCGAGGCGGCGGCGGGCCGCCCGGCCTGATCAGCAGGATCGGCAGGATCGGCAGGATCGGCAGGACGCCCCCCAAGTGGCCGGCTCCGGAAGGCCTTCGGGGGTTGACGTGGGGACGGGCGGCGCGTGTCGCATCGTTGGACGTCCAGGGCGGTGCGGTGGAGGCCGGCTCGGCTGCCCGCGGAAGGGGGCTCTGGGAGACCCAGGTTGATCTGGCCCTGGCTGGCCCGAGGACTGGTGGCGAAGCTGTGGTCATGACCGACAGCAAGAGTGATGTGACCGGCTTCCACGACCGTGTCGTCCTGATCACCGGCGGAACCAGCGGGATGGGCCTGGCAACCGCACGTCTGCTCCTGGAAGCCGGCGCCCGTATCGTCATCACCGGCCGCGACGATGCCCGCCTCGACCGCGCAGCCGAACAATTGGACGAGGCGTCCGACCAGGGTGCCCGTCTGTTCACGGTCCGGGCCGACTCCGCCAGCCTCACCGATCTCGACCGCCTGGCCGCCCTGATCCGTGAACGATACGGACGTCTGGACGGGGTGTTCGCCAATGCCGGGGTCGGCGTGTTCCAGCGCAGTGGCGAGGTCACCGAGCGGGACTTCGATCTCAGTGTGGACGTCAACTTCAAGGGGGTGTTCTTCACGGTCCAGAAGGTGCTGCCGCTGCTCGACGCGGCGGGTGGCGGATCCATCGTGATCAACGCCTCGTGGACCCTGCATCGGGGCCTGGCCGTCGCACCGGTGTATGCGGCCACGAAGGCTGCCGTCCACAATCTGGCCCGCACGCTGGGCAGTGATCTCGCCGGGCGCGGCATCCGGGTCAACTCGATCAGCCCGGGCTACATCGTCACCGAGATGTTCGATGCCGCCAACCCGGACTCTGCCTCGCACGATGCCATCCGCGCCCAGGTGCCGCTGAGGCGGCTCGGCCAGGCCCGGGACATCGCCGAGACCGTGGCTTTCCTCCTTTCCCCGCGGTCGTCCTACATCACCGCCCAGGACATCGTCGTCGACGGGGGCCTGGCGACCGCCGTCCCCGCCTCCTGACAGCGGGTGGCGGGCTGCCTGGCCCCGACAGGGCCAGGCAGCCGCCCGGCACGACCGGCGACAATCGCCGTATGAGCGCAGCCATCAGCCTGGGCGAGTTCCTCCGCACCCGCCGCTCCCTCCTGCACCTCGAAGACGTCGCCCTGCCGGACTTCGGGGGCCGGCGCCGGGTCGCGGGCCTGCGCCGCGAGGAGATCGCGCAGCTCGCCGGAGTAAGCGTCGACTACTACACCCGGATGGAACAGGGCCGCGTGCCCAACCCCTCGGGCGCGGTACTCGGCGCCCTCGCCCGCGCCCTGCGGCTGGACGGGGACGCCACCCGGCACTTGCACCGCCTCGCCCGACCGCAGTCCGCCGCCCGGCACGTTCCCCGGCGCCAGGCCCGGCCGCAACGCGTGCGCCCTATGCTCCAGCGGTTGCTGGACGATCTGGTGGACATGCCGGCGGTGGTGATGGGCCGACGCATGGACATACTGGCCTGGAATACGGCAGCGGTCGCCCTCTTCGGCGACTACGCGGATCTGGACCGGGCCGAGCGCAACATCGCCCGGATCACCTTCCTCGACGAGACGTCCCGGGAGCTGTATGCGGACTGGACCTCCTGCGCCCGCGAGAACGTGGCCTACCTCCACCTGGACGCAGGACGGCACCCCGAGGACCCGATGCTGGCGAGCTTGATCGGCGAACTGTCGATGAAGAGCGAGGACTTCCGCCGCTGGTGGGCCGAGCATCCAGTGCAGGACAAGACCTCGGGTACCAAGCGATTCCACCATCCGGTGGTCGGCGATCTGGAACTCGCCTACGAGACCCTGCGCCCAGCGGACGACCCGGATCAGGCTTTGATCACGTATGGCGCCGAGCCGGGCAGCCCCTCGCACGACGCCCTGCGGATGCTGCTGGCCTGGGCCACCGAGACCCCTTCCCCCATGCCGGCCGACGACCGCGCGCGCTGACCTTCCGGGCAGGTCCGGACGATCTGCCGGCCCGGCTCGACCGGCACACACCCGCCGACCGACAAGAAGAATCCTCCGTCGCTCTGGCGGCCCGATCAAGCCCCGAAGGACTTCCGGACCTGACCGCTAAGGGGTGTCGCCCGGGGGCGTTGTCGCGGGCGTGCCCGGCTTCGCGTGGAGGACCTCGCGCGCCTGTTCCGCGGCGCGGGTGATGCCTTCGGAGACGAAGTCCATGAAGCGGGCGATGTTCTCCAGGCGGTTGGCGGCCGGGGTGTCGGGGCCGAGGATGCTGACGCCCTGGCGTGCGGTTTCTATGATCTGGGCGTTGGCGCGGGCGCTGGCGATCGTCGCCTGGTACCAGACGTCGTCGTCGACGAAGTAGCGCTCGCGGCGGCGTTCGTCGCGTTCCCTGCGGACGAGGCCCTGGCCCTCCAGGAACGTGATCGCCTTGGAGATGGACGCCGGGCTGACCTGGAGGCGCTGGACGAGTTCGGACGCGGTGAGGCTGCCCGTGTCCGTGATGTAGAGGCAGGACATCACCCGGGCCATCATCTTGGGCGTGCCGGCCTGGATGAGGACGTCGGTGAACACGTCCTCGAACTCGCGCACCGCCTCGGGGTCGCGTCCGTGGGCCTGCGGGAACGCCTCCGATCCCCGGGGTGCGGCCTGAGTGCGCCGGTGGGCGCGGCGTTCGGTGGCGCGGTGGGCCAGGTCGGCCCGGTAGGCGTTGGGGCCGCCGTTGCGCATCACCTCGCGCGAGATCGTCGAGGTCGGACGGTCGAGGCGCCTGGCGATCTCCGCGTAGGCGAGGTTGTCGGCCAGTCCCAGCGCGATCTGCTGGCGTTCCTGCTGATTGAGCCTGCCTCCCGGCATCGCGGTCTCCTTCGTGGTC
The DNA here is from genome assembly GCF_042894025.1 of Streptomyces sp. NPDC001549. Classification (NCBI taxonomy): domain Bacteria; kingdom Bacillati; phylum Actinomycetota; class Actinomycetes; order Kitasatosporales; family Streptomycetaceae; genus Streptomyces; species Streptomyces sp. NPDC001549. Next base: position 30,024 of record NZ_JBIAVJ010000029.1, read on the forward strand.
CGTGGTGTCCCCCACTATAGCGTTCACTTCCATTTCATTGCAACGAACCTCATGCGGCGTGTTGCGTTAAGCGCGAAACCATTGCAATGAAATCTCAGCCCTGACCTGCGTAGATGCATTTTCAGCGCAACGAGTCCGTTGCCAGATCATCGAACGCAACGTAGCTTTTCGTTCATCAGAAACCGCGGGGCGCACGGAGCGCAGCCGCTGATGAAGGAGAAGCACCATGCAGAAGTTCGCCACCGCCGCCCCGATCGCCGCCGTCCTGGACATCCCCGCCGGGCTCATCCGGTTCATCGCCGCCGACCGGGCCGACACCACCGTCGAAATCCTTCCCGCCGACGCCTCCAAGGGCCGCGACGTGAAGGCCGCCGAGCAGACCACCGCCGAGTACAAGGACGGCGTCCTGCGGATCGCCGCCGCACCGGCGAAGAACCGGATCCTCGGCAACTCCGGATCCGTCGAGATCACCGTCCAGCTGCCGGCCGGCTCCCACGTCGAGGCGAAGACCGCGGCCGCCGAGTTCCGCGGCGTCGGTCGCCTCGGCGACGTCACCTTCGAGGCCGCCCAGGGCACGGTCAAGCTCGACGAGACCGCGAGCGCCCACCTCACCCTGATGGCCGGCGACGTCTGCGTCGGACGCCTGGGCGGCCCCGCGCAGATCACCACCCAGAAGGGCGACCTCCAGATCGCCGAGGCCCAGCACGGCACCGTCGAACTGTCCACCCAGGCGGGCGACATCACCGTCGGCACCGCCCGCGGGGTCTCCGCCACCCTCGACGCCGGCACCACCTACGGCCGGATCCACAACGCCCTCACCAACACCGACGGCGCCGCCGCCGGCCTCACCATCCGCGCCACCACCTCCTACGGCGACATCACCGCCCGCAGCATCTGACCCGCAGTCACCGCATCCGAAGGAGCACTCCTCATGACCAACCTGGCCATCGCGGCGAACGGGCTGCGCAAGTCCTACGGCGACAAGGTCGTCCTCGACGGGATCGACCTGGCGGTCCCCGCCGGAACGGTCTTCTCCCTGCTCGGCCCGAACGGCGCCGGCAAGACCACCGCCGTCAAGATCCTCTCCACCCTCCTCGGCGCGGACCCGGGCACCGGAGCCATCCACATCAACGGCCACGACCTGGCCGCCGACCCGCAGGCCGTGCGCGCCTCGATCGGTGTCACCGGCCAGTTCTCCGCCGTCGACGGCCTGATCACCGGCGAGGAGAACATGCTCCTCATGGCGGACCTGCACCACCTCTCCCGCAGCGAGGGACGGCGGGTGGCCGGCGAACTGCTGGAGCGCTTCGACCTGGTCGAGGCCGCCAAGAACCCGGCCGCCAGCTACTCCGGCGGGATGAAGCGCCGCCTCGACATCGCGATGACGCTGGTCGGTGACCCGCGGATCATCTTCCTCGACGAGCCGACCACCGGCCTCGACCCGCGCAGCCGCCACAACATGTGGCAGATCATCCGCGAACTCGTCACGGGCGGCGTCACCGTCTTCCTCACCACCCAGTACCTGGAGGAGGCCGACCAGCTCGCCGACCGCATCGCCGTGCTCAACGACGGCAGGATCGCCGCCCAGGGCACCGCCGAGGAGCTGAAGCGGCTGATCCCCGGCGGGCACGTCCGGCTCCGCTTCACCGACCCGGCCGCCTACCGGTCCGCGGCCCTCGCCCTGCGCGAGGTCACCCGGGACGACGAGGCACTGGCACTGCAGATCCCCAGCGACGGCAGCCAGCGCGAGCTGCGCTCGGTCCTCGACCGGCTGGAGGCCGCCGGCATCGAGGCGGACGAGCTGACCGTGCACACCCCCGACCTCGACGACGTGTTCTTCGCCCTCACCGGCCCGGCCGCCGCCGTCCCCGACCAGTCCAAGGAGAACGTCCGATGAGCTCCCTCTCCCTCGCCGTGCGCGACTGCTCCACGATGCTGCGCCGCAACCTCCTGCACGCCCGGCGCTACCCGTCGCTGACGCTGAACCTGCTGCTCACCCCGGTGATGCTGCTGCTGCTCTTCGTCTACATCTTCGGCGACGTGATGAGCGCCGGCATGGGCGGCGGCGCCGCCGACCGCTCCGACTACATCGCGTACGTCGTCCCCGGGATCCTGCTGATGACCATCGGCAGCACCGTCATCGGGGCCGCGGTGTCCGTCTCCACCGACATGTCCGAGGGCATCATCGCCCGCTTCCGCACCATGGCGATCCACCGCGGCTCCGTGCTCGTCGGGCACGTCGTCGGCAGCGTCCTGCAGTCCCTCGCCAGCGTGGTCCTGGTCGGCGCCGTCGCCGTCGCCATCGGCTTCCGGTCCACCGATGCCACGGCTCTGGAGTGGCTGGCCGCGTTCGGGCTGATCGCGCTCTTCGCCCTGGCGCTCACCTGGATCGCCGTCGGGATGGGCATGGCCAGCCCGAACGCCGAGGCCGCCAGCAACAGCGCGATGCCGCTGATCCTGCTGCCGCTCATCTCCAGCGCGTTCACCCCGGTCGAGGCGATGCCGGGCTGGTTCCAGCCGATCGCCCAGTACCAGCCGTTCACGCCGGCCATCGAGACCCTGCGCGGCCTGCTCCTCGGCACCGAGATCGGCTACAACGGCTGGCTCGCGGTCGCCTGGTCCCTCGGCCTGGCGGTGCTCGGCTACCGCTGGTCCGCGGCCTCCTTCCACCGCGACCCGAAGTAGCCGGTATGAGCCCGCGGGCCTCCTCCCGCAGCATCGTCCCGCCCCTGGGCGGCGTACACCGACACGGCGGTCGGCGTACGCCGCCCGTCGGCGTCGTGGCCCACGTGCGGGGAGTCCTCGGCCATGCCGACGCTCGTCCAGAGGTGCTTGAACACCGACCACAGGCGGCGGCCGGAGCCGCCGTCGTCGTGGGACGCCGGGGCGGTGGAGGAGTGCGGGGTGCGCGGCGCCGCGGGGGCGTCGAGGGACCCGTGGACCAGGCCGGCGCCCGCGGCGGCGAGGGCGGCCAGGACGGTCACGACCACGGGCCGGACGAGCCGCCGGATGCGGGTCCGGGTGCCGGACCGGGTCCGGGTCCGGGTGCGGGTCCGGGTGCGGGTGGGGATGCCGGCCATGGGAGTGCTCCTCGGGAGGCGGGGGCGTGCGGGGCGGGGTGGGTGAGCCCGTGCTTCCAGTCAGCCCGAGGGGGCGGATCGCGTCATGTCGCTGGAGTTCGGGACTTGACAGTCCGCGGACCGCTCAGCCGGCGGCCCAGAACTGCGCCAGAGCCGCCTCCTTGTAGGGATCCGGGGTCACGCTGAGGTCCCCCGCGAAGGGACGGTCCAGTGCCACCACCAGGAGCAGGCTGAAGCCGATCAGCCCGGCCACGGCCGATACGAAGAGCAGCTGCATCTTCAGGCTGCGCAGTCCGAACAGGAAGGTGAGCGGGACGATCACGAACGCTCCCCCGTACACCAGCACCTGGAGCAGGACCGGCAGCGAACTCTCGGCCATCGTGACGCGGGCCCGGCGCTGGGCCGCGACGTCGTTGAGGCGGGTGACCGCTTCGGCGTAGAAGGTCTCGGCGCGGGTGCCCTGCGGCTCGTAGGCCAGGAGCGCCTCGTAGAGGGCGTGCGTCTGCGGGCCGGTCGCCTCGTAGCTCGGCCGCCCGTCGCGCATCAGCGGCCACTGCACCTCGACGACGGCGTGCGTGTACGCGCCGACCGCCTGCTGCACCCGGTCGCGGTCGGCCGGCGGGAAGGCGTCGGCGCTGCGGACGACGAGGGCCAGGTCGGTGGCCTCGCTGGCGACGATGTTCTGGGTGTTCTCCAGCTGCGTCCACAGGGTGACGACGACGAAGGCGAGGATGATGCCGTAGATCGCGCCGAACATGCCGAGCGCGACCCCGACCATCTCGTTGTGTTCACCCCGGGCCAGGTGCGGGAAGCGGCGGCGGGCGGCCACGCTCCCGGCCACGGCGAGGCCGGTGAGGCCGCCGACCAGGAGGACGGCGATGACGAAGGTGCTGAGGTGGTTGAGCAGCCAGAGGATCATGCCCTGCTCAACGAGCGCCGCCGCTCCGCAGCCCGGCCTCAGCCGATGTTCGTCAGCCGACCTTCGGGGTCGTGGGGAGACCGGCGGTCAGGGCCGTGCCGGCGCCCTTGAGGGAGGAGTCCGTGGCCTGGCCGGCGGATCCGGCCGCCTGGGTGGTCACGCCCACCGCGGTCTTGGTGTCCTGTACGGCCTGGGCCGGGTGGTCGACGATGTCCACGACCCGGCCGACGACCGGGGGCGCCTGGTCGGGCGCCTCGTCGGCGTGCGCGGCGACGGAGGTGAGTGCGAGGGCTCCGCCGGAGACGGCCAGGACTGCGAGGGTGCGCTTCAAGGCGTTCATGCCCTGCCCAACGACCCGCCGCACCCCGGGTCACCGTGCCGGGCCGATCGGCGCCCGCGCACGCCCGCGGCCCCGGATCGGGGGAATCGATCCGGGGCCGTGGGGCATGACTCAGCGGGTGCGGCGCAGGGGCGCGGGGACGGTCAGTCCTCGACGACCAGGGCCGGGGTGGACTTCGTCAGGACCTCGCCGCGGAAGAAGGCCGGGCTGCGGCGCTCGGTGACGAACATGATCACCAGGCCGAGGGCCAGCAGGCCGACGCCGATGACGAAGACGTTGCCGACGTCGAGGCCGGGGAGCGTGGAGCCGGAGCCGTAGGACGGGTCCCAGGCGTCGTAGAGGGTCTTGAAGAAGACCGCGGCCAGCAGCAGGCCGCCCAGGATCGGGAAGACGCCCTTGAAGAACAGGTCGCGGGAGGAGCGGCGCAGCTCGCCGCGGAAGTACCAGACGCAGGCGAAGGCCGTCAGCGAGTAGTAGAAGCAGATCATCAGGCCGAGCGCGAAGATCGTGTCGGTGAGGACGTTCTCGCTGACCAGGGTCATGACCGTGTAGAAGACGCCGGTGGCGACGCCCGCCATGACGGTGGCGCGGCCCGGGGTCTTGAAGCGCGGGTGGACCTTGGCGTAGGAGGGCGGCAGGGCCTCGTACGTCGACATGGCGAGGACCGTGCGGGCCACCGGGATGAAGGTGGTCTGCAGGGAGGCCGCGGCGGAGGCCAGGACGGCCACGAAGAGCAGGATGCCGAGGACCGGGCCCATGACGGGGCCGGCGAGGGCGGCGAAGACGTTGCCCGAGGTCTCCTCGTTGGCGAGGCCGAGGCCCTCGCCGCCGGAGCCGACGGCCATCTGGGCGGCGACGCCGGTGGCCAGGTAGGAGCCGACCAGGACGATCATCGCGATGAGCGAGGCGCGGCCGGGGGTCTTCGTCGAGCCGGTGGTCTCCTCATTGGTGGCCAGGCACGCGTCCCAGCCCCAGTACATGAAGATCGAGAGCGAGAGTCCGGCGGTGAAGGCAGCCATGGACTCGACCGCGAAGGGGTTCATCCAGGACCAGGAGAAGTCCAGGCCGGTGTCGAAGGTGCCGGCGGAGGCCTTCTGGAAGGCCATGGCGACGAAGACGGCGAGCACGACGAGCTGGAGGCCGACCAGGGCGTACTGGACGCCCTTGGTGGCGGTCATGCCGCGGTAGCTGATGGCGGTCGCGACGGCGATCAGCGTGAGGCAGGTGACGATGTGGACGAGCTTGTTGTCGTCCAGGGCGGCGATCGACGGATTGTTCGTGATCTCGCCGGCCAGCAGCCAGAAGTACGAGGTGGCGACGCCCGCGAGGTTGGAGAGCACGATGATCGTGGCGATCACCAGGCCCCAGCCGCACATCCAGCCGATCCGCGGGCCGAAGGCCTTGACGGTCCAGGTGAAGGAGGTGCCGCAGTCCGGCATGGCCTTGTTGAGCTCGCGGTAGGCGAAGGCGACCAGGAGCATGGGGAGGAAGCCTGCGAGGAAGATCGCGGGCATCTGCATGCCGACCTCACCGGCGGTGGAGCCGAGGGTCGAGGTCAGGCAGTAGACCGGGGCGACGGTCGAGATGCCGATGACGGCGCTTCCGACCAGTCCGACGGACCCCTTGCCGAGGCCCTTGCCGCGAACGTCGCCCTCGGCGACGCCGCTTACCGTGTCTCCGGCCTGAGGCCGAACGTCCAGCTGAGTCATGAGTCAGGACGTTAGATGGTGCGTTTTCCACATCTGGACGATCGAAGTCCGGAACTCAACACCCCCGAACGCCTTCGAATCCTGAGACCGGGACCGTTCACAAGCACTTAATACAAGGTTCACTTTGACGTGCACCCGTGCTTCAGCAGGCTCGACCGAGACTCTTTCGGCATGCGGAAACCGCAGCCATGTCCGTTTTGCACATTTTCAAAGTTTCCGTCGTGACTTTGCGGTGACCAGTGGTAACAGCGATCCGGACGGGTTTGCCGTGGCCATGATCATCGACCTAGAGTCACCGCCGTTCAAGGTCATTTACACGGGGGACGAGCACACTCATGCGCATGCGCACTTCACTCATCGCATCGGCCGCGGCCGTCGCCGCGCTGCTCACGCTCACCGCCTGCGGCGGGGGTGAGAGCGGCGCGGCACCGGTCATCGGGGCCGGCTCCGGCGCGGACGGCGGCACCGGCGCCGACGGCGGCCCCCACGAGGGCACCCTGGAGAACCCCACCAAGAACGGCGGGGTCAACGGGAACGCGCCCAAGGACGGGACGGCCTTCCAGAAGCTGCCCAAGGCGGGCACCATGGCCGCCGCCGCCCGCTTCATCAACGGCTACACCCCGTGCGCCCCGGTCAGCCTCACCCCTCCCGAGGGCAAGGAGAACTCGGGAGGGGACTCCCAGTTCGGCCCGGCCTTCTCCGTCACCGAGACCGGCTACTGCGGTCGGCGGGGCATCACCACCGTCGTCCTGATCAAGGACCCCAAGGCCTTCCAGACGGCCTTCAAGGCCCGGATCGCCGCCAGGAACGGCGGCGGGAACCCCAACCAGGGCATCGTCGTCGGCCAGGACTTCGCCATGGGGTCCGAGAGCTCGGACGCCATGAGTGCCCTGCTGCAGCCGCAGGCCGGGCTGCTCATGCTCAACTGCCACCCCGACTTCAAGGCGCCGAGCGGCTACCGCAAGGAGCCGGCCCTGGTGAAGGGCTGCGTCCTCACGGACTACTACAAGGACGAGTAGGGGCCAGGACACCACCTTGCGACGACGTCCCGGGACCGGCCACCGGGCCCGGGCGTCATCGGCGAGACTGGCCCCATGCCCACGGCCGATGAGCTCCTCAGCGCAGACACCGTCACCGCCCTCGCCCGGCTGCTCGCCCACGCGGGCGGCCGCCGGTCCTCGCCGGCCCTGCGCGCCCGCGCCGACGCCCTCGACGGGCTGACCTTCAGCGGCCGCGTCGCCGCCGTCCGCGACGCCGTGCTCGACGACCTTCCCGGCGAATGGCCCGCCTTCGAGACCGTCGTACGCAACGCCCTCGCCCTGCCCGGCTTCGAGGGCTGGATGACCTTCCCCGTCAACGAGGCCGTCGCCGTCCGCGGGCTGGAGGCGTTCGAGCCCGGGCTGGACCTGCTGCACGACCTCACCTCCCGGCTCACCGCCGAGTCCGCCGTCCGGCCCTTCCTGCGCGCCGACCCGGACCGCGCCCTGGCCGTCGTACAGAAGTGGACCGCCGACCCGGACCCGCACGTACGCCGCCTCGCCAGCGAGGGCACCCGGCCCCGGCTGCCGTGGGCCCCGCAGCTGCCCGCCTTCGTCGCCGACCCGCGGCCGGCCCTGCCGGTGCTGGACGCCCTCTACCGCGACGGGTCCGAGTACGTCCGCCGCTCCGTCTCCAACCACCTCAACGACATCAGCCGCGACCACCCCGCCCTCGCGGTCGAGGCCGCGGGCCGCTGGCTGGCCGAACCCGAGGCCACGACCGACCGCGTCGTACGCCACGGACTGCGCACCCTGATCAAGGCCGGGCGGCCCGAGGCGCTGACCCTGCTCGGCCACTCCCCCGACGTGCCCGTCACCGTGAGCGGCCCGGTCGTCGCCGATCCGCGGATCGCCGTCGGCGAGTACCTCGTCTTCGACTGGACGGTCACCAACACCGGCCCGCTCGCGGCGCAGCTGGTCATCGACTACGTCGTCCACCACGCGAAGGCCAACGGCACCCGCACCCCCAAGGTGTTCAAACTCGTCACCCGCGCCCTGGCCCCCGGCGAAACCCTCGGCGGCACCAAGCGCCACTCCTTCAAGCCCATCACCACCCGCCGCTACCACTCCGGCGAGCACCTGGTGCAGCTCCAGATCAACGGCCGGGTCCGCGGCGAGGCCCCTTTTTCGCTGGACGCGTCCTGACCCCGCCTGACACCCTCTCGGCATGACCTACGGAATCGAGTCCCACCCCGCCCGATGAGCGTCCGTGACGAGCGCGAGCCGCTCGCCCCCCGGACGACGTCCCTGTACGACTACGCCCTCTTCCGGCACGGCATCGAGCCGGACGGCCACGTCCCGCGCAAGGGCTACCCCCTGCCCGACGGATCCCCGCCGGAGCCCTCCCGCAAGCATCTGACCTGGGAAGAGACGCGGACCGAGATCACCGCCGCGCTCACTCCCGCACTGGCCGACCCCGACCCGGTACGGGCCGCCGAGGCCGTCCACCAGAGGGCCCGCACGCTGGGGATGACCCCCCGCACCCTGCACGCGCACACCGCACGGCTCCCCCTGACCGACGAGGAAGCCGCCCGGCGCACCGCCCGGCAGCTGACCCGCACCGGTACCACCGCAGCGGCCGTCGTCATCGGCATCGCCCTGCTGATCCGCCTCGGCGAGCCCGAGGACGTGCCCTTCCTCAAAGCCCTCGGCACGCTCTCCGGCCTCGCGTCCGTGGCGAGCGCCGCACTCGACCCGCTCGACCGGCAGGCGGCCGCCCTCCTGGTGATCCGTGGCCGGGACCGGTCCGAGCGGCTGACCCCGCTCGCCACCGCGATCGCCACCGGTGACGCGGAGGCCGTCCGGGCCGCGCTGGTCGCGGTGCCCGACGAACCACAGCCCGTGCTCTGCCCCCGGCACATCGCCGAGGCCGCCGACCTCCACGGGCTGCTGTGCTCCCGTCCGGTGGACCCCGAACTGCTGGCCGTGGCGGGCCACCTGCTGCACCGGATGTCCCGCGACCGGGGACAACGACCGGAGATCCTCGACTACTTGCCGGCCACGTCCCTGTACGCGTTCTTCGTCGGGTACGCCGACCGGCTGCCCCCGACCCCGCAGCTCCACGAGCTGCTGCTGTCGACCGCCCTCGACCTGCACAGCGGGCCCGCCGCACTGCTGGACTGGCGGCCCCACCGGCGGGAGGCCCTGCTCGGCGGCCTGGAGCGGCTGCTGGACGGGCCCGCGTGGACGCCCGGCGCCGAGCCCCCTCCCGGGGCGGAACGCCGCCGCGCGGACTGGATCCGGCGCACCCGGCGGAAGCCGTTCGTCCCCGCGCCGGCGCCGGGATCGCACCCCCGCTGGGAGGTGGCCGTGGTCCACGACGCCCCGGACTCGAACTCCGTCGAGACCCGGATCCTCGTCGACGGACTCCCGCTGCTGCCCGCCCTGTTCGGGAAGGGCCCGGGCAGCGCTCCCGAGTACCTGATCGACAACGGCGCCCTGCGCGCCGGGCCCGAGCCGCGGGAGGTGCAGCTCGCCGAGGCGTCCTGCACCGAGGGCTGCTGCGGCGCGCTGTACGTGACGATCCGCCGGGACGGCGCGGAGGTGGTGTGGGACGGCTGGCGCGGGGCGGTGGGCCCGCCGCCGCCCGCGTACCGCTTCGACGCGGCCGCCTACGACGCCGAGCTCGAACGCGCCGGGCGGGACCACTCCTGGTGCTGGCCGGCCCGGCGCACGGCGCGGCTGATCACCGCCGGTCTGCGGGAGCGGCCGGACCTGCTGCGGCGCTGGGACCTCGCCGCCACCTGGGTCGGGACCGGCTGGCACGAGCCGCACACGACGGTGCTGTGGCTCGTGTTCTCGCCCCCGGACGGCGCCGAGGGGCCGGGCGGGACCCCGCTCCGGCTGTACTTCGAGTGGCGTCTGCCCGACGACGACGGCCTCCCGCCGGAGGACCTGGCGGCCGCCGCGCTGGAACGGATCGCGGGGTCCGATCCCAAGGGCTTCGCCCGCCTCCAGCGGGGCAGCAGCGAACTCGCCGAGTCCCTCGGCTACAGCTGGCCACAGAACTAGGCCGGGGTACGGCCGGGGTGTCCACCCCGGCCGTACCCCGTACCGCCGTACCCCGTACCGCCGGGCCTCAGCCCGTCCAGACGATCGACTGCATCTCGCTGTAGGCGTGCAGCGCGTACGAGCCCACGTCCCGGCCCACCCCGCTGCGCTTGAAGCCGCCGAACGGCGCCTCCATGTTGCGGCCGATGGTGTTGACCCCGACCCCGCCCGACCGCAGCCGCCGCGCCACCCGGAACGCGCGCGCCGAATCCCCCGACCACACGTAACTCAGCAGCCCGAAGTCGCTGTCGTTGGCCAGCGCCACGGCCTCGTCCTCGCCGCCGTCGAAGGGGACCACCACGACCACCGGGCCGAAGATCTCCTCACGGACCACCCGCATGTCGTTCGTGCAGTCGACCAGCAGGGTCGGAGCCACGTAGAAGCCGCGGCCGTCCCCCACCACCGGGCGCTCGCCGCCGTACGCGATCCGGGCCCCCTCCTTCTTCCCCAGCTCGATGTACGACTCCACCCGGTCGCGGTGCACCGCCGAGATCACCGGGCCGACCACCGTGCCCGCCGCCGCCGGATCACCGACCTTCATGAAGGCCAGATAGCCGGTCAGCTTCTCGATCAGCCGGTCGTGGACCGACCGGTGCGCGATCACCCGGGTCGGGGCCGTGCAGATCTGCCCGGAGTAGAAGGAGAAGGTCGTCCCGATCCCCATCACCGCCGCGTCCAGGTCCGCGTCCTCGAAGACGATCGCCGCGCCCTTGCCGCCCAGCTCCATCAGCTGCCGCTTCATGGACCGGCCGCAGACCTCCGCGATGCGCTGCCCGACGGCCGTGGAACCGGTGAAGGAGACCATGTCCACGTGCGGCGAGTCCACCGCGGCCTCGCCGACCTCCACCGCCTGGCCGCCCACGACGTTCACCACGCCCGCCGGCACCCCTGCCTCGTGCAGGGCGTCCGCCATCCTGAACACCGACAGCGGGTCCTGCGGCGCCGGCTTGACCACCACCGTGTTGCCCATGGCCAGGGCCGGGGCCACCTTGCCCGCCGGGTTCGCCCAGGGGTTGTTGTAGGAGGTGATGCAGGTGACCACCCCGACCGGCTGGCGCACCTCCAGCGCGCCCAGGATGCTCGCCCGCCCCATCGGGCCGGCCTCGGTGACCTGCGGGGGCAGGCCCCTCTCCACCGGTTCGAGGGCCCCCTTCGCGTACCGCCGGAAGCGGGTGACGCCCACCCCGACCTGCATGCCGCGCGCGATGCCGGTCGGTGCGCCCGTCTCCTGCCGGGCCAGCACCGCCCACGGCTCGTACTCCCGCTGCATGATGTCCGCGGCCCGGTCCAGGATCGCCGCGCGCGCCTCGGGCGTCGTACGGGACCAGCTCTCGAAGGCCTCGGCCGCGGCGCGCGCCGCCTCCTCGACCTGCTGGCGCGAGGCCTCGGGAGCGAGCCCGACCACCGACTCGTCCGCCGGGTTGATCACCTCGTAGTGGCCGCCCGCGGGCTCCACCCACTCACCGCCGATGTAGAGCTTCTGTGCGCTCAACGGGTGCTCACCGTCCTCGTGTCCCGGCCCGACCGGAGGACGATCCCGGGGATCGCCCCCGTCACCTCGTCGTCGCGGATGGTCTCCACGCCGTTGACCCGTACCGACACGATGCCGATGGCCCGCGCGTCCAGCCGCGGGCTGTCCCCGGGCAGGTCGTGGACCAGGGTCGCGGGACCGGCCTCGATCCGCTCCGGGTCGAAGAGGACCAGGTCCGCGTGGAAGCCCTCGGCGAGGCGGCCGCGCTCGCGCAGCCCGAACAGCCGGGCCGGGTCGTCGGTGAGCATCCGCACCGCCTGCTCCAGCGGCACCAGCTTGCGGCCGCGCAGACAGTCCCCGAGGAAACGGGTCGTGTACGGGGCCCCGCACATCCGGTCCAGGTGCGCGCCGGCGTCGGAGCCGCCGAGCATGACGTCCTCGTGCTGCCAGGTCTCCTGGCGCAGGGCCCAGCTCGCCGGATCGTTGTCGGTGGGCATCGGCCAGAGCACCGTGCGCAGGTCGTCGTTGGCGCAGATCTCCACCAGGCACTGGAAGGGGTCCTGGCCGCGTTCGGCGGCGATGTCGTTCACGACCCGGCCGGAGAGGCCCTCGTTCTCCTTGCTGTACGTGTCCCCTATGACGTACCGCCCGAAGTGGGCGAGGCGCCGGAAGACTCCGGCCTCCTTGCTGTCGGCGCGGCGCAGCATCTCGGCGCGTACGCCGGCGTCGCGGAGCTTCTCGATCCGCTCGGGGACGGGCAGGCCGAGGATCTCGCCCCAGCCGGGGATGAGGTTGAGCGCGCAGAAGGTCCCCAGCGACATGTTCATGGGGGTGAGGATGGGCATCGTCAGCGCGACGATCCGCCCGCCGGCCTTGCGGGCGCGCTCGCTGGGGATCAGCTGGCGCGGGACCCGTTCGGGGACGGAGGCGTCGATGGTGAGGACGTTCCAGTTGAGGGGCCGGCCGGCGGCGGCGCTCATCTCCACGAAGAGGTCGATCTCGTCGTCCGAGAACTGGTCGAGGCAGCCGGCGACGATCGCCTCCAGCTGGGTGCCCTCGTGTTCGGCGACCGCCTTCGACAGCGCGAGCAGCTCGGCGGGCCGGGCGTGGCGGGAGGCCACGGGGGCGCCGGACCCGTCGGAGTGGGTGGAGGACTGGGTGGTGGACAGGCCCCAGGCGCCGGCGTTCATGGCGTCGTGGAAGAGGTCGAGCATCTGCTGCATCTGCTCGGGGGTGGGCTGGCCGCCGACGGCGTCCTCGCCCATCACGTGGCGGCGCAGGGCGCAGTGGCCGACCATGAACCCGGCGTTGACGGCGATCCGGCCCTCCAGGGCGTCGAGGTACTCGCCGAAGGTGGACCAGGTCCAGTCGACGCCCTCTTCCAAGGCCTTGAGGGCCATGCCCTCGACCTTGCTCATCATGCGGCGGGTGTAGTCGGCGTCCTCGGGGCGGGCCGGGTTGAGCGGGGCCAGGGTGAACCCGCAGTTGCCGCCGGCGACGGTGGTCACGCCGTGGTTCATGGAGGGCGTGGCGTACGGGTCCCAGAAGAGCTGGGCGTCGTAGTGCGTGTGCGGGTCGACGAAGCCGGGGGTGAGGACCAGGCCGGTGGCGTCCTCGGTGGTGCGGGCCTCTTCGGTGACGGTGCCGGGCTCGGCGATGACGGCGATGCGGCCGTCGCGTATGCCGAGGTCTGCGACGCGGGCGGGGGCGCCGGTGCCGTCCACGACGGTCGCGCCCTTGATCAGGTGGTCGAGCATGACGTCCCTTCACACTTGGAGCCCCGCCGGTGGCCGGCGAGGCTGGATGTGGCCCCGGCCGATGGCCGCCCGGCCGGGGCCGGTGCGGGACGGCGGTCCGGGAAGACGCCGTCCCCGTACACGCGCCGGCCGGCCGGGGCTGGTGGGGCTCCGCCCCACACCCCGCGCCTCACACGCCGGCGGGGCTGAAAATCAGACGGCCTGGCGGAAGCGGGTCGTGCGGTGGACCGGGTCCGTGTCGATGTGCGGGATCACGTGTTCGCCGATCAGCTTGATCGTCGTCATCGTGTCCTCGGGCGAGACACCGGTCGGCAGGCCGAAGGACAGCTGGTCGGCGCCGGCCTGCTCCCAGCGCTTGCACTGGGCCCGGACCTCCGACGGGTCGCCGCAGATCAGCAGTTCTTCCGCGATCAGCAGTTCGATGATCTCCGCGTTGTACTCCGGCAGGGTCTCGGGCCACTGCGGGATCGCCTCGGGCCGCGGGAAGGTGTCGTGGTAGCGGAAGACCAGCGACTGGAAGCGGTTCATGTTGGCGTTGACGGCGATCTCGACGGCCTTGTCGTGGGTCTCGGCGCAGATCGCGGTCGAGGTGACCATGACGTTGTCGTTGACGAAGGCGCCGATGGCCTTCGCCTCCCGGATGGCCGTCTTGTACTGGTCGAGGACCCACTCCATGTCGGAGACCTTCTGCACGCTGAAGCCCAGCACGCCGAGGCCCTTCTTCGCCGCCATCGCGTACGAGGACGGGGAGCCGGCGGCGTACCACATGGCCGGGTGGGCCTTGCCGTACGGCTTGGGGAAGATCTTCCGCGGCGGGAGCGACCAGTGCTTGCCCTGGAACCCCTCGTACTCCTCCTGGAGGAACATCTTGGGGAATTCCGCGATGGTCTCCTCCCAGATCTCCTTGGTGCCGTTCATGTCCTCGATGCCCGGCAGGAAGCCGAGGATCTCGTGGCTGCCCGCGCCGCGGCCGGTGCCGAACTCGAAGCGGCCCTTGGAGAGGTGGTCGAGCATGGCGACCTTCTCGGCCACCTTCACCGGGTGGTTCACCGGGGCGAGCGGGTTGAAGATGCCGGAGCCGAGGTGGATGCGCTCGGTGGCGTGGGCGAGGTACCCGAGGAACACCTCGTTCGCCGACAGGTGCGAGTACTCCTCCAGGAAGTGGTGCTCGGACGCCCAGGCGTACTTGAAGCCGGACTTGTCCGCCTGTATGACGTACTCGGTCTCCTCGATCAGCGCCTTGTGCTCTGCCTCGGGGTCGACCTTGGACCGCGCCTCAGGCACGTATCCCTGCACAAAGAGCCCGAATTCCAAGGGGGTTCACCGTCCTTTGGTTTCTGACGTTCCGTCAGATTCGATGTCTCGACTGTTCCACTGCCGGGGTGCGAGCGTCAATACCTGACGTCCCATCAGAGAATGCTGACGCCCGCCATCCAGCCGCCGTCGATCACGAACGGCTGGCCGGTGATGTACGAGGAGTCCTCGCCCGTCAGGAAGAGCGCCAGCTTCGCGATCTCCTCCGGCTGCCCCACCCGCCCCATCGGGACCACCCGCTTGTACAGCTCGGCCATCGCGTCCCTGGCCTCGTCGGTCATGTTCGCCGGGTCCAGCAGGCCCGGGTTGGCCATCGGGGTGTCCACGGCACCCGGGCACATCGCGTTGACCCGGATGCCCTTGCCGGCCAGCTCCAGGGCGGCCACCCGGGTCAGGCCGAGGATCGCCGCCTTGGTGGCGGCGTAGGTCCCGACGTACGCCATGCCCGTCAGGCCCGTGTACGAGGAGGTGTTGACGATGGTGCCGCCGCCGGCCGCCTCGATCTCGGGGGCCACCGTCTTGATGCCGAGAAAGGCGCCCACCTGGTTGACCTGGACCACCTGCTGGAACTCCTCCAGCGGGGTCGCGGTCAGCTCGTTGAAGCGCAGGATGCCCGCGTTGTTGACCAGGCCGTCGACCGGACCGAAGGTCTCCTTCGCGACGGAGATCGCGGCCGCCCAGTCCTCCTCGCGGCTCACGTCCATCCGCACGTACCGGGCCCGGTCCTCGCCGATGTCCTTGGCCACCGCCGCGCCCTGCTCGTCCAGCACGTCGCCGAGGAGCACCCGCGCCCCCTCGGCGGCGAAGAGCCGGGCCTCCTGCTCGCCCTGCCCGCGTGCCGCGCCGGTGATGATGACGACGCGCCCGTCCAGCTTGCCCATGGTCCGTCAGCCCCTAGTCGTTGAGGAGGGGGGCCACCTCGGCCCCGAAAGCGGTGATCTGGTCGACGAGTTCGGCGCGGTCGCGGCTGCGGAAGCGCACCTGGATCTGGTCCACGCCGAGCGCCTGGTACTCCCGCAGGGACTCGGCGAGCGCCTCCGCCTTGCCGGTGAGGGCGCGGCGGCCGGTGTCCCAGCCGGGCTCGCCGACGTACAGCGCCTCGGTGATCGCGCCGAACTCGATGGGATCGGTGACCCCGGCCGCCTCGCGCAGCTCCCTGATCCGGGCGATCTGCTGCGGAAGCCTCTCGCGCGGGTCGCCCTGCGGGAGCCAGCCGTCCCCGCGTACGGCGGCGCGGCGTACGGCGGCGGGCGAGGAGCCGCCGACCCAGACGGGGATCCGCTCCTGCGCGGGCCGGGGCAGCTGGCCGAGGTCCTTGAAGGAGAACAGTTCGCCCTCGAACTCCGGGTACTCCTCGGGCCCCAGCGCCGCCCGCAGCGCGTCCAGGGTCTCGTCGAGGACGGCACCGCGGCGCGCGAAGTCCACGCCGAGGATCTCGAACTCCTCCTGCACGTGCCCGGCGCCCACCCCGAGGATCAGCCGGCCGCCGGAGAGGTGGTCGAGGGTGGCGTACTGCTTGGCGCTGATCAGCGGGTGGCGCAGGCCGAGGATGGCGACGTGGCTGAGGAGCCGGACGTTCTCGGTGATGCCCGCCAGGAAGGACAGGGTCGCCACCGGGTCGTACCAGACGGTGCTCATGGGTCCGGCGAGCCGCCGCGGGATGGCCACGTGGTCGCAGGTGGCCACGTACCCGAAGCCGGCCCGGTCGGCGGCCCGCGCGATCCCGGCGAGATCGGCGGCGGTGGCCGACGCCTCCCAGCGCTCGGCATAGATGGTGCTCTGCGACTGGACCGGGAGCTGCATCCCGTAGACCAGCCGACCTTGCGGAAATACGCGCGCCATGGCGGACCCGCCTCGCCTTCGTCTGCCGATTCGTCATATCGGTGCGGGGCCATCGTCGTAGCTGACGGACCGTCAGACAAGGGGTGTGACACACGCCGGGTCGAACAGGGGGCGTTCCCCTGCGCCGCTCCCCTCGCTAGGGTGCGCGGGTGGATCTGATACTCACGCTGGTCAGCGGGATCGCCTGGACGGTCGTGTACGTGGAGGCGATCCGCGTCGGGCTGCGGGACCGGACGTACGCGATGCCCGTCGCCGCGCTCGCACTCAACTTCGCCTGGGAGGCGACCTACGCGGCCCGCGACATCTCGGTCGGGATCTCCGCGCAGGGCGTGGTCAACGTGGTGTGGGCGGTGGCCGACCTGGTGATCGTCTACACCTACCTGCGCTTCGGGCGGGCCGAACTGCCCGAGTTCGTGACCCGGCCGCTCTTCGCCGCCTGGTCGCTCCTGGTGTTCGGTACGGGATTCGCCGTGCAGTGGATGTTCCTGGCGCACTTCGGGGCGCACGACGCGAGCCGGTACTCGGCGTTCCTGCAGAACCTGCTGATGTCCGGCCTGTTCATCGCCCTGTACGCCTCCCGGCAGGGGCCGCTCGGACAGTCCCTGACCATCGCCGTCGCCAAATGGCTGGGGACGCTCGCCCCGACCCTGCTGTTCGGGGTGCTGGAGGACGCGCCGTTCATCCTCGGTCTCGGGATCCTGTGCAGCCTCTTCGACCTCGCCTACATCGGACTGCTGCTGCGGCCCCGCCTCGCCCGGCTCAGAAGCCTTCCGGCCCCATCACGATGACCGGCTCCGCCGCCGGGTCGAGGGTCTCCAGGACCTTCTGCATGGCCGCCCTCGGGATGCCCACGCAGCCCTGCGAGGGCCCGTCGTGGTCCACGTGCAGCCAGATGTTGCCGCCCTTGTCCTCGCCGTCCGGCATGACCGGGTCCAGCGGGGACCGGCCCGGCCTGCGGTTGAAGTCGATGGCGACGACGTAGTCGAAGGAGCCCGCCAGGGACTCCCCGTTCACCCCGAGGCCCGAAGGGACGAAGCCGTTGTTCTCGTCGTACGGGAGCCGGGTCCCGGGCGGCTTCGGCAGGAGACCGCCCGCGTCGGTGAGCGCGAACACGCCCATCGGCGAGGTCAGATCTCCGTATGTGCGTTCGGTGGACCAGCCCTTGGCCCCGTTGCGGGCCGGCCAGCTCCCGGTCCGGACCCAGTCGGCGCCGGCCGCGGGGCGCGTGTAGAAGGCGGCGGTGGAGTCCGAGGAGTCCACCGCCTTTCCGGTGACCAGGATGAGCTGGCGGGACTCGGCCGGGATCCGGGCCCGGGTCTGCTCGCTGACGCCGGTCAGGCCCTGCGGGGCGGCGGCCTGCTGCGCGGCCCGCCGGGCATCCTGCTGGGCGGCGGCGCGCTGCACATCACGAGCGGCGCGGTCCTCCGCCTGCGGGCGGGCGTCCGCGTGGGTCTGCGGCCGGGGGCCGGCGGCCCTGTCCGGGTCCTGGGCCACGTACACCCAGCCGGCCGTGAAGGTCGCCAGGCCGAGCACGGCGGCGAGGGCCACCCGGCGGGTCCTGCGGATCGCACGGGGCTTGCGTGGCTTGCTGCGCGGGCGGGAGCGGGCTCGGGCGTGCTGGCTCATTCCTCCGACCGTACATCAGCAGGCCCCCGGAGCCCGGGTGGCTACGACGTGCGCGCCTCGCGGGTCAGCGGGAAGCGGACGCGGACCGTGAGGCCGCCCTCCGGGGCCGGATTGGCCTCCGCCGTCAGCTCCGCCCCGTGCGCCCGCGCGATCGAGGCCACGATCGACAGTCCCAACCCGGCGCCCTCGCCTGCGGTGTGCAGCCGTTCGGCGCGCCTGCGGAAGGGCTCCAGCAGCCCCGGCACGTCCGCCGGATCGATCACCGGGCCGGTGTTCGACACCGTCAGTTCCCCCTCCGCGGAAGTGGACACGGTGATCCGGCCCTCCGCGCGGTTGTGGCGCACCGCATTGGTCAGCAGGTTCCGCAGCAGGTGCCCCAGCAGGGTCCGGTCGCCCGGCACGGTCAGCGGCGCGAGGGTCCGTACGACGGTCAGCCCCTGCTGCGGACACGCCGCCAGCTCGGCCGCCGCGAGCGCCGCCAGGTCCACCGGACCGGTGGACTCCAGCCCCTGTTCCGAGACGGCGAGCAGCAGCAGGGACTCGATGAGGTGCTCGCTGGAATCGGCGACACCGATCAGCTTGGCGCGGATCCGGGCCACCTTCTCCGGTGACGGGTCCCCCGCCAGGCCGATCTCGGCCGCCGCCCGCTGCACGGCCAGCGGGGTGCGCAGTTCGTGCGCCGCGTTCGCCGCGAACCGCCGTTGCGCGGAGACCAGCTGCTCCATCCGCCCCAGCATCGCGTCGAAGGTGTCGGCCAGCTGCTTGAGCTCGCCGGGCGGCGCGTCGAGGGAGATCCTCTCGTCCAGGTTCTCCCCGGACAGGCGGCGCGCGGTCTCGGTGATCACGCCGACGGGGCGCAGCACCCGGCCGGCCATCCACCAGGCGAGCCAGATCGACAGCACGGCGAAGACGGCCAGCGCGAGGAGGGAGTACATGAGCAGCCGCTGCCGGGTGGCCTCGGTGACCGCGTCGGAGAGGTTCTGGGTGTACGCGTAGCCCTTGAGCTGCTCGGGGGTGGGGGTCTGGCCCGGGGGAAGCTTCTGCGCCGGTTGGCAGGGGCAGCCGGGGGCGAGCGTCCGGCCGGGGACGGGCGGCCCCGGCGACTGGAGGACGTAGGCCGGCGAGACGGTACGGACGGCCCCGCTGACGCTCGCGTACAGGCCCTGGCCGACGAGAACGTAGACCAGCGCCACCAGGCCGCCGCCCGCCAGGAGCAGCAGGGAGCCGTACAGGGCGGTGAGACGGCCGCGCTCGGTGCGCAGCAGCCGCGTCGACGGGCGCCCGCTCACCGGGCCGCGATCCGGTAGCCCGCGCCCGGCACGGTCTCGATCAGCGGCGGCTCGCCCAGCTTGGCGCGGAGCTTGCTGAGGGTGACGCGGACGGCGTTGGTGGAGTAGCTGGTGTCCTGCTCCCACACCTGCTCGATCAGGTCGTCGTTGCTGACGACGGCGCCCTCGGCGCGCAGCAGCGCCTCCAGCACCGCGAACTCCTTGCGGGACAGCGCGAGCCGGTGCCCGTCGCGGGTGGCGCCGCGCCGGGCGGTGTCGACGGCGACCCCGGCGCGCTCCAGTACGGGCGGCAGCGCGGGGCGGGCCCGCCGGCCCAGGGCCAGGACGCGGGCGAGCAGCTCGTCGTAGGCGAAGGGCTTGGTGAGGTAGTCGTCGGCGCCGAGACCGAGGCCTTCGACCCGGTCCCGTACGGTCCCTGACGCGGTCAGCATCAGGACGCGGGTCAGCAGCCGCTCGCGCACGACCTGCCTGCAGACCTCGTCGCCGTGCAGGCCGGGCAGGTCGCGGTCCAGGACGAGGACGTCGTACTCGCCGAGGCGCAGGCGCCTCAGGGCCTCCAGGCCGTCGCTCGCCTCGTCGACCGCGAGCGCGTCGCGGCGCAGCCCCTCGGCGATCATCTCCCGGAGGAATTCCTCGTCCTCCACCACCAGTACGCGCATGGCGTCCTCTTTACCGGAGATCGGTATTTCGCCGTTGTAAGCAGGGTGCGAGAGGGAAGCGAAAGGCCCTTTCACCGCAGGCTCGGGCTCATGAAGCGATCCCTGATCATGACCACGGCCGCGGTCGTCACCGGGCTGACCCTGTTCGCCACCGCCTGCGCGAACGACTCGTCGGCGGGGAAGAAGGACTCCTCCGGGGGTGGCGGCGGGGGCGGCGCCGGCACGGTGGCCGACAACGCGGTGAAGATGCGCCAGTGCCTGCGCGAGCACGGCATAGACGTGCCCGACCCCGAGCCCGGCCAGGACCCGCGCGGGATGACGCTGGGCGGGGACGCCGATCCGCAGAAGATGCAGGAGGCCATGAAGGCCTGCGGGATGAGCACCGGCGCCGGCGCCGGCAAGGAGCCCACGCAGGAGGAGAAGGACAAGGAGCTGGAGTGGATCCGGTGCATGCGCGAGAACGGGGTCGCCCTCAAGGACCCTGAGTACAACGGCGGCATGAAGAGCGCCACCGAGATCCCCAAGGGTCAGGAGAAGGCCTTCGAGGAGGCCCAGAAGAAGTGCGACACCGGCCGATGAGGAAGCGGGCCAAGTGGCTGCTGGCCTCGCTGGCCGCCGTACTGGCCGTCTCGGGCGGCGGCTGGGCCGTCATGGCGCAGCCGCAGCGCGACGCGGGCGGGCAGGAGCGGCGCGCGGCCGGCGGACTGCCGCCGGCCACGGCGCCGGTCAAGCGCGGCGACCTCGGCTCGGGCCTCCAGGTGGAGGGCACCCTCGGCTACGCGGGGGAGCGCAAGCTCAACGCGGCCGGGCCCGGCGTGCTGACGTGGATCGCGGGCGAGGGTTCGGCGGTGGAGCGGGACGGGAAGCTGTACGAGGTCAACGGCCGGGCGGTGCGGCTCATGTACGGGTCCACGCCGGTGTACCGGCCGCTGAAGGCCGGCGACAAGGGCGAGGACGTCAAGCAGCTCAAGCGCAATCTGCAGGCCCTCGGGTACGGGACCGGGCTCGACCCGCAGGACGGCACCTTCACGGCGGGTACGGCCACGGCGGTCAAGCGGTGGCAGAAGGCGCACAAGGCGGCGGAGACGGGCGAGGTCGGCAAGGAGGACATCGCCTTCGCCTCGGGGCCGCAGCGGGTGCGCGCGGGCGACGCGGCGGTCGGTGACGAGCTGGCGCCGGGCAAGCCGGTGCTGACGGTGACGGGCACCGAGCGGATCGTCCGCTTCCAGCTGGACGCGGCGAAGGCGGGCGCGGCGAGGGCCGGCGACCCGGTGACCGTACGGCCGGCGGGAGGCGGCAGCGCCACCGGGAAGATCGACTCGGTGGGCGGGGCCGGCCGGCCCGACGACGAGAACGGCGGCGGCGCGGGCGGCCCGGGCGGCGGTGGCGGCGGCGGCGGCGGCGACAAGAAGGCGCAGGTCGAGGTGGTCGTCGCCTTCGACAAGCCCGCCGAGGTGAGCGCCCCGGACCAGTCCCCGGTGAGCGTCGGCCTGACCGGTGAGACCCGCAAGGGCGTGCTCTCCGTACCGGTCAACGCGCTGCTCGCGCTCGCGGGCGGCGGCTTCGGCGTCCAGGTCGTGGAGGACGGCCGGGCCCGCGAGGTCCCGGTCGAGCTGGGCATGTTCGGCAACGGCCGGGTCGAGGTGACCGGCGACGCTCTTGAGGAGGGCATGCAGGTGGGGATCCCGAAGCTGTGACGGCCACGACGACGCATCCGCCGGCGCATCCGACGACACATCCGGACCTGGTCGTGGAACTGACCGGGGTCACCAAGGAGTACCCGGGCGGGGTCGCGGCCCTGCGCGGGGTCGACCTGACGGTCGCCGCCGGCGAACTCCTCGCCATCGTCGGCCCGTCGGGCTCCGGCAAGTCCACCCTCCTGCACATCGTCGGCACCCTGGACCGCCCGACCGCGGGCGGCGTACGGATCGCCGGGTACGACATCGCGGCCCTCCCGGACCGTTCGCTGTCGGCCCTGCGCTCCCGGCACGTCGGCTTCGTCTTCCAGTCCTTCCACCTGGTGCCGGGCATCAGCGCCCGGGCGAACGTCGCCGAAGGGCTGCTCTACAGCGGCCTCCCGCGGGCCGAACGGCTGCGCCGGGCGGCGCAGGCCCTGGACCGGGTGGGCCTCGGCGACCGGATGGACCACCGGCCGCACGAGCTGTCCGGCGGGCAGAAGCAGCGGGTGGCGATCGCCCGGGCGGTGGCGGGCGCGCCGGACCTGCTGCTGGCCGACGAGCCGACGGGCGCGCTGGACACGGCGTCCGGGGAGTCGGTGATGGAGCTGCTGCGCGAGCTGAACCGGGACGGGGCCACCATCGCCGTGATCACCCACGACCAGGAGATCGCGGCGAGCCTGCCGCGGCAGGTGCGGATCCGCGACGGGGAGATCGTCGCGGACGTACGGAACCGGCCGGGGGTGCCGTCATGAGCCGCGCGAGGCCCCGTACGGGGACGCGCTCCCGGCGGTTGAAGCCGCCGCGGCTGTCCCCGCGGGACGTGCTGCACGTCGGGTCGGCGGGCCTGCGCGCCCGCCCGATGCGGGTGTTCCTGTCCGCGCTCGGCATCGCCATCGGCATCGCGACGATGATCGCGGTGGTCGGGATCTCCTCCTCCAGCCAGGCGAAGCTGCTGCGGGAGCTCGACAGGCTCGGCACCAACATGCTGGTCGCGAAGCCGGGTGAGGGGATGTTCACCGGCCAGGACACCAAGCTGCCCGAGGACGCCCCCGGCATGATCTCCCGGATCGCGGGGGTCGAGTCGGTCGGCACCACCGGTGACGTGCCCGAGTCCGTACGCCGCTCGGAGAACATCCCGAAGGGGGAGACGGGCGGGATCGTGCTCAAGGCGGCCAAGGACGACCTGCTGGGCACGCTGCGCGCGCGGATGGCGAGCGGCACCTGGCTCAACGCGGCCACCGGCCGCTACCCCTCGGTGGTGCTCGGGGACGTCTCCGCGCGCCGGCTCGGCATCACCGGACCGGGTCAGCAGGTCTTCATCGGCGGCCGGTACTTCACGGTGACCGGCATCCTGGAGCCCGTCCCGCTGGCCCCGGAGATCGAGCGCTCCGCGCTCATCGGGTGGGACGCGGCCGAGCAGCTGCTGGGCTTCGACGGTCACCCGACGGCGGTGTACGAGCGGTCGGCGGACGACCGGGTGGCGGCGGTCCGCGCGCTCATCCCGCGAACGGCCAACCCGCAGACCCCGAGCGCGGTGCAGGTCAGCGACCCCTCGGCGGCGCTCCAGGCGAAGGCGGCCACGGAGGGCGCGTTCAGCACGCTGTTGCTGGGGCTGGGCGGGATCGCGCTGCTGGTGGGCGGGGTCGGCGTCGCCAACACGATGATCATCTCGGTGCTTGAGCGGCGGCACGAGATCGGCCTGCGGCGGTCCCTGGGCGGCACGAAGGGCCAGATCCGGATCCAGTTCGTGACGGAGTCCCTGCTGCTGTCCGGGCTCGGCGGCCTGGCGGGCATCGCCCTGGGCGGCGCGGCCACGGCGGTCTACGCCCGGGCCGGCGGCCTGCCCTGGGTGGTCCCGCTCTGGGCGGTGACCGGCGGCTTCGCCGCCACCCTGGTGATCGGCACCCTGGCCGGGCTCTACCCGGCGGTGCGCGCGGCCCGGCTGTCGCCGACGCTGGCGCTGGCGGCGGCGTAGCGGATCGGGGCGGGGCGGGGCGGGGCGGGGGGACGGGCACGCAAAAGGCGGTAAAAGGCCAGGTGCAAGCCCATCCCCCGGAACCGATCACCGGCGTACATTGAATCGATGATGCGAACTCCACGTCACGCAGCGCGCGTTGTCATCCTGTCCCCCACCGGTTCCGTGTTCCTCTTCCGGGAGGACAACGTGGAGGTGGGCATCCACTGGCTCCCGCCCGGCGGCGGCATCGATCCCGGCGAGAGCCCGGAGGAGTGCGTGCGGCGCGAGCTGCGCGAGGAGACCGGCTGGACCGACCTCGAACCCGAACGGCTGCTCTGCACCTGGGAGCACGACTTCACGCACCAGGGCATCCCGGTCCGCCAGCACGAGCACATCTTCGTCACCACGGGCCCGCACCGCGAGCCGGTCCTGGAGGCCCCGGACATCCACTGGCAGTGGCTGACCCCGCAGCGCCTGGCCACCCTGGGCGAACCCCTGTGGCCCCCGCGCCTGCCGGACCTCCTGGCCGACACCCCGGCGGAGCCGGTCCACCTGGGGCTGCTGGCCTAGGCTTTGGGCTTCGCGGTGGCCTTGGCGTAGAGCGAGGCCGCGTACTCGCCGAGGACCGTGCTGGTCGACACGTCGTCCGTGTCCCCGCCCGTGAGGATGCCGATGATCTTCCCGTCGCGGGCGATCCACGCGCTGCCGCTGGTGCCGCCCGGGAAGTCGGCGCAGTCGAAGCGCTGTTGGGTCGCGCTTTCGCGGACGGCGACCGACGTGCAGGTACGGGGAACCTTGCGGTCGGCGGGGTAACCGGTCACGGTGACCTCCTCGCCCGCGCGGCCGCTGGTGTCGAGGACGGCCGCGCCGGTCACGTCCTCGATGGTGCGGCCCTTGGCGTCCGGGGCGAGGCGGGCGAAGGCGAGGTCGTAGTCGTCGTCCGTGCCCTCGGCCCAGCGGTCGTCCTCGAAGACTTCCTCGATCTTCCATGTGCCGTACGGGGCGACCCCGTTGGCGTACGCGGGTGCGAAGACGGCGCTTCCGCCGCCCTGGTCCCCTTCGAGCAGGCAGTGCCCGGCAGTGATGATCATGTTCCGGCCGGGGCTGCTCACCACGGTGGCGGTACAGAAGTGATCACTGTCCAGGCCATTGGTGAACAGGGCCCCGGTGAAGGCGGCGGGCCCACCGGGCGGCGGGGTGACAGCCGGCGGCAGGGTGGCACCGGGAGGCGGGGACAGCTGCGGCTTCGCCACTTGCGATCGCGACGACGGTCCCGTCGGGGAGGCGCTCGGCGCGGCCTTCGCCCGTACCGGGGGGACCCCCTCCGGCGGCGGCGCGAGCTTGGCCACCGCGGCGGACGCCCCCAGAGCCGCCACCGCGCACAGCACCGCCGTCACGACGGTCCGCTTGTCCACCGGCATGATCATCCTCCCGCTTTGCCCTGGCGAAGCATGCCTCGGCGGCAGGGTCGGGTGCAAGGCCGAGAACGGCTCCCGGACCGTGCCTCACACGGTTTCGGCCCGCAGGTCGCATACGAAGCGCAGGCCCGGACGGCCGTCCAGATCGACATCTCCGGTGGTCACGAATCCCGTACGGGCCAGCACGGCGCGTGAGCCGGCGTTGTCGAGCGTCGTGACCGCCCGCAGCGTGGCCAGTCCGTACTGCGTGACCGCCAGCCCGCGGGCCTCCCGGACCGCGGCCGTGGCCAGGCCCCGGCCCGTGGCCCGCTCGGCGATCCGGTACCCGAGCTCGGCCGAACCGTCGGCCACGTCAACGAGGTTGACCCGGCCCACCACCTCCCCGCCGTCGTCCACCAGGACGTGGAAGAAGCACAGCCCGGCGGCCTGCTCGGCCATCAGCGCGGCGTGCCGCTCGTCGAAGTCGGCGAAGTAACGATCGCCCCGGTCCGGGACCGACGCGGCGAAGTAGGCCCGGTTCTCCCGCTCGAACGCGAGCAGGGCCGGGGCATGGTCGAAGCGCAGCAACTGCAGTCGGGGCACAGCCCGATGCTAGGGGGTGTCTTGTCGATCGGGCCGGATCAGGGAGCGGTGTCCGGTGCGTGCGATCGCAAGGCCGGGGAGGGAGTCGACGCGGAGCGTCGGCGACCGACGAGAACGCGGCGAGCGTGCGTGCCGGGCACCGCGAGCCCGGCGTGATCGGCAAGACACCCCCTCCGGGGTGTCCGGTGGCCACCGCGGGTTCTCACGGACGCCGGGCCGGGCGCTCGCGCAGCCGCTGCCGGGCCGCGATGCCGAGGGTGATCCCCCAGAGCAGGAAGAGCGCGTACCAGAAGAGCCCCCAGGCGGCCTGCGGGTGGGCGTCCTTGGCAGCGAAGGCGGGCGAGGAGACGACGCGGTCGGCGGCCAGCAGGTACTGCATCGCGAAGTACGTGAAGCCCCACAGCGTCATGCCGCACGCGGCGATCCCCGCCGGTACGGCGATCAGGAGGGCGGGGATGCGGCGGCCCCACGGGCTGACCAGCGCGAGGGAGAGCACCGCGCCGAACACCGCCACCGCGCCCATCACCCAGTAGCCGATCGCGGCCTCCAGGTTGTCCTGCGGGGCTCCGGCGAAGTCGCCGGGGAACATGGCCGCGACCCCGGCGCCCCACCAGAAGTGCGGGGCCGCGTATCCCAGGGCCGCGGCGGCGGCCGTGTAACCCGGCCAGGTGCGCCGGCGGGTGGCGGGCTCGCAGGTGGGGAGCAAGGTCTCGTGCACGGTCGCCATGGATTCCTCCGGTGTGCTCGGTTTCGGTGTGGCGGTCCGGGCCTCACCCGCCTGGATCCAGCCTCACCGACCCGGCGCCTGCGCGGATCCGGCCCCCGCACGATCCCGTTCTCCCCCGCGCGGGGGAACCCCGGGTGCGGCGTATAGGTCGTCTGCCCGATCCCCGGCCCCCGCCTTAGAACACAGGCTGGGCCGGTGATCGATCGAGGAGTGGGAAAGGTCCTGCGGGACCGCAACGCGGGGCTCTACCTGTCCGGTGTGGTGGTCTCGGGATTCGGTACGACCGCCATGTGGCTGGTCGCCGGGGTCTGGGTGAAGTCACTGACCGGTTCGGACGCGCTCGCAGCCCTGACCGTGTTCACCATGTGGGCGCCGGTCCTGGCCGGACCGGCGCTGGGGGCGCTCGCCGACCGGCTGCCCCGGCGGCCGCTGCTGGTCGCCCTCGGCCTCGTGATGGCCGCGCTGCTGCCCGTACTGACCCTGCTGGACTCGGCGGACCGGGTGTGGCTGCTGTTCGCGGTCCTGCTCGTGTACGGGATCTGCGGCACCGTGCACGGGGCGGCGGAGGCGGCCCTGGTCCCGCAGGCCGTGGGCCACCGGCTCCTCGGGGACTTCAACGGGCTGCGGCTGACCGCCGACGAGGGCATGAAGCTGCTCGCACCGCTGGTGGGCGCGGGCCTGTTCGCCCGCTTCGGCGGGGCGTCGGTGGCCTTGCTCGACGCGGTGACCTTCGCGCTCGCGGCGGGGATCTTCGCCCTGCTGCGGGTGCCCGGGGAGCCGCCGGAACGGGAGCGGATCCGGGACGGGCCGGGGGGATTCGCGGGGATGCCGGAGGGCTGGCGGCAGCTGCGGGGGGCACCTGCGGCGCGCACGCTGGTGGCGGCCGGCGCCGCCGTGATGTTCCTGGCCGGGCTGAACGGCGCGGTGATCTACGCGGTCGCCGGGGACGTGCTGGGGCACGCGCCCACCTACGTGGGGGTGTTGTACGCGGTGCAGGGCGCGGGTTCGGTCCTGAGCGGGCTCGTGGCGGGCCCGCTGCTGCGGCGAATGCCGGAGAGGCTCTTCGCGGCCGCCGGAATGGCTCTGTTCGCCCTCGGCGCCGGGGTCCGGGCGCTGCCGTACGACGCGGTGGCCCTGGCGGGCAGCGCGGCCATCGGCGCCGGGCTGCCGTGCGTGCTGATCGCCGCGCTGACGGCGGTGCAGCGCGAGGTCCCGAACGCCGCGCTGGGCCGCGCCGCGGCCACGGCCAACACCCTGGTCTTCGTACCGAACGCGCTGGCCCTGGCGCTGGGTTCCGCCCTGGTGGCCTTCGTGGACGTGCGGGTGCTGCTGCCGGCGCTGACGGTGGCGGGCCTGGCCACGGCGCTGCCGCTCGCGGCCCTGGGCGCGGACCGGGCGCGAGTGGCCGTAGGACGCCAGTGGCCGTAAGGCGTGGCCGGCGGAGGGGACCGGGCCACGCCCTACGGCCGCAGGCTCACGCCCTACAGCCGCAGGCTCACGCCCTACGGCCGCAGGCTCACGTCCCCGGCCCCGCCCACAGGCCGTCCGCCGTGAGCCCGAGCAGGTCGATCGCGTTGCCGCGCACGATGCGGTCCACCACGTCCGGTGCCAGGTGGCCCATCTGGGACTCGCCGACCTCGCGGGACTTGGGCCAGGTGGAGTCGGAGTGGGGGTAGTCCGTCTCGTAGAGGACGTTGGCGACGCCGATCGAGTCGAGGTTCTTCAGGCCGAAGGCGTCGTCGAAGAAGCAGCCGAAGACGTGCTCGGCGAAGAGCTCCGACGGCGGGCGCAGCACCTTGTCCGCGACTCCGCCCCAGCCGCGGTTCTCCTCCCAGACCACGTTCGCGCGCTCGAGGATGTACGGGATCCAGCCGATCTGGCCCTCCGCATACATGATCTTCAGGTTCGGGAAGCGCTCGAACTTGCCGCTCATCAGCCAGTCGACCATCGAGAAGCAGCAGTTGGCGAAGGTGATGGTGGAGCCGACCGCGGGCGGGGCGTCGGCCGAGGTGGACGGCATGCGGGAGGAGGAGCCGATGTGCATGGCGATGACCGTGCCGGTCTCGTTGCACGCCTCCAGGAAGGGGTCCCAGTCGTCCGTGTGGATGGAGGGGAGGCCCAGGTGCGGGGGTATCTCGGAGAACGCGACCGCACGCACCCCGCGCGCGGCGTTGCGGCGGACCTCGGCGGCGGCCAGGCGGGCGTCCCAGAGCGGGATCAGGGTGAGGGGGATGAGGCGGCCGCGGGCGTCCGGGCCGCACCACTCCTCCACCATCCAGTCGTTGTAGGCCCGTACGCCGAGGAGCCCCAGCTCACGGTCCTTGGCCTCGGTGAAGGTCTGGCCGCAGAAGCGGGGGAAGGTCGGGAAGCAGAGGGCCGACTGGACGTGGTTGACGTCCATGTCCGCGAGCCGGTCGGGAACCGAGTAGGACCCGGGGCGCATCTGCTCGTAGGTGATGACTTCCAGTTTGATCTCGTCGCGGTCGTACCCGACAGCCGTGTCGAGGCGGGTGAGCGGCCGGTGCAGGTCCTCGTACACCCACCAGTCGCCGATGGGGCCGTCGTCGCCCTCGGCCCCCATCACGGGGGCGAACTTGCCGCCGAGGAAGGTCATTTCCTTCAACGGGGCGCGGACGACGCGGGGGCCGATGTCGCGGTACTTGGACGGGAGCCGGTCCCGCCAGACGTGGGGGGGCTCAACCGTGTGGTCGTCCACCGAGATGATCTTCGGGAAGGTCTCCATGGCTCATACGGTAGCGCTGATCTGACGAACCGTCAGCTAGTCGGCCGGTGATCGGTCGGACACGGGCTGACGTCCACGCGCGAGACAGGGCAGACTGACCCTTACACCGACGGAAGGCAGGGGGACGACAGATGGACGGCGTACCGGCCATCCCGAGCCCGCGGAAACATCCCGAGGCCCGTACGGCTGCCGTCGTACCCGAAGCCGGTCCGGGGGCGCCCCCCGCACGCGCGACCGCCGCACCCGCGGCCGAGTCCACGGCGGCCCAGGCCCCCACCCACCCGGCACGGGCCGGGTCCACGGCGGGTCCTGCCGCCGAACCCACCGCACGGGCCGATTCCGCCCAGGGCCCGGCGGGCGCGGCCTCCCCGGCCCCGGCCCGCGCCACCGCCCCCCGAACGAGTCCGGAACGGTCCGGGTCCGCCGAGCCCGCCGCAGGCGACACCGCAGGTCCGGGCGAGTCCCGCTTCGCCGTCCTCGGCCCCGTCCGCGCCTGGCGCGGCGCCGAGATCCTGCCCTCCGGCACCCCCCAGCAGCGCGCCCTGCTCGCCGTGCTCCTGCTGCGCGACGGCCGCACCGCCACCGCGCCCGAACTCATCGACGCCATCTGGGGCGAGGACCCGCCGCAGCAGGCCCTCGCCACCATCCGTACGTACGCCTCCCGCCTGCGCAAGGTCGTCGCACCCGGCCTCCTCGTCACCGAGTCCGGCGGCTACGCCATCCGGCTGCGCTCCACCGCCACCCTCGACCTCGGCGTCGCCCGCAGCCTCGCCGCCGACGCCGACGCGGCCCGGGCCGCCGGTGACCGCTCCCTCGCCCGTACGCTCCTGGCGCGCGCCCTCGACCTCTGGGAGGGCGAGCCCCTTGCCGGCGTCCCCGGCCCGCACGCCGAGACCGAGCGCATCCGGCTCGCCGAATGGCGCCTCCAGCTGCTGGAGACCCGCCTCGACCTCGACCTGGAGGTCGGCCACCACGCCGAGGCCGTCTCCGAGCTCACCGCCCTCACCGCCGCCCACCCGCTGCGCGAACGCCTGCGCGAGCTGCTGATGCTCGCCCTCTACCGCAGCGGCCGGCAGGCCGAGGCCCTCGCCGTCTACGCCGACACCCGCCGGCTCCTCGCCGACGAGCTCGGCGTCGACCCCCGTCCCGAACTGGCCGCGCTCCAGCAGCGCATCCTCAACGCCGACGCCGATCTCGCCCGCGCGGAGGACCCGGCCCCGGCCGCCGCGACCGTTCACGTGAGGCCCGCCCAATTGCCTGCGACCGTCCCCGACTTCACCGGCCGCTCCAGCTTCGTCGCCGAGCTCGGCGCCATCCTGGGCGGCGGCGCCCTGGACCAGGTCATGGCCGTCTCCGCGCTCGCCGGCATCGGCGGCGTCGGCAAGACCACCCTCGCCGTCCACGTGGCCCACGCCGCCCGCCCGCACTTCCCCGACGGCCAGCTCTACGTCGACCTCCAGGGCACCGAGGCCCGCCCCGCCGAACCGGAGGCCGTCCTCGGTTCCTTCCTGCGCGCCCTCGGCACCCCCGACACGGCCATCCCCGACTCCCCCGCCGAGCGGGCCGCGCTCTACCGCTCCATCCTCGACGGCCGCCGCGTGCTGGTCCTCCTCGACAACGCCCGCGACGCCGCCCAGGTCCGCCCGCTGCTGCCGGGCACCGCCGGCTGCGCCGCCCTCGTCACCAGCCGGGTCCGCATGGCGGGCCTCGCCGGCGCCCATCTCGTCGACCTCGACGTGATGAGCCCCGAGGAGGCCCTCCAGCTGTTCACCCGCATCGTCGGCGAGGAGCGCGTACGCGCCGAACGCCAGGCCGCCCTCGACGTCGTCGGCGCCTGCGGCTTCCTGCCGCTCGCCATCCGCATCGCCGCCTCCCGGCTCGCCGCCCGCCGCACCTGGACCGTCTCCGTCCTGGCCGCCAAGCTCGCCGACGAGCGCCGCCGCCTCGACGAGCTCCAGACCGGCGACCTCGCCGTCAAGGCCACCTTCGAGCTCGGCTACGGCCAGCTGGAGCCCGCCCAGCAGCGCGCGTTCCGCCTCCTCGGCCTCGCCGACGGCCCCGACATCTCCCTCTCGGCGGCGGCCGCCGTGCTCGACCTGCCCGAGTACGACACCGAGGACCTCCTGGAAGCCTTAGTCGACTGCTCCCTCCTCGAATCCGCCGCCCCCGGCCGCTACCGCTTCCACGACCTCGTACGCCTCTACGCGCGTGCCTGCGCCGAGCGCGACGAGCAGCCTCCGAGCGGGCGCGAGGCGGCCCTGGACCGGCTGCTGGACTTCTACCTGGCCACCGCCTCCGGGGTCTACGCCCTGGAACGCCCCGGTGACCGGCTGCCCGCGCACCTGTCCGACACCCACTACCCCGGGCTGGTCTTCGCCGAACCGCGCGCCGCCCTGGACTGGCTGTACGCCGAGGCCGACCCGCTGCTGGCGTGCGTACGGCAGGCCTCCGTACGGGGTGGCGAGTCACTGGTCCTGCGCCGGGCCGTGGACCTGCTGTGGGCGGCGAAGGACCTCGCCGAGTCCGGGGCCAACTCCCGGCAGTACGAGTCGGCCGCCGTGGCCCTGCGCGACGCCGCCCAGGCCGCGAAGGACCCGTACGCCGAGGGCCGCGCCCGCACCACCCTCACCAACGTCCACCTGGTCGCGGGCCGCTTCGCCGAGGCCGACGACGAGGCCGCCCGGGCCACCGTGCTCGCGCGCGAGGCCGGCGATCCGCTGCCCATGTGCTGGGCCCCCAACGACCGCGGGATCATCGCCCTCTACGAGGGCCGGCACGCGGACGGCGAGCGCTACCTGCTGCAGGCCATCGAGTGCTTCCGCGCCGACGGCAACAACGTCGGCGAGGCCAGTGCCCTGTGCAACCTCTCCCGCATCCACGTAGAGCTGGGCCGCCTGCCCAGCGCCATAGACCTGGCCCAGCAGGGCATCGCCATCTACGACCGGATGGGCCTGAGCCTGCGCCTGGCCAACGGCCGCTACGCGCTGGGCATCGCCCTCACCCAGGCCGGGCGGCTCGGCGAGGCCCTGGCGCAGCTCGCCGAGGCGCTGTCGCTGTTCCACGAGAACCGCCAGCCCCTGTGGGAGGGCGTGACCCACTTCCGGCTGGCCGAGGCCCATCTGGCGGCGCGCCGGCCCACCCTGGCCGCCTCGCACGCCGAGCAGGCCATCGCGCTGCGCGGGATCGGCGGGGAGTGGCGCCGGGCGACGGTCCTGACGGTGCTCGGCAAGGCGCTGCGGCGGCTGGGGCAGCGGGACCGCGCGCGGGCCTGCTGGCGGGACGCGGAGACCGTGTTCACGCAGCTGAGGTCGGCCGAACTGGGCGAGGTACAGGCCCTGCTGGCCTCGGAGATCGCCGCCTGAGCTGCGGGGACGCCGGTTGAACGCGGCGTTCATCGTTCGTTTATCGCCGTCCGACACGATAAGTGCATCGACCCGGCGCCTCGGGGGAGCATCCGGGCCGGTTGGTGGACTACCCGTTCGGCGGTCATCGGGGGAATCGCCGAACGGGCCCAGCCCTACCCATCCATCAGGAGAATCGATGACGACGAACGAGAACCTCAAGCCGCTCGACAACCACGCCTCGGGCGTCGAGATCGAGACCCTGGACAACCACGCCTCGGGCATCGAGATCAAGCCGCTGGGGCAGACCGAGACGGACACCGCCGCTGCCGCCGCGGCCGCCGCTGCGGCCATCGCCGCGGGCGAGGAGATCCAGACGCTGGACAACCACGCGTCCGGTCCGCGCCCGTAGCACTCGCAAGACGTACGGGGGATTCCACGGGGGAATCGGGGGAACGGCGGTCGCGGTGGCCCGGAGGGGGAGCCACCGCGACCGCCGTACACGTGCGCCCGGACCGGAGCCCGGCGGCGGCATAGTCTGGGGGTGTGTTCTCCTCCCACGGACCGAGCGTCCGCGAACTGGCAGTGCAGGGCCTCTCCTCGGTGGAGCGGGGCTACGACCTCCTCGCGCCGAAGTTCGACCACACCCCCTTCCGCACCCCGGACCGGATACTCGACGCCGTCGAGGAGACCCTCGCCCAGGTGGAGGGCGGCTTCGGAGCCGGCCTGGACGTGTGCTGCGGCACGGGCGCCGGGATCGACATGCTGCGCCGGCTGTGCCGCGACCGGATCACCGGGGTGGACCTCAGCGCGGGCATGCTCGCGGAGGCCGGGCGCGCGTACGCGGACGATGACCGCGTGGACTTCGTACGGGCCGACGCGCGGGCCCTGCCGCCCGCCCTCGGGGACACGTACGACCTGGCGGTCAGCTTCGGCGCGTTCGGCCACTTCCTCCCGAAGGAACGGCCCGCGCTCTTCTCCGGGATCCACGCGGCGCTGCGCGAGGGCGGCGTCTTCGCCTTCCCGATCGGCGCCCCGCTGCCGCTCGGCTCCCGGGTGTGGTGGGCGACGACGGGCTTCGACGCGGCGATGCGGGTGCGCAACGCGGTGTGGCGTCCCCCCTTCGTCATGTATTACCGCACCTTCCCCCTGGGCCCGGTCCGCGAGGACCTCCGGGCAGCCGGCTTCACGGTGGAAACGGTCCCCCTGACCCCCTTCGGCCACCGCCCGGACGGCACCCCCCACTGGCGCCTGCTCCTGGCCCGCCGCCGGTAGCGTGCCCGTGCCGCCGTATCCCGGTGTGCGAGGGCGCCGCCGAGTAGGCTGAACCAGCGCACCCCCTGGAGGACACCATGGCCGCCGAGCTCCCCGAATGGATGCTCCCGCCCCGCCCGAGCGGCTGGGAAGCGGACGACCTCGATCACCTGCCCCAGGCCCCCCGGCACACCGAGCTCATCGACGGAGCGCTGATCTTCATGATGTCGCCGCAGCGGAACTGGCACTCCCGTCTCGTGGAGAACCTGACTTTCGCCCTGCGGCAGGCGGCACCTGACGACATCGAGGTCTCCCGGGAGATGACCATCCGGCTCGACCGGAAGAGCCGCCCGGAACCGGACATCCTGGCTGCGGCCGTCCCCTACGACCCGGACCGCACCCGCTACCTCCCTGACGAGGTGGTTCTGGTGATCGAAGTGGTGTCCGAGGAGTCGGTGGACCGCGATCGTTCCATCAAGCCCTTCAAATACGCCCAGGCGGGAATCCCCCACTTCTGGCGTGTCGAGGACGAGACGACCGGGCCCGCCGTCCACGTCTACGAGCTGGACACCGTCACCCGGTCGTACGTCGCGACCGGAATCCACCGGGAGTGGCTCAAGGTGGCGGTTCCGTTCGCCGCGACCATCGATCTGGGCAGCCTCGTCCCCTGAACCGACTCAGCCGGTGCGGAGGGCGCGTTTGAGGATCTTGCCGCTCGCGTTGCGCGGGAGTTCCGTCACGAACTCCACCGCGCGCGGGACCTTGTAGTTGGCCATCTCGCGGCGGGACCAGGCGATCAGGTCGTCCGCGGTGAGGGTGGAGCCGGGGCGGCGGACGGCGTAGGCCTTGCCGACCTCGCCGAGGCGCGGGTCCGGGATGCCGATCACCGCGACGTCCGCGATGTCCGGGTGGAGGCCGAGGAGTTGCTCGATCTCGGCGGGGTAGGCGTTGAACCCGCCGACGATGAACATGTCCTTGATCCGGTCGGTGATGCGCAGGTTGCCGTGCTCGTCCATGTACCCCACGTCGCCGGTGTGCAGCCAGCCCTCGGGGGTGACCGTCCGGGCGGTCTCCTCGGGGTCCTCGAAGTAGCCCTGCATGACGTGGTAGCCGCGGACCGCGATCTCGCCCGCGTGCCCGGCCGGCTGCGGCCGCCCGCCCGCGTCCAGGATCACCACCTCCGTTTCCGGTATGGCCCGGCCGGAGGTGGCGGAGACGGTCTCCGCGGGGTCGCCGCGGCGGCACATGGTGACGATGCCGCTGGCCTCGGAGAGCCCGTACGCCGTGAGGACGGTGGCGATGCGCAGTTCGCCGCGCAGCCGTTCGACGAGCCGCAGCGGGACCACGGCCGCGCCGGTGACGACCAGGCGCAGGGCGGAGAGGTCGTGGTGGTCGCGCTGGGGGTGGTCGAGGAGCGACTGGTGGAGGGTGGGCGGCCCGGGGAGTACGGAGATCCGCTCGGCGGCGACGTTCGCGAGGACGGTGTCCACGTTGAACACGGACTGCGGGACCATCGTGGCCCCGCGCATCAGGCAGGCGATGATCCCCGCCTTGTAGCCGAAGGTGTGGAAGAAGGGGTTCACGATCAGGTAGCGGTCGCCCTCGCGCAGTCCGGCGAGCTCGCTCCACACGTCGTAGCAGCGCAGGGACTGGGCGTGGGTGATGACCGCGCCCTTGGGGCTGCCGGTGGTGCCGGAGGTGAAGATGATGTCGGAGGGGGACTCGGGGCGGATGGCCTCGGCGCGCTCGCGGACCGCCGCGGCCGGTACGCCGTCCCCGCCTGCCAGGAAGTCCTTCCACGTGCGGAAGGAGTCGGGGGCGTCGTCGGCGAGGACGACGACCTGTTCCAGGTGCGGCAGTCCCGGCAGCGGTCCGGTGCCGGGGCCCTCGGCCGCGGCGCGGCGCAGGGAGGCGACGTAGGAGGTACCGAGGAAGGTGCCGGTGACGAAGAGCAGCCGGGCCCGGCTGCGCTCCAGGATGTACGCGGCCTCCGCGCCCTTGAAGCGGGTGTTGAGGGGGACGAGCACCGCGCCGGCCGAGACGGCGCCGAGGGCGGAGACGATCCACTCCAGGGTGTTGGGGGCCCAGACGGCCACCCGGTCGCCGGGCTCGGTCCCGGCGGCGATGCAGGCCGCGGCGGCGCGCTCGACGCGTTCGCCGAGCTGCGCGTAACTGATCCGGGTGCGCCCGTCGACGACGGCCTCGCGGTCGGCGTACCGTGCCGCTGCCGCCCGGACGAGCTGCGCGATGCTGCCCCAGCGCAGATCCCCGCGTACGTTCTCGCGTACGTCCTCGCGCCCGTCGCCGCCCATGCGTGCCGCCTTCCCGCAGACCCAGTAGCTGACTATCCGTCAGATTAGCTGTAGCCTTCGCGGCTGTCAGTACTGGCGCACCCCGGAGGTGGCGATGGCGGCAACGCTCAAGGACGCGACGGCGATAGTCGGCATCGGGCAGACCGCCTTCGCCAGACACCTGCCGCAGTCCGAGAAGGAACTGGCCTGCCGCGCCATCCTCGCGGCCCTCGCCGACGCCGGCATCGAACCGTCCGAGGTCGACGCCTTCGCCTCCTACACCATGGAGGAGACCGACGAGGTCGAGGTCGCCAAGGCCATCGGCGCCGGCGACGTCACCTTCTTCTCCAAGATCGGCTACGGCGGGGGCGGTTCCTGCGCCACCGTCGGCCACCTCGCCTCCGCCGTCGCCACCGGCCAGGCCACCGTCGGCGTCGCCTGGCGCTCCCGCAAACGCGGCTCGGGCCCCCGCCCCTGGAAGAACACCGCCGTCCAGCTGCCCACCCCCGGCCAGTGGACCAGACCCTTCGGCCTTCTGCGCCCCGCCGACGAGATCGGCATGCTCGCCCGCCGCTACATGCACGAGTACGGCGCCACCCGCGACCACCTCTTCAACGTCGCCATGGCCTGCCGCAACCGGGCCAACGCCAACCCGGCCGCGATGATGTACGAACGCCCGCTGACCCGCGAGATGTACATGACCTCCCGCATGATCAGCGACCCGCTCTGCCTCTTCGACAACTGCCTGGAGACCGACGGCGCGCTGGCCTGCGTGATCGTCTCCGCCGAGCGCGCCCGCGACTGCCGCCAGAAGCCCGTCTACGTCCACTCCGTCGCCCAGGGCCTGCCCGCCCAGCACCACGGCATGGTCAACTACTGGAACGACGACCCGCTCTCCGGCCCCGCCTGGACCGCCGCCCGCCACCTGTGGAAGCAGGCCGACTTCGGGCCCCAGGACGTGGACGTCGCCCAGATCTACGACGCCTTCACCCCGCTGATCCCGCTCTCCCTGGAGGGCTACGGCTTCTGCGGCCGCGGCGAGGGCGCCGCCTTCACCGAGGGCGGCGCCCTGGAGACGGGCGGCCGGCTCCCCATCAACACCGGGGGCGGCGGCCTGTCCGAGGCGTACGTGCACGGCTTCAACCTGATCAACGAGGGCGTCAAGCAGCTGCGCGGCGTCTCCACCGCCCAGGTCCCCGACGCCGCGACCTGCCTGGTGACGGCGGGCGAGGGAGTCCCGACGTCCGCGATCCTGCTGAGGAGCTGACCCGATGACCCCAGTGACCCCGATGACCCCGATGGCCGCCGCCTCCGCCGCTGCGGACGAACTGCTGCTGCCGGTCCCCGACGAGGACGGCGCCCCCTTCTGGGAGTACGCCGCCCAGGGCGAGCTCCGCGTCCAGGCCTGCGCCGGCTGCGGCCGGCTGCGCTTCCCGCCCCGCCCCTGCTGCCCGCACTGCCGGTCCTTCGACAGCGAGTGGCGCCGGATGAGCGGCCGCGGCCGCATCTGGTCCTACGTACGGCCGCACCCGCCGCTGCTGCCCGCGTACGCCGCGCAGGCCCCGTACAACGTGATCCTCGTGGAGCTCGCCGACGCCCCGCACATCCGGCTCGCCGGGAACCTGGTGACCTCGGCCGACGCCCCGCTCGACTCGGTGGACCCGGCCCGGCTGCGGATCGGCGCCCGGGTGCACGTGGTGTTCACCGAGACGGGCGGCATGGCCGTGCCCCGCTGGGTCCTGGAGAAGTCATGACCGTGCGGGTGGAACGGGACAAGGCGACCGGCGTCGCCGTCGTCACTCTGGACCGGGAGCACCGGCACAACGCCATCGACCTGGAGACCGCCGCCGAACTGGGCGCGGTGTGGCGGGAGTTCCGGTTCGCCGAGGAGGTACGGGCGGTGGTGCTGACGGGCGCCGGGGCGGCCGCCTTCTGCACCGGCATCGACCGCGGCGTCGACGTGCCGCAGCCCGCCTCCCCCTACTCGGCCGACGACCCGCTGATCGCCATCGGCCCCAAGGCGGGCGACCTGTGGAAGCCGGTCGTCGCCGCCGTCAACGGCATGGCCTGCGGCGGGGCCTTCTACCTGCTGGGCGAGGCGGAGTTCCTGATCGCCTCCGAGACCGCCACCTTCTTCGACCCGCACACCACCTACGGGATGGTCAGCGCCTACGAGGCCGTCTACATGGCACAGCGGATGCCCTTCGGGGAGGCGGCCCGGATGTCCCTGATGGGCACGGCCGAGCGGCTCTCCGCGCGCCGGGCCCACGAGATCGGACTGGTCTCGGAACTGACGGCGCCCGACGGGCTGCTCCCGGCGGCCCTCCGGGCGGCGGAGACCCTGGCCGGCTTCCCCACGGAGGCCGTGCAGGGCACCGTACGGGCCCTGTGGTCGGCGAAGCAGGCCGCGCTCCAGCAGGCCCTGGCCCAGGCTCCGGCGCTGATCGCGCTGGGGAACCTGGCGCCGGAGCGGCAGGCGGAGCTGTTCGGCTCGCGGCGGCCCGGAACGGAGTTCAGGCTGCGCTGACGGCAGGCCTCAGTGCTTGCGCGTGGACTTCGGCGTGGACTTCTTCGGGGTGGATTTCAGCGTGGGCCTGGAACCGCCCGAGGTGGTCCTGGCCGGGCCCGGCGTCCCGGTGCCGGACGCTTCGCGGGGCCGGTCGAGCCTGCACGTGGTGACCTCGGCCGCACGCGCGGGCTCCGCCAGCGCGACCTCGACCGTCCGGGTCTCACGGGCC
The DNA here is from genome assembly GCF_042894025.1 of Streptomyces sp. NPDC001549. NCBI lineage: Bacteria > Bacillati > Actinomycetota > Actinomycetes > Kitasatosporales > Streptomycetaceae > Streptomyces > Streptomyces sp. NPDC001549. The sequence goes on from NZ_JBIAVJ010000029.1 coordinate 68,848, forward strand.
TCCAGGGTCGCCTCGACCTCGGTCGACTCGATGGTGGCGCCGTTCGCGCCCTCCCGGTACAGGTCCACCGTGAACGTCGCCTTGCGGTCCACGTTCGAGGTGAACCTGACCGTGGTGACCGGCGGGGTGCCTGCGACGCAGGTGACCACGACCGCCGTGGCCGGGGCGCCGCCCGCACTCGCGGAGGGCGACGCGGTGGCCGTGCTGTTGTTGCTGCCGCTGCCGTGGCTCTTCTTCTTGCTCTTGGAGCTGGAGCACCCGCCACCGCTGCTGCTCTTGCTCTTGCCGCTGCTCCCGCTGCTGCCGCTGCTGCTGCTTCCGCCGTGCGACGAGAAGCCGGTCAGGGCCAGCACGACCCCCACCAGCACCGCGGTGAACCTGATACGACGCCCAGCCACCATGGCCCGAACCCCTCCCCTGGGACAACGGCGGGTCACGCTACCAGCCGGGGCGCGCCACGTAAGAGGAACATAAAGGCCGTTTCCGCCGGAACCCTCCGGAGTGCGGGCCGCGGGGGCCGGGCGTAGCGTCGGGATCGAGATCCCTATCCCGGAGGGCCGGGCATGCTCCGCAACGCACTCGGCTCCCTGATGGGTCTGATCGGAGCGGCGGCCGCCGTCTGGAGCCCCTTCCGTGCCTGGTACGACGGCCGTCACGGACGCGACTACGGCGTCCAGGAGCTCTTCACCTCCGCCGGGATCACCGGCCACACGCCCACCCTGCTGGCCTCGGTCCTGCTCCCGTACCTCTTCGCCGCGGTCCTCACCGTGTGCGCGGTGCTGCTCCGCTCGCGGCTGCTGATGGCGCTGGCGGGGGTGGTCGTGCTCGGCTTCACGATCCTGTGGATGGTCCGCCAGGGCCAGGCCGTCGGCAGCCTCTCGGTGGGCGGCGACGGCCGGGGTCTCGGTGACGGCCTCGCCAACGCCCTCGGCGCGGGTGCGCTGATCCTCCTGGGTGCGGCGGTCATGCGCGGCCGCCCCGCCCCGCGCACCCGCCCCCTCCCCCCGACGACACCCGTTGCCGGCTGACCCCGGAAACGGCGGCGGCCCCGGCCCCCCCCCGGAGGGGGCGGGGCCGACCGGCCGGACAGGCGGGTGGGAATCAGGCGGCGGCGACGACGCCGGAGGCCGCGATCTCGACCTTGCCCTTGGGGGCGCCGGACTGGGAGCCCAGGGCCTCGATCTGGTCCACGAGCTCCTGGCCCGAGACGACCTCGCCGAAGACGACGTGCTTGCCGTCGAGCCACGAGGTGACGACGGTGGTGATGAAGAACTGCGAGCCGTTGGTGTTGCGGCCGGCGTTCGCCATCGACAGCAGGTACGGGCGGTCGTGCTTCAGCTGGAAGTTCTCGTCCGCGAACTTCTCGCCGTAGATGCTCTTGCCACCGGTGCCGTTGTGGTTGGTGAAGTCACCGCCCTGCAGCATGAACTGGGGGATGACGCGGTGGAAGCCCGAGCCGGCGTAGCCGTAGCCGTTCTGGCCGGTGCACAGCTCGCGGAAGTTGCGCGCCGTCTTCGGGACGGCCTCGTCGAAGAGGGCGAAGACGATGCGGCCGGCGGGGGCGCCGTTAATGGTGATGTCGAAGTAGACGTTGTCGCTCATGGGGTCCATCCTGTCACTCCCGGTGCGGTGCGCTGCCCGGCGGGGCCGCAGCCCCGCCTCCGGGCAGGTCAACCGCTCGTACGGGTGCCCGTACCCTTCGCCGCGTCCAGCGCGTACACGCAGCGGTCCTTGCTGCATGCGTAGACCACGCCCGCCTCCGCCACCGGGGCGCCCGTGATCTCGCCGCCCGTGGCCAGCTTCCAGCGCAGCTGGCCGCCCGCCGCGTCCAGGGTGTACAGGCAGTGGTCGGCCGAACCGAAGTGCACACGGCCGTCCGCGACCGCCGGCAGACCGGTGATCTCGCCGCCCGCCGCGAACCGCCACTTCGGGGTGCCGGTGACCGCGTCGAGCGTGTACAGCGCGCTGCCCGCGCCCAGGTGGACGTTGCCGTTCGCGACCACCACCGGGTCCGAGGACTGCCGTCCCTCCGTCGCGATCCGCCAGCGGTCCTGGCCGGTGGCCGCGTCGAGGGCGTAGACCGTGCCCAGGTAGTCGACGAGGTAGACCCCGCCGCCCGTGATGGCCGCGCCCGGCGCGAAGGCCGGGGGCGCCAGGAAGACCGCAGGGGCCTCGAAGTGCCAGCGGACCCGGCCCGAGGCCCGGTCCACCGAGATGACCCGGGTGCCGGCCGCGACGTAGACGTTGCCGTCCGGGGCCGGAGTGACCCGCACGGGCACGTTCCCGCAGGAGGCCGCGTCACCGATCGGGTAGGACCAGGACTCGCGGCCGGTACGGGCGTCCAGGGCGCGCAGCCGGGCGTCCTGCCACACGTACACCGTGCCGTCGTGGAGGACGGGGGCCGCCTCCGGGGTCTCGAAGTCGCTCTGCGCGCCGGTCAGCTCCCACAGCTTGTGGCCGTTGGAGGCCTCCCGGCCCTGCACGCCGCCGCCGCGCGTGGCGGTGACGACCGTGCCGCGCTCGGCGCGCAGCGCGTACACCCAGGCGTCGGTGGACAGCCGCCACCGCTCGGAGCCGTCGCCGGCGTCGAGCGCGTAGAGGGAGGGGCCGTCGGAGGCGTGGATCCGGCCGTCGGCGACCGCCATGGACCAGGCGACGTCGCGGGTCTTGAACTGGCGGCGGCCGCTCGCCACGTCCAGCGCGTGGACCTCGAAGGAGGTCACGTAGAGCAGGTTCCCGGCGACGGTCGGGGTGCCCCAGACCTCGTTTGACATGCGGAAGCGCCACGGCCGCCAGCGGCCGCTGTCCGGGGCCGGAGCGGGACTCTGGCTCGGTACGGGCTGCACCGCCGAGGGGGTGGCCACCGACCCGCCGGGCGGGCGGATCCAGCCGGTCGCCGAGTCCGCGGCGGCGGGGGAGGCGTGCGCGGCCGGGGCGGCGGCGCTCGCGCGCGGCCCGGGCCCGATCGGCACCGGCGAGCCGCCCAGGCGCACCGGCTCGCCCGAGGGCACCGGGGACATCGGCGGGTGGTGCGGGCGCTGCGGGACGGCCTGGCCGGTACGCGGGTCCACCCAGGAGTCGGCCCCGCGCGGGCGGCGGTGGGTGACGGCCTCGGAGGCCGGCCCGCGGCCCCCGGAGCCCGGGCCGGGCGCCGGAACCACCGGGACGGGCGCGGGCGGCGTACGGTGCCCCGCGCGCCGGGCCTCGATCATCGCGACGGCCCGCGCGGGCAGCCACGCCGAGGCGGTGCCGCTGTCGTCGCCGCCGTCGAACAGGTGCGGGGCCAGCTGCGCCTGCAGGTCGGCCGGGGTGGGCCGGAGCGTGGCGTCCATCTGCATGCAGGAGTCGATCAGCGGCCGCAGCTCGGCCGGGAGCCCCTCCAGGTTGGGCCCCTCGCGCAGCAGCATGAAGACCGTCTCCACCGGGTTCGCCCCGTGGTACGGCGGGTGCCCGGTGGCGGCGAAGACGAGCGTGGAGCCGAGCGAGAAGACGTCGCTGGCGCCCTTGACGCTGCGCGAGTCCTTGGCCTGCTCGGGCGACATGTAGGCGGGGGTGCCGACGGCGACGTTCGTCATGGTCAGGCGGGTGTTGGAGACCCCGCTCGCGATACCGAAGTCGATCACGCGCGGGCCGTCCTCGACGACGAGCACGTTGGACGGCTTCAGGTCGCGGTGGACCAGGCCGGCGCCGTGGATGGACTGCAGGGCCTCGGCGATACCGGCCGCGAGCCACCGTACGGCCTGGGCGGGCATGGGCCCGCACTCGTTGACGATCTCCTCCAGGGAGGGCGCCGGGACGTAGGCGGTCGCCAGCCACGGCACGGCGGCACGCGGGTCGGCGTCGACCACGGCCGCGGTGTAGAAGCCGGACACGGCGCGGGCCGCCTCCACCTCGCGGGTGAAGCGGACGCGGAAGAGCTGGTCCTCGGCGAGCTCGGTGCGCACCGTCTTGATCGCGACCCGCCGTCCGGACGCGGACCGCGCGAGATAGACCAGCCCCATGCCGCCGGCGCCGAGCCGTCCCAGCACCTCGAAGGGGCCGATCCGTCTCGGGTCGTGCTGCGTCAGCTGCTCCACCACTCGCCTCCACACCTCCCCGTACGGGCCACTCAGCGGGCCCGCTTCCACCGGCACGGGGCCCTGCCCCGTGCAGCGTCTCACTCCGGGCGCCGCCCGGGTCGAGCAACCCCGATTCTGTCAGGCCCGGACCCGGTCCGGCCCCGGCACGTCGAGCCGGGCGGTGTGATCTGCTCGGCGATCTTTCCGGGACCGGGGCCTTGCGGACCGCGCGGCGCGGTGGGCGGGGGCTGCGCGGCCCGGTGGGCGGGGGCTACGCGGCCGGCTTCGAGCGGGGTTCCGAGAGCAGCCCGAAGACCGCCCCCTGGTTGTCGGCGACGACCGCGATCCGCCCGTAGGGGGTGTCGAAGGGGTCGGCGGTGACCCGGCCGCCGAGCCGCTGCACCATGGCGACGGACTGGTCGCAGTCCGGTACGGCGAAGTAGGCGAGGAAGTGCGCGGGCATGGCCTCGGGGAAGGCGCCGGTGATCAGGCTGCGGCCGAGGACGGCGGTGTCCGTGCCGGGCGCGGTCCCGGGCGGGGACCAGATGCGGTACTCGACGCCGGCGTCGTCCTGGTCCTGCGGGACGTAACCGAAGACCTTGGCGTAGAAGACGTCGACGGCGTCGCGGGCCCGAGTGTAGACCTCGCTCCAGCAGTACGTGTACGGCTCCTGCTGGGCGTCGAAGCCGTGGTGGGTGCCGGGCTGCCACAGGCCGAAGACGGCGCCGCCGGGGTCGGCGGCCATCGCCGCGGTGCCGTACGGGCCGACCGGCATCGGGTCCATCACCATCTGGCCGCCGGCCGCGCGGATGCGCTGGGCGCAGGCGTAGGCGTCGGTGGTGTAGAGGTAGATCCCCCAGACGGTGGGCATGCGGCCGTCGGGCTTGGGGGCGAGGGCGGCGACGTTGCGGCCGCGGCTGTAGGCCTGCGTGTAGTGGCCGTACTCGGCGCCCGCACCCTCGGCGAAGGTCCACCCGAAGAGCTCACCGTAGAAGCGCTTGCCCGCCTCGACGTCCGGAAGCGAGGCGTCCACCCAGCAGGGTGCGCCTTCCGCGAATGCGGCCATGGGCCCGTTTCCTTCCGTTGTGCGGGGGTGTGTACCCTCCCAACCCTCTCAGCCATGATCCGCCCGAAAACTTGTCCACAGCCTGTTGATAAGACTATTCGGGGGAAATCTTGCGGAACCGGGCGACACGCCCGGCCCGGGGGGCGGGCCGGGCCCGGCGCGGGGACAGGGCCCGGCCGGGGGCGCACGGGGGCCGATTTCCGTCCGGAATGCGCCTGCGCGGCCGCCCGGGACCGTCTTCCACCCAGGCCAGGGACCCCGTAACCCCATTTGCAGGCGGCCGAATAGCGCGCCGATCACCCCTCGGTAAGCTGACGGCATGACAGGACAAGTACGCACCGTCGACGGGCGTGTCGCCGGCCGGCGCGGCCAGGCGACGCGGCAGAAGCTGCTCGACTGCCTCAGCGAGATGCTCAGCTCCTCGCCGTACCGCGACGTCAAAGTGATCGACGTCGCCCGCAAGGCCGGTACCTCCCCCGCGACCTTCTACCAGTACTTCCCGGACGTCGAGGGCGCCGTCCTGGAGATCGCCGAACACATGGCCACCGAGGGCGCGCAGTTGACGTCGCTCGTCGAGGGCCGGACCTGGGTCGGCAAGTCAGGGTGGGCCGCCGCCGAGGAACTCGTCGAGGGCTTCCTGGAGTTCTGGCGCCGCAACGACGCGATCCTGCGGGTCGTCGACCTCGGCGCGGCCGAGGGCGACAAGCGCTTCTACAAGATCCGCATGAAGATCCTGAACTCGGTCACCAACTCCCTCACGGAATCGATGAAGGAGCTCCAGGCCAAGGGCAAGGTCGACAAGGACATCAGCCCCGCGGCGATGGCCGGTTCACTGGTTGCGATGCTGGCCGCGGTCGCCTCGCACCAGAAAGGCTTCCAGACCTGGGGCGTCAAGCAGGCCGAGCTCAAGCCGAACCTGGCGCTGCTCGTCCACCTCGGCATCACGGGCAAGAAGCCCACGAAGTGACGATTCTCGCCCCATGGATTGGGGCGATTCCCTTCAGCTCGCGTGGGCGGGCTTCGGGGCTTCACGCATCCGCCTCCGGCCGGTGGCCGGGACTCGCACCCTGGGGATGCTGCGCGTGCTGTTGATGTCCGAGCCACCCGTCCGGCGGGCTCGGGCCTCGATCTCCACCGAGGCATTGTGGTCGGCATCGTCCTCGTGCCCACAGTGGGTACAGGCAAACAACCGACCACAGCCCTTGCGGGATTCGGGATCGACCTGGCCGCATGCGGCACAGGTCTGGGAGGTGTGGAACGGCGCTACCGCGACGAGTACGGATCCGAACAGGTGGGTTTTGTATTCAAGCTGTCGCCGCCGCTCTCCCGGGATGTTGTCGAGGATCGACCGGTTCAGTCCGGCCTTCTGGCGGACGCTCTTGCCCGGCCTTTCGGCGGTGCCCTTTGCTGAGGCCGTCATGGCCGTCACGCGCAGATCCTCGATACCGATCAGGCCGTGATTTTTGGCGAGGTCGGTGGTGAGCTTGTGCGTGAAATCCTGGCGGCGGTTAGCCCGCCGGGTGGTCAGCTTCGCGATCTGGGCGACCGTCGCATGCAGGCGGGTCCCGTACTTCCCTCCGTTGTGCTTCCTCGCGTAGGTGATCTGTCTCGCCTTGCGCTGCTCCAGAGCCTTGAGTCGCTTCTTCTCGTTGGCCGTCAGTGAAGGGGGCATGAGACGGGATGTGGTCTCGGTGGACACGAATGCGGACGCGGCGACACCGAAGTCCACCCCGCACGCGGGCTTCCCGTTAGGCATTCCCGGCTTGCGGCCCGTATGGACACCGAACGAGACGTGCCAGCCGCTGCCGTCCCGGGACACCGTGGCGTTACGGATCGCGCCCCCGATGGCGCGGGAGAGCCGAAACCGTAGCCACCCGATTTTCGGCAGGCGCACTTCAGCCCACTTACGGTTCAGCTTCCGGACTTCGACCGCCTGCCCGGGAAACGGAACCGACAAGCGGTGGCCGCGCTTCTTTCTCGCTGGGAACCGGGCCGGATGTTCGAGGTTCCAAAAGTTGTCGTACGCCCGGTCAAGGCTGCGGAGGATCTGCTGCCCGGCCTGCGCGGGCAGTTCACCGATCCAGTCCAGGTCGGCTCGCGCTGCCGTCAGGTACCTGCACTGCTCCGCAGATCGGAGGGTGTACCGGCGCTGCTCCCACAGGTATACGCGCTGCTGCTTCCGTGGTGCGCCGCCATTGACTTCGTGACGAAATACCGGCACAAAATGTTCACCGACGTATATCTCAATCGGATGGAGAAGATCACGAACACGGTGTGCGCGGACTTCGAGCGCGAGCTGGTCGAGTTCAACGACGCTCTTCGCCAACGGGCTGGAGCCCGATGCGCACTGGCTTCGATGGCGGCGGACCCCTCCAGGGTCCGCCGCCCGGCACCTCTCCCGTACTCCTGCGATCAGCGACGCTCCAGGCGGAACAACCGGATCTCGCGCTCGATGCGCGCCTGGTACGTCGCATACGGCGGCCAGAACCTCAGCACCGCCTGCCACGCCTCCGCGCGTTCCTCACCCGCCAGCAGCCGGGCCCGGACGGGGATGTCCCGGCCTTGCCAACTCACATCCGCGTCCGGGTGCTTGAGGAGGTTCCCGGTCCATGCCGGGTGCCCGGGCCGGCCGAAGTTGGAGCCGATCAGGATCCATGTCGTCCCGCCGTCCTCCGGCATGCAGGCGAGCGGGGTCGTGCGCGGCTCACCGGTCTTGGCACCCTTGGCGGTGAGGATCACGCCCGGCAGCATCTGGGCGCTGAGGATGACCTTGCCGCGGGTCAGCTTGTGCACCGCCTTGTCCATGGCGGGGATGAAGTGCGGTGCGATCTTGGCGAAGAGCATGGTCGAGGAGACCTTCTGCATCAGCTTGACGCCGGGAGCCATCAGACGGCCACCTTCTCTGGTGTGGGCGGGGACGTGGGGTCGGGCGAAGGTTGCGGCGGAGCCGCGGCCGGAGCGGCCGCCGGGTCCGCCCGGTCCGCCGGGTCCGCCGGGTCCGCCGGGTCCGCCGGGTCCGCCGGGTCCGCCGGGTCCGCCGGGTCCGCCGGGTCCGCGAACAGGCCCGCGCGGTCGGCGGCGTGCGCCCGCAGCCGGTGGACCGGACCGAACAGCAGCTCGTCGGCCGCCGCCCGCTTGAAGTAGAGGTGCGCGTCGTGCTCCCAGGTGAAGCCGATGCCGCCGTGCAGCTGGATGGCCTCGCCCGCGGTCACCCGCAGGGCTTCCAGGGCCTGGGCGAGCGCGAGTCCGCCCTGGTCCGGGTCCCAGGCGGCGTAGTAGGCCGCCGAGCGGGCCGCCTGCACCTGCACGTACAGGTCCGCGAGGCGGTGCTTGACCGCCTGGAAGGAGCCGATCGCCCGGCCGAACTGCTCGCGCCCGCGTACGTACTCCACCGTGCGGGCCAGCGCCTGACCGGCCGCGCCGACCGCCTCGGCGGCCAGGACGGCAGCGGCGGTACGCCCGGTGGCGGCGAGCGCGCCGAGCACATCGGCCCCTTCGTCGCCGAGCAACTCCGCCGACACGTCACGCAGTTCGATCCTGGCCTGCGGGCGGGTCTCGTCCAGGACGGCCTGCCGGGACCGTACGAGCCCCGGCGCGTCCTCCCGTACGAGGAACAGCAGCGTGCGGCTGCGCGCGAAGCCGCCGGTGTGCGCGGCGACCAGCAGCAGCCCGGCGCTGTGCCCGTCGAGCACCTGAACGGCCTCCCCGTACAGCCGCCAGCCACCCCCGGAGCCGGCGTCGTCGGCATGTGCGTCGGCGGTGACGGCGCGGGCCTGGACACCGCCGGCGCGGCCGCCGCCGGACCACTGCCCGGAGGTGTCCTCGCCGGTCAGCGCGAGGGCGGTGGCCAGCGCCGGGCCGCTGACGGCAAGGGCGGCGGTCAGCCCGCCCGTGGCCAGCGGCGGGAGCAGCTCGGAGCGCTGGGCGCCGGTGCCGAGGGCGGCGATCAGGGGCACGCACAGCGCTGCGGTGGCCAGCAGCGGCGAGGGCAGCAGCGCCCGGCCCGTCTCCTCGCAGGCCAGGGCCAGGTCGGCGGGGGCACAGCCGACACCGCCGTACTCCTCGGCGATGGCGATGCCCGGCAGCCCGAGCTGACGGGCCAGCTGCTGCCAGAGCTCGCGGTCGTGTCCGGCGGTGGTACGGACGGCGGCCTTGACCTCGTCGGGGCCGCAGCGTTTGCCCAGGATCTCGCGCAGGGTACGGCGTATCTCGCCCTGCTCCGCGGTGAAGGCGGCATCCATCGTCGGGCTCCTCCCGGGGGCACCTCCCAGCGGTAGCTGGGGGGATCTGACGGGCCGTCATGTTAGGCCCGGCGGGGACAGAAGCACAGGGGGCGGCGGAGGTGGTTTGCGCGGCGGGGTCTAGCGTCTGACACTTCGTCAGATATACCGTCCCCTCATGCCTGGACCCACACCTGGACCCACATCCGGACCGATATCCGGACCTCCGTCCGGACCTCCGTCCGGACCTCCGTCCGGACCTCCGTCCGGACCGACATCCCGGCCCGCGACCGGGCCCGCGACCGGAGCCGCACCCCGCGCCCGCAGGAGGGTCGCGGTGGTCGGCGTCGCCCTCTCGGAGTGCGGCCGGGTCGACGGCCCCACCCCCTACGCCCTGCACGCACAGGCCGCCCGGCGCGCCCTGGCCGACTCCGGCCTGCACCGCTCCGTCATCGACGGCTTCGCCTCGGCCGGCCTCGGCACGCTCGCACCGGTCGAGGTGGCCGAGTACCTGGGCCTGCGGCCGACCTGGGTCGACTCCACCTCGGTCGGCGGCTCGACCTGGGAGGTCATGGCCGCCCACGCGGCGGACGCGATCGCCGCCGGGCACGCCAACGCCGTGCTCCTGGTCTACGGCTCCACGGCCCGCGCGGACATCAAGGCGCGGCGCCGCACGTCCAACCTCTCCTTCGGAGCGCGGGGACCGCTGCAGTTCGAGGTCCCGTACGGCCACACGCTGATCTCCAAGTACGCCATGGCCGCCCGCCGCCACATGCACGAGTACGGGACGACACTGGAACAGCTCGCCTCCGTGGCCGTACAGGCCCGGGCGAACGCGGCCACCAACCCGGACGCCATGTTCCGCGACCCGATCACGGTCGAGGACGTGCTCGGCGGCGACATGATCGCCGACCCCTTCACCAAGCTGCACTGCTGCATCCGCTCGGACGGCGGCTGCGCGGTGCTCCTGGCGGCGGAGGACTACGTACCGGACACCGCGAAGGCCCCCGTCTGGATCCTGGGGGCCGGCACGTCCGTCTCCCACACCACCATGTCGGAGTGGGAGGACTTCACGGTGTCCCCGGCGGCGGTATCGGGCCGCATCGCCTTCGAACAGGCCGGTCTCACCCCGGCGGACGTGGACCTCGCGGAGATCTACGACGCCTTCACCTACATGACCCTGGTGACCCTGGAAGACCTCGGCTTCTGCGCGAAGGGCGAGGGCGGGGCCTTCGTGGAGAAGGGCCGCCTGCTGCGCGACGGGGAACTCCCGGTCAACACCGACGGCGGCGGCCTCTCGGCCTGCCACCCCGGCATGCGCGGGCTGTTCCTCCTGGTCGAAGCCGTCCGCCAACTCCGCGGCGAAGCGGGGGCCGGCCAGGTCATCAAACCCGGCGGCCGTCTCCCGGAGGTCGCCCTGGCCTCGGGCACCGGCGGCTGGTTCTGCTCGTCGGGAACGATCCTGCTCGGGCGGGGGTGACCGCCCCCCGCCCGGGGGCGGGTCCGGGGACAGGTCCGGGGACGGAGGCGGGACGGAGGCGGGACAGAGGCGGGGACGGAGGCGGGGACGGGGAGGGTTACTTGCCCTCGGCGAGGGTGTGCGCCACGAGGGCGTTGGCGTGACCGTGCCCCAGACCGTGCTCGGTCTTGAGCCACGAGACGAGCTCCATGTGCTTGGTCAGCGGCGAGGACCGAATGAGGTCCTGCCACTCCCCGATCGGCCGTCCGTACTTCTTCTCGATCGAGGGGAAGTAGCTGACGGGGCCCTTCACTGTCTCGGCCATGATGCGTGTCCCTCCGGGGGTGCGGGTGTGTGTGCGGTGCGGTGGGGTGCGGTCTCGTAGGTATGACTGCGTCGGGGACGAGAACTCATCGGTGGGGCGGAAGATTTCTTCAGGGGGGGGTGGCCCTCCCGACCCCGCCCCCCGAAGCCACCGACCCCCGACCCCGACCCGTCGGCCCCTGGTCCCTGTCCCCCGCCCTGCTGTTCCATATGCCTCATGACCAGCGAGACCAGCGAGACCGGCCAGGCCGGCGAAGCCGCCCCCGACGCATTCCGCGCCACCCTGCATTCCCTGCGCGTGTGGGACACCCCGCTCCCCGGGTTCGATACCTCCGCCGCGCCCCGCGAGCCCTTGGCGCTGTTCCGGGAATGGTTCGTGCATGCCGCCCGGGCGGGGCAGTTGGAGCCGCACACCATGAGTCTGGCGACGGTGGACGGGGAGGGGCGGCCCGATGTGCGGACGTTGATGCTGCACGACGTCGACGCGCGCGGCTGGCACTTCGCCTCGCACGCCACCAGCGCCAAGGGCGTGCAGCTGACCGGACACCCGGAGGCGGCGCTCGGGTTCTACTGGCCGGCCGTCGGCCGCCAGGTCCGCGTCCGGGGCCGGGTCACCGCCTGCGGGCCCGAGGAGAGCCGGGCGGACCTGGCGGTCCGCTCGCGGGGTGCGCTCGCCGCCGCGCTCACGGGCCGGCAGAGCGAGGTGCTCGGCTCCGCCGAGGAGCTGGCGCGGGTCTCGGCGGCCGCCTGGGAGCGGGCCGGAGCCGAGCCGGACGCGCCGGCTCCGACCTGGACGCGGTACGTGCTGGACCCCGCCGAGGTGGAGTTCTTCCAGGGTGACGCCGCGCGCCGGCACATCCGCCTGCGGTACTCCCGTACAGAAGGCGGGTCCTGGGAGCGCGAGCTGCTCTGGCCCTGACCCCCGGCCCGAAGGGCCCTCAGTCCGGAGGCGGCGCCGGCCGGAAGACCGCCACCCACACCCCGTCCGCGGCCTCGCGGAAGGTGACCGTCAGCGGCATGCCGATGCGCAGGTCCGCCGCCTCGCAGTCCACCACCTCGGTCATCATCCGCGGGCCTTCGGCGAGGTCGACGACCGCCGCCGTGTACGGGACGCGCGTACCGAACGGCGGGAGGTCGTTGCGGTGGATCACCGACCACGTATAGAGGATCGCCCGGCCGCTCGCCGTCTCCCACGTCACACGGTCCTCGCCCGCCCAGCAGAACGGGCAGAACTCGCGCGGGTAGTGGTGCGCCCGCCCGCAGTCGGCGCAGCGGCGGAGGAGCAGCCGGCCCTCGGCAGCCGCGTCCCAGTAGGGGCGGGTGAACTCGTCCGCCTCGGGGAGGTCGTACCGCACCGTACCGGTCACAGGAACAGTCCGGTCGCCGCGTCGAGGGACCACGTCTGCCAGGACATGGCGAGGAGCGCGACGAGGGAGATGAGCGCCATCATCGCGTTCTGGCCCTGCTCGGCCCAGTCGTGGATCATCAGCACCAGGTAGAGCAGGTTCAGCAGGAGTCCGCCGATCAGTGCGACCGGGGTCAGGAAGCCGAGTACGAGGCCCAGCCCGAGTGCGAGTTCCGCGTAGACGACGATGTACGCCATCGCCTTCGGCCGCGGTGCGACGACCAGTTCGAAGCCGCCCTTGACGAAGGTCCAGCGGTGTTTGCCGGCGACGTCGGCGGCCCAGGCGATGCCGGTGCCGCGCTCGAACCAGCCCTTCTTGTCCTTGTGCCGCCAGCTCTCCAGCCACCACAGGCCGAGGCCTATCCGGAGCACGGCGAGCCATTCGGCCCCACTGAGCCAGATGGTCTGCATCGGCAGCCCCCACCCCTCTCGCGATCGACGCGCACGCTCTATCTGACGGTACGTCAGTTGAGCGGATCCGGGGCGATCGCGCAAGGCCCCGGCCGGCCGCGGGTCCGCGGCCCCGCGGGCGTTCCGGGCGCCCGTGATCGATCCGCAATCGATTCCCCGCCCGACCGAGACCCATCAACCCAGCGTGGCGATACGATCACACCTCATGCCCGGAGACCCCACAGCACCCGACATGACCACCCAGCCCCGCCCCGTGTACGTCATCGGGGCCGGCCCCGGCGGCCTCGCCGCGGCCGCCGCGCTGCGCGCCCGCGGGGTCCGCGCGGTGGTCGTCGAGAAGTCCGACGCGGTCGGCGCATCCTGGCGGCAGCACTACGACCGGCTGCGCCTGCACACCACGCGCCGGCTCTCCGCCCTCCCGGGTCTGGCCATGCCGCGCCGCTTCGGACGCTGGGTCTCCCGCGACAACGTCGTGCGCTACCTGGAGCGGTACGCCGAGTTCCACGAGCTGGAGCTGGTCACCGGTGTGGAGGTGACCCGGATCGAGCCCGCCGCTCCCGGCCCCGAGGGCGAGGGCGAGGGCGGCTGGATCCTGCACGCCAGCGGCGGCCGGGAGCTGGCGGCCGCGGCCGTCGTCGTCGCAACCGGGTACAACCACACGCCCGCGCTCCCCGACTGGCCGGGCCGGGACGCGTACGAGGGCCGGCTGCTGCACGCCTGCGACTACCGCAATCCCCAGCCGTACGCCGGCCAGGACGTGCTCGTCGTCGGCGTCGGCAACACCGGCGCCGAGATAGCCGTCGACCTCGTCGAGGGTGGCGCGGCGCGGGTGCGGCTCGCCGTGCGCACCGCGCCGCACATCATGCGCCGCTCCACCGCCGGCTGGCCGGCCCAGCGCAGCGGGATCCTCGTACGCCGGCTGCCCGCGCCGCTGGTGGACAAGCTGTCGGTGCTCGTCGCCAGGGCCTCCGTCCCGGACCTGTCGGCGTACGGGCTTCCGCGCCCGGCCACCGGCCTGTACAGCAGGGTCAAGCAGGGGTCGATACCGGTTCAGGACGTCGGTCTGGTCGACGCGGTCCGTAGCGGCAAGGTGGAACCGGTGGCCGCCGTCGAGGGCTTCGACGGCGCCGAGGTGGTGCTCGCGGACGGCTCGCGGATCACCCCGGACGCGGTGATCGCGGCGACCGGCTACCGCCGGGCGCTGGAGGGGCTGGTCGGCCACCTCGGGGTGCTCGACGAGCACGGCCGCCCGCGTACGCACGGCGCCCGCACCCCCGAGCAGGCCCGTGGCCTGTACTTCACGGGCTTCTCGAACCCCATCAGCGGCATGTTCCGGGAGATGGCCCTGGACGCGGAGAAGATCGCCAAGGCGGTCGCCCGGCGGTCCGGGGCGGGCGCCTCGTGAAGCTGCCCGGCTCGAACGCCCCGGCCCGGATCCGGGGGGCCGCCCTGACCGCGTGGAGCGAGCCGCTGTCCCGGGGCTACCTGGTGCTGCTCGCGGTGTGCGCGGTGTGGTCCATGACCGGCGGCGTCGGGCTCGGCGAGAACGGCTGGCTGATCCGCAACATCGCCGTGGTGCTGACGCTGCCCTGGCTCCTCGCCGTACACCTCTTCCTCGTCGTCACCCAGGTCGACACCTGGCTGCTCGGCTACAGCTTCTACTTCGAATCGCCCGCCTGGCTGTTCGAGCCGCTCTGGGTGCTCTACTGCCTGACCGCCGGGCTGCTGAACGCCCGGCTGCTGGCCCGCGTGTCGCGCTCGACGCGGGAGGCGGGATCCGCGCCGTGGTGGGTCCCGATGTTCACCCTGGCCTTCTTCGCCGGGCTGTTCGCCCTCTGGCACGCCTGAGCCACGGCGGCCGCCGGGTCAGGCGGCGGGCGGGCCGGGGTCGAGGCAGGGCCAGGGTCGGGCGGGCCCGACCCGCCCGGTCGCCGTGTCGGCCGAATCGCGCCTGGACCGGTCCGGGCGGGATCTGTCACCGTTCACTTCACCGGAATTCTCTCAGGAGGCCCCGGCCTTCAGGCCGGGGAGGAATGGGTCCTTGGGTCGGAGGCGCGGAGCGCCGGAGGTCGGTTCGCATCTGGTCCGACCTGTGCTTTCGGCTGCTGTCAGTGGTCGGGGATAGGTTGTTGGGATGGTGACGACGCCGATGGCGGGGGATTCCATACATGCCCGGTGGACCTTCCGCGTGCGCGTGTCGTCCACCGCGCTCGCCGCCCTGACGGCGGAGTGGGACCGGTGTCGCTGGGTGTGGAACGAGTGCTGCGCGAAGTCGAAGCAGACGCACCTGTGGAACAAGGACCGGCCCGAGGGTGTCGACAAGCGGACCTGTGGTCCGGCCCAGCTCGACAAGATGCTGACCGAGGCCCGAACAAAGAACACCTGGCTTCGGGATGGATCCTCGGTTCCGCAGCAACAGTTGATCCGGGACTTCGGCAAGTCCAAGGCCAGGGCGCAGAAGGACATCCGCGCACGGCTGCCCATGGCGCGTCGGGCCGGGATGCCGAAGTGGAAGAAGAAGCGGGAAGCGCTGCCGTCCCTCAACTACACCCGGCGCGGTTTTCGATTGAAGGACGGGAATCTGCACCTGGCGGGCGGGATCGCCCTGACGGTCGTGTGGTCGCGCGGCCTCCCTGCCGACCCGACCTCCGTGCGTGTCTACCAGGACAGTCTCGGGCACTGGTACTGCTCGTTCGTCGTCCCCGCCGAGGTCGAGCCGCTTGCGGAAACCGGCGCGGTGATCGGTATCGACTGGGGTGTGAAGGAGACCGCGACCACCACCAGCGATCCCCACGACCTCCCGCACTCCGAGCACGGCAAGAAGGCCGCCGCCGGCCTCGCGCGCTATCAGCGGATGATGGCCCGCCGGAAACCGAAGAAGGGCAAGCCCGGCTCGAAGGGCTACGAGCGGGCGAAGAGGCGAGTCGCGAAGCTGCACAAGAAGGTGGCCCGGCAGCGCCAGGACACCGGCCGTAAATGGGCCAAGCGTGTGATCCGCGACCACGACGCCCTGGCGGTGGAGGACTTCCGCCCGAAGTTCCTCGCCAAGTCCACCATGGCGCGGAAGGCGGCCGACGCGGCGATCTCCGCGACGAAGACGGCCCTGGTCGAGATGGGCCGAAAGCACGGCCGTGCCGTGCACCTGGTACACCCCGCGCACACCACCATGGATTGCGCGCAGTGCGGAGCGAGAACCAAGCACGCACTCCCCCTCTCGGAACGAACCTATGCCTGCACCGTGTGCGGAGCCGTGTCCCCCAGGGACAAGAACTCCGCCCGCGTGATGCTGGGCCGGGCTGGTCTCAACCCGGCTGGTGCCGAGGGCGTAAGACCACCTGGGGCGCTGCCCCAGGTGGCTGCCTGAGCCAGAAATCCCCGATCAGCCCTGGAGGGTGAAGAACCCCCTCCCTTCAGGGAGGGGAGGATTCAACACACCACCTCCACACCTTTCCTGCGCAGCCCTGTTCCTGACGGCACGTCAGTTCAGTAATCTGACTACACGTCAGTTATTGAGTTCCATCGAGGTTCATCGAGCAGGAGCGGGCGGCAACGATGCTTGGATCTACTCACGGCACCCTCACCACCGACTTCCGCGCACGTGTCGAGGCCTGCGGGGAGTCTCCCAGGACCGCCGTCCATTCGTCGGCGGCCCCCTCCGCCGACGACGCGGTCCCCCTGGACGTCAGCGGACGACCGCTGCACGCCGACGTGCCCGACCTGGACCGGTTCTTCCGGCCCGAGTCCGTGGCCGTCATCGGCGCCTCCGACACGGAGGGCCGGCCCAACACCGGCATCACCCGCCAGCTCATCGCCTGGGCGGAGCGCGTCGGCGCCCGGATCCACCCCCTGCACCCCACCCGCCCCACCGTCTTCGGGCTGACCTGCCACGCCTCCGTGGCCGACCTGCCCGAACAGGTGGACCTCGCCGTCCTCCTCGTCGCCGACCCGCTCCCCGTCATCGAGGAACTGGCCGGGACCAAGGTCAAGTTCGCGGTCGCCTTCGCCTCCGGCTTCGCCGAGACCGGCGATGCGGGGGCCGCCGCCCAGGAGCGGCTCGGCGCCGCCGTCCGGGGCTCCGGCCTGCGCCTGCTGGGCCCCAACACCAACCTCAACGCCTTCGAGAAGTTCCGCGAGGACCTCGACGGCCCGGCGATCGCCCTCATCACCCAGTCCGGCCACCAGGGCCGGCCCGTCTACACCCTCCAGGAGCTGGGCATCCGGCTCTCCCACTGGGCACCCACCGGCAACGAGGCGGACCTGGAGACCTCCGACTTCATCTCCTACTTCGCCGAGCAGCCCGAGGTCGGGGCCATCGCCTGCTACGTGGAGGGCCTCAAGGACGGCCGGTCCTTCCTGCTCGCCGCCGACCGGGCCGCGCGCAACGGCGTCCCCGTCGTCGCCGTCAAGGTCGGCCGCACCGAGACCGGCGCCCGCATGGCCGCCTCCCACACCGGGAAGCTGACCGGCGCCGACACCGTCGTGGACGCCGCCATGCGCCAGTTCGGCGTCATCCGCGTCGACGGGCTCGACGAGCTCCAGGACACCGCCGCCCTGCTCGCCCGGGCCCGCAAGCCCAAGGCGGACGGGGTCGTCGTCTACTCCATCTCCGGTGGCACCGGGGCCCACTTCTCCGACCTGGCCACGGAAGCGGGCCTGACCCTGCCCACCCTCTCGCAGGCCAAGCAGGACGAACTCCACCAGTGGATCCCCGGGTACCTGAACGTCGCCAACCCCGTCGACAACGGCGGCCACCCGGTCGGCGACTGGCGCGGCCGCAAGATCATCGACGCGATCCTCGCCGACCCCGCCGTGGGCGTCCTGATCTGCCCGATCACCGGCCCCTTCCCGCCCATGAGCGACAAACTCGCCCAGGACCTGGTGGACGCCGCCGAGCAGAGCGACAAGCTGATCTGCGTGATCTGGGGCTCCCCCGTCGGCACCGAGGACGCCTACCGCACCACCCTCCTCGGCTCCTCCCGCGTGGCCACCTTCCGTACCTTCGGCAACTGCATCACCGCCGTACGCGCCTACCTCGGCCACCACCGCTTCACCGCCGGATACCGCTCCCCCTTCGAGGACGCACCGCGCACGCCCTCGCCCTCGTACCGCAAGGCACAAGCCCTCATGCGGCCGTCGCAGCAGCTCAGCGAGCACGCCGCGAAGCAGCTCCTGCGCGCCTACGGGATACGGGTCCCCCGCGAGCAGCTGGTGACCAGCGCGGCGGCGGCGGTCCGCGCGGCCGGGCTGGTCGGCTACCCGGTGGTGATGAAGGCCTCGGGCCCGCAACTGGGCCACAAGACGGAGCTCGGCCTGGTGAAGATCGGCCTCACCTCGGCGAGCCAGATCCGTGACGCGTACCGGGAACTGACCGACATCGCGCGCTACGAGAACGTGCCGCTCGACGGGATCCTGGTCTGCCAGATGGTGGAGCGGGGCGTGGAGATGGTCGTCGGCGTGACCCAGGACGACCTCTTCGGCCCCACCGTCACCGTCGGGCTGGGCGGGGTCCTGGTGGAGGTCCTGCACGACGCGGCGGTCCGCGTGCCGCCGTTCGGCGAGGACCAGGCGCGCGCGATGCTGAGGGAACTGCGCGGGCATGCGCTGCTGGAGGGCGTACGGGGGGCGCCCCCGGCCGATGTGGACGCCCTGGTGGAGGTCGTCCTGCGCATCCAGCGGATGGCGCTCGAACTGGGCGACGAGCTGTCCGAGCTGGACATCAACCCGCTGATGGTGCTCCCGCGGGGGCAGGGGGCGGTGGCGCTGGACGCGCTCGCCATCTGCCGCTGACGCTGCGCTCGCCCCGCGGTCACCGCTGCGCGGAGCCTTCTCCCCGCCCCGCCCCTTCGCCGCTTCCCGGGGCTCCGCCCCGGACCCTGTACGTGCGCTGCGCGCCCGTACGCTCAAACGCCGCGCGGGCTGGATCCTCCAGCCCCGCCGGCGCTTGAGGCGCGGGGGTCCGGGGGCGGAGCCCTCGGCAACGGCGCCGCACCCATCCCCCGAACGGAAGTTCACCATGACCGGCATCACGGAGGACGAAGTCCTCCACCGCATCGACAACGGCGTCGCCTGGATCACCCTCAACCGCCCCGAGGCCATGAACGCCGTCACCTGGGACCAGCGCGAGCGCGTGATCGCGCTGCTCGCCGAGGCCTCCGCCGACCCGGCCGTGCGGGCCGTCGTCGTCACCGCCACCGGCAAGGGCTTCTGCGCGGGCGCCGACCTGCGCGGCGGCAGTGCCCCCGCGGGCGAGAGGGTCGCCGGTGACGTCGCCCGTATGATCCGCCTCGGCGCGCAGCGCCTGATCACCGCCGTGCTCGACTGCGAGAAGCCCGTCCTCGCCGCCGTCAACGGCACGGCCGCGGGTATCGGCGCCCACCTCGCCCTCGCCTGCGACCTCGTGATCGCCGCCGAACCGGCCCGTTTCATCGAGGTGTTCGTCCGCCGCGGCCTGGTACCCGACGGCGGGGGCGCGTATCTGCTGCCCCGGCTCGTCGGGCCGCAGAAGGCCAAGGAGCTGATGTTCTTCGGCGACGCCGTCCCCGCCGCCGAGGCCGAGCGCCTGGGTCTGGTCAACCGGGTGGTTCCGGCCGAGGAGTTGGAGGCGACGGCCCGCGAATGGGCCGAGCGGCTCGCCCAGGGGCCCACCCGGGCCCTGGCCATGACCAAGCAGCTGGTCAATGCCTCCCTGGACGGCGACCGGGCGGCCGCACTCGCCGCCGAGGCCACCGCCCAGGAGATCAACATGACCACCGCCGACGCCAACGAGGGCGTGGCGAGCTTCGTGGAGCGCCGCACGCCCAAGTACCTCGGCCGCTGACCCCGGCGCGGCGTACTACATCCGCGGGTCGGGCTTGAGGAGCGCGAACACCGCTCCGGCCGGGTCGGCCAGCCAGGCGATCCGGCCGACCTCCGGGAGGTCGGTGGCCGGCATGAGCACCGATCCGCCGTTCGCCTTGGCCGCCGCGACGGTGGCGTCGACGTCCGCCGAAGCGAAGTACGGCACCCAGCGCGCCTGCTCGCCCTCGCTCTCCCCCAGGAAGGGGGCGACCCCGCCGAAGGAGGCGTCCTGCTGGTCTCCGCCGGCGGTGCTCAGCACCCGGTACGTCATTCCGGGCGCGGGCATCTCGGCGCTGCGCCAGCCGAACACCCCGGCGTAGAAGGCGATGTCGGCGACGGGGTCCGCCACGTGGAGCTCGGTCCACACCAGCGTGTTGTCGGCGGAGGTCAGCTGGAGTCCGGCGGTCTTCCCGGGCTGCCAGCAGGCGAACTCGGCGCCCTGCGGGTCGGTGAACTGGGCCAGCCAGCCCTCTCCCATGACGTCCATGGGCTCCATCCGGACCTTGCCGCCGCCGGCGGTGACGGCCGTCGCGGTGGCCTGGATGTCGGGGGTCATGAAGTGCTGCATCCAGGCGGACGTGGCCCCCTCCTCGGTGAGCGGCCCGAGCGCGGCAACGGTCTTGCCGTCGACCTGGAAGAACCCGTACCCGCCCGCCTCGGGCCCGGCGGAGACGAACTCCCAGCCGAGGACGGCGCTGTAGAACGCGGCGGCGGCCTCGGTGTCGGGACTGCCGAGGTCGAGCCAGTTGGGTGATCCGGTGGTGAAGTCGGTGCCGAGCATGGGGTCCTCCCGGGACTACGGCGGCGGTACGAGGTCGCTGCCACGATGCCGAGCCTCCACCCGCGCCCGGGCGCACGGACCCACGAAGACGGGGGGTTTCACCCGTGTGGGGGAACGGGATGCTCGGCGCGGCGGCCGGGGATCACGACGAGATGAGGAGGTCCGGCGGGCCGGAGCGCCACAGGGCGCATGGCGCCGTCGCCCGGGTCACCGACCGGGTGGAGCTCCGGGCGGGCCGCGGGCCCGGCCTCCTCCACTGCGACTCCCAGCCGGGGCAGCCGCTGACGATCAGGTCCACCCCGGCCCGCTGGTCGAACCGCGCGCCGGCCGGCCGTTCCCGCCAGGTGCCCGAGGCGGTGCAACGCGCCACGAAGCCGTCGCCCGGGCCGGCCGGGAGGTCCTCGGCAGCGAGCTCGCCGCCCTCCCGAAGCCGGACCGTCCCGCCGTCCTCACCGCGCCACGTGCCGACGTACAGCGGCAGCCACGCCCCGGGCAGCCCGTAGCCGTTCACCACGACCCCGTCGGTCGCGTACGGCCCACCCAGGACGACGAGCAGGGCCGGCCCTGTCAGCAGCCGCCCGGCGAAGACCGCTTCCGCGCCAGGTGCCGACGCCCACCATCCGCGGTCCACCCCTTCCTATCTGACGAACCGTCAGCTTCAATCATTGCTGTGATGGGACATGCAGGGATGGCGGCCACCGTCGTCCGATACCTCAGGTCAGTCGGCTCCCCCACCTCCGCCTCGGCGCAGCGGGAACCCGAGTCCGTCGACGCCCTGCCGCGTCCCGACCTGCGGGCCGTCGGCGAAAACGAGCGCGCGCCCGTGTCCCCCGCCGAGTTCCGGGCCGTGCTCGGGAACTTCGCCAGCGGGGTCACGGTCATCACCGCGCCGCCCGGCGAGGACGAGGAGGGCCCGGCCGGCTTCGCCTGCCAGTCCTTCGCCTCGCTGTCCCTCGACCCGCCCCTGGTCACCTTCATGGTGGCCCGTACGTCGACCACCTGGCCGCGGATCGCCCGCGCCGGGGTGTTCTGCGTCAACATCCTCGGCGCCGAACAGGGCGAGCTGTGCCGGTCCTTCGCCGTCAGCGGCGCGGACAAGTTCGCGGGGGTGACCCACACCCCCGCCCCCGTCACGGGATCACCGCAGCTCGACGCCGTGCCCGCCTGGATCGACTGCCGGATCCAGGCCGTCCACACCGGCGGGGACCACCTCATCGTCGTGGGCCGGGTGGTGGCCATGGGCGCGGCCGGCGAAGGCGAGCCGCTCCTCTTCCACAAGGGCCGCTTCGGGCGCCTCGCCGACTGACGGGCCGACTGACGGGCCGAGTGACGGGCCGACCGCCGGACGGGTCGCTGACCGGTCCCGCTCCCGCAGTTCGATGTCCCCGCGTCCGTCCGCTGCGTAAGCTCCCCCACGGGCTGGGCACCTCGGTGTTCCCTCGGTGTTCCAGTCCCTTCGGAATTCTTCGGATACGCGGGGATTTGATTTGATACTGAACCTGATGCGCCGCACGCGCGGCGCGGTCGCCGTGACGGTCGCCACCGGGGCCCTCCTGGTGGCCGCTTCGCCGGCCTCGTCGGCGGCTCCCGTCGCCGCACCCCCCGTCACGGCCGCAGGCGCGATCCTGATCGACGGCACCAGCGGGGCCACGCTCACCGGCAAGGCCGCTGACACCCAGCGGCAGGGGGCGAGCACCACGAAGATCATGACGGCCCACGTCGTGCTCCGTACGCCCAATGTGGACCTCAACAAGAAGGTCACCATCAAGAAGGAGTACGCGGACTACGTCGTCCGCGAGGGCGCGAGCTCGGCCCACCTGAAGGTGGGCGCCACCCCGACGGTCCGCCAGCTGCTGTACGGGCTGATGCTCCCGTCGGGCTGCGACGCGGCCTACGCGCTCGCCGACACCTTCGGCAAGGGCACGACCACGGCGGCCCGCAAGGCGGACTTCATCGCGCAGATGAACGCCAAGGCGAAGTCGCTGGGCATGACCAAGACCGTCTACGACTCCTTCGACGGCATCTCGCCGACCGGCAAGAACCTCACGACCCCGCGCGACCTCGCGAAGCTCACCAAGTCCGCGATGTCGGGCATCACCTTCCCGAAGCTCGTGCAGGCGAAGACCTACAGCACCGGCGGCACCTCGACCGACGCCACGTGGGGCAACAGCAACCTGCTGATCAGGGAGCGTCCCACCGGCTACGCGTACCCGGGTGCGATCGGTGTCAAGACCGGCACCGGCACCGCCGCGGGCAAGTGCCTCGTCTACTCCGCGACCCGTAACGGCAAGACCGTCATCGGCGTCCTGCTGAACGACGAGGAGCGCTACGCGGACGCCATGAAGCTCATGGACTGGGCGCTCGGTTCGAGCGCCGGCTCCGGGGCGGCACTGCAGCGCGGCAACACCGACCCGATCCCGGACGTCCTCGACTGACGGTGACACGGTTCACGGCTCCTCCGCCGGCGGGCGCGTTCCCGCCGGCGGAGGAGCCGAGTCGTTTCCGGGGAGCGGCAAGGACGGGGACGGGGACGGGGGCGGGTCAGAAGGTGAGCACTCCCCTGGCCACCCGCCCGTGGTGGGCGTCGTCCACGGCCTTGGCGAAGTCCTCGACCGGGTAGACCTCCGTCACCAGTTCGTCCAGCAGCAGCCGGCCCTGCCGGTAGAGCTCGGCGTAGAGCGCGATGTCGCGCTGCGGGCGCGAGGACCCGTACCGGCAGCCCATGATCGTCTTGTCCAGGTACATGGACGACACGAGGAACGAGGCCTCCTCCTGGAAGCCGGGCACGCCGAGCAGGACCGCCTGCCCGTGCCGGTCGAGGAGGTCGATCGCCTGGCGGATCAGCTTGACGTTGCCCACGCACTCGAAGGCGTGGTCGGCGCCGGTCGGCAGGATCTCGCGGACCGCCGCCGACGAGTCGGCGACGGCGGACGCGTCGATGAAGTGCGTCGCGCCGAACTGCCGGGCCACCGCCTCCTTCGCCGGGTTCGCGTCCACCGCCACGATCGTCGTGGCGCCCGCGATCCGGGCCCCCTGCAGCACGTTCAGCCCGATGCCGCCGGTGCCGATGACGACCACCGTCTCACCGCGGTCCACACGCGCCCGGTTCAGTACCGCCCCCACCCCCGTGAGGACCCCGCAGCCGATGAGCGCCGCCGAGGTCAGCGGGATGTCGGCCGGGATCTTCACGGCCTGCACGGCCTTGACGATCGTGCGCTCCGCGAAGGCGGAGTTGGAGGCGAACTGGAACAGCGGCGTCCCGCCCCGCGAGAACGGCCGGCCCGGCATCCCGATCGCCTTGCGGCACATCGTCGGCCGGCCCCGGTCGCAGTCCGCGCACGCCCCGCAGTTGGCCAGGGTGGACAGCGCCACGTGATCGCCCGGCACCACGTGGGTGACCCCCGGGCCCACCGCCTCGACGACCCCCGCGCCCTCGTGCCCGAGCACCACCGGCGGTGGGAAGGGGATCGTCCCGTCGATCACCGACAGGTCGCTGTGGCACAGCCCGGCCGCACCGATCGCGACCAGCACCTCCCCGGGCCCCGGGTCCCGGATCTCCAGGTCGTCGACCACCTGAGCCTGCTTGCCGTCGAACACGACGCCTCTCACCTGGACTCCTTAGGCAGGCCGAGCACGCGCTCGGCGATGATGTTCCGCTGGATCTCGTCCGAGCCGCCGTAGATGGTGTCGGCACGGGTGAACAGGAACAGGCGCTGCTCCTCGTCGAGTCCGAGTTCGTACGGGAGCCCGGGCGCCCAGCCCGCCGGCCCGGCCGTGGCCGCCGCGCCGCGGACCTCCACCGCCAGCTCCCCGAGCCGCCGGTGCCAGCCGCCCCACAGCAGCTTGGCCACGCTGGGCGCGCCCGGATCCCCGGTGGAGGCGAGGGTGCGCAGCGCGTTCCACCGCATCGTGCGCAGCTCGGCCCACTGCCGGACCAGCCGGTCCCGCAGGACGGGGTCACCGGCACCCGAGGCGGCCCGCGCCGCGTACGCGGCCAGGACGCGCTCCAGTTCCGCCGCGAACCCGATCTGCTGGACCAGGGTCGAGACCCCCCGCTCCAGGGCGAGCAGACCCATGGCCACGGTCCAGCCGTCGCCCTCGGCGCCGACGACCTCCGCCGCGACCGCCCCGTCGAAGAACACCTCGTTGAACTCGCTCGTGCCCGACATCTGCCGGATCGGCCGGACCTCGACGCGGCCGGGCTGGTCCATGCGTACGAGCAGGAAGGACAGCCCCCGGTGACGGCGCGAGCCGGGCTCGGTACGGGCCAGCACGAAGCACCAGTCGGCGTCGTGGGCGAGCGAGGTCCAGATCTTCTGGCCGGTCACCCGGTACAGCCCGTCGGCCGCGTCCCGGACCGCGGCCGTACGGACCCCCGCGAGGTCGGACCCGGCGTCCGGCTCGCTGTAGCCCTGGCACCACAGCTCCTCGCCCCGCGCGATGCCGGGCAGGAAGCGGCCTTGCTGCTCGGGCGACCCGTAGGCGATGAGGGTCGGGGCGAGGAGGTTCTCGCCGATGTGGCCGACCCGGCCGGGCGCGCGCAGGGCCGCGTACTCCTCGGCCCACACCACCTGGCCGGTCAGGGAGAGCCGCCGGTTTCCCCACCCGTCGGCCTCCCAGCCCTGCCCGATCCAGCCGCCCCGGCCGAGCTCGCGTTCCCACGCCCGCCGGATCCCGGCCCCCTCGTGCTCACTGCCCGGTCCGCCGAGGCCGACGGCCTGTGCGTACGAGCCCACGAGGTGCTCCGACAGCCACGCCCGGGCGCGCCCGCGCAGCTCCTCGTCCTCGGCCCCGAAGCTGAAGTCCACGCCGCTCCCCCTTGGTCCAGTGCAGTCCGGTGCGGTCCGGGCCGGTGCGGTCCGGTGCGGTCCGGGCCTACGCGTTGGGGCGGTCCTTGGCGGCCGCCGCCTTGGCCATGGCCTCCAGTTGCGCGAGCATCGGCATCGGGTCGGTGCCCACCGTGCCGGGGAGGAAGTCGGCGATCTTCTCCGGCGTCCAGGAGCCTTCGGCGTATCCGGCGCGCAGCTCGCGCGGCTGCGCCCAGACGGCGATCTTCGGGCCGGCGATCGTGTAGACCTGCCCGGTGATGTCCTCGGCCCTGGCCCGGTCGCTGAGCAGGTAGGTGACCAGCGCCGCCACGTCCTCGGGCTCGCCGATCTCCTTGAGCTCCATGGGGACGCCCGCGGACATGCGGGTGCGGGCGACGGGTGCGACGGCGTTGGCCGTAACCCCGTACTTGGCCAGGCCCAGCGCGGCGGAGCGGACGAGCGAGATGATCCCGCCCTTGGCGGCGCTGTAGTTGGCCTGGGCGACGGAGCCCTGGTGGTTGCCGCTGGTGAAGCCGATCAGGGTGCCCGTGCCCTGCCTGCGCATGACGGCGGAGGCGGCGCGGAACACGGTGAAGGTGCCCTTGAGGTGGGTGGCGATGACCGGGTCCCACTCCTCCTCGGACATGTTGAACAGCATCCGTTCGCGCAGGATGCCGGCCACGCACACGACGCCGTCGATGCGGCCGTACCGCGTAAGCGCCGTGTCGACGAGGCGCTGGCCGCCCGCCATGGTGGAGATGTCGTCGGCGACGGCGACGGCCTCCCCGCCGAGGGCGGTGATCTCCTTCACCACGGCCTCGGCGATCTCGCTGGTGGGCTCCGCGCCCTCGATCCCGACCCCGTAGTCGTTGACGACGACCTTGGCGCCCTCGGCGGCCGCGGCGAGTGCCACGGCCCGCCCGATGCCCCGGCCGGCGCCGGTGACGGCGACGACCTTGCCTGCCAAGAAGTTCCCCACGTCCGGCCCCTTCCCGCGATTTCTGACGGACCGTTAGATTCTATGGGTAGTCAGATACACCTGCACAAGCCCTCGTTGCCGTCGTAACCGCCGCATCCACGCAAGGAGCCGTCGACGCCCATGACCCTGCCCGCCGAGTTCCACGACATCGCCAAGCGCGTCAACAACTGGGGGCGCTGGGGCGCCGACGACGAGATCGGCACACTGAACCTGATCACCGACGAGGTGGTCCGGGGCGCCGCGGCGGAGATCCGCACCGGCCGCCGGATCCCGCTCGCCCTCCCGCTCAAGGAGGACGGGGTGCAGGTCGGCATGATCCCCGGCCGGATCAACCCGCTGCACACGATGGTGCAGATCAATCAGGAGCTCTTCGGTCCCGGCACGGTGGCCTGCAGCGACGACGCCGTGAGCATGGGTCTCCAGGCGGGCACCCACTGGGACGCCCTCACCCATGTCTCGCACTCGGGGAAGATCTACAACGGCCGCCCGGCCGGCACCATCACAGCCCACGGCCGCGCCGAGTTCAGCGG
The DNA here is from genome assembly GCF_042894025.1 of Streptomyces sp. NPDC001549. Lineage (NCBI taxonomy): Bacteria > Bacillati > Actinomycetota > Actinomycetes > Kitasatosporales > Streptomycetaceae > Streptomyces > Streptomyces sp. NPDC001549. The sequence goes on from NZ_JBIAVJ010000029.1 coordinate 95,726, forward strand.
CATAGACAAGGCCGGCCACATCGTCTCGCGCGGGGTGCTCCTCGACGTCGCGCGCGCGAAGGGGCTGGACCGGCTGCCGGGCGACCACGCGGTGACCCCCGGGGACCTGGCCGAGGCCGAGGAGTTCGGCGGGGTCACCGTCCGCCCCGGCGACATCGTCCTGGTCCGCACCGGCCAGATCCAGGTCTACCTGGCGGGCGACAAGCACGGCTACGGCTTCCCCTCGCCCGGGCTGTCCGTCCGTGCGCCCGAGTGGTTCCACGCGCGGGACGTGGCGGCCGTCGCGAACGACACGCTGACCTTCGAGATCTTCCCGCCGGAGATCGAGAACCTGTGGCTCCCGGTCCACGCCCTCCACCTGGTCGAGATGGGCATGCACCAGGGCCAGAACTGGAATCTCGAAAAGTTGTCCACAGCCTGTGCAGAAGAGAACCGCTACGCGTTCCTCCTCTCCGCGATGCCGGAACCCTTCGTCGGCGGCACCGGAACCCCCGTGGCCCCGGTGGCCGTCCTCTGATCCGACGGCATTCCGCCCCGGGGGCTTTGCCGCACCGCCCCCGGGGCGTACGGCAGCGTGGAACCATGAGGTGTACATGACGCGTCACCGTTCGCGCATCACCCATGGAGCCCACCACCCTCACTGCAGGAGAAGCGCATGGCCAACCCGTACGAGGTAACACCGCCGCCCCAGGCCCCCAGACGCCGGTCGAACGGAGGCCTCGTGGCCTTCCTCGCCATCGTCCTGGTCGTCGGCGGTGTCTACGGCGCCTCGAAGCTGCTCGGCGGCGACGACGGCAAGTCCAAGACCTCCGCGCCCACCACGGCGTCCCCGTCCGCCAAGCCGTCCAAGGACCCGGGCAACCCCGAGTCCTCCTCCGACACCTCCAGCGCGTGGAAGGTCGGCGACTGCGGCGGCCCCGACCCGGCCAAGGCCCCCGACGGGTACAAGCGGCAGGGCTGCTCCGACTCCGGCGCCACCTTCAAGGCCATCGACATCAAGGACGCCAGCATCCTTCCCGGCTCGATCCAGTGCCCGGCCGGCACCGACCTGATGATCGAGGTCAGCATCTCCTACAACGGCAAGAGCAGCGGCATCCCCACCAACACGGTCTGCGGCCGCAACATCTCGGGCGACCACCCCGGCGACGCGGGCGCGGGCGGCGGACAGCTGGTCCAGGGCGACTGCGTGAGCGCCCAGGCCCAGGAGGTCCCCTGCGGCTCCGGCAAGGCCAAGGTGCTCGGCCTGGTCAAGACGAAGAGCGAGTGCCCGTCCGGGACCACCAAGCCCCTCCAGCTGACCATGGCCGTCGGCCGCCCCTACGACGTGATCTGCACCGACGGCTGAGACAGAGACACCCCGGAACGTGACCGCCCGCTGTCCCGGCACGGCGCCCGGGACGGCGGGCGACAGCAGCCGGCCGCCATCCACCGCCGCCACCGACCGCCGGCCGCCGCCGAAAATTCCGTGCCCCGGCGTCGGTGAAGGCGCAAACTCACCCCATGGCGGACATGCAGGCATTCCGGGAAGCGCTCGACGACTGGGCGAGCGGCGGTCCCGGCGAGGCCGCCGGCGAGCTGGCCGCCCGCCTGGACGTGCGGACGGCGGTGCTGCTGGAAGGACCCAGCGACCACGCGGCCGTCGAAGCACTGGCCGCACGGCGCGGCCGCGACCTCGCCGCCGAAGGGGTGTGCGTCGTACCGATGGGCGGCGCGATGAGCGTGGCCCGCTACACCGGCCTCCTCGGGCCGCCCGGCCTCGGCTTGCGCCTGACCGGACTGTGCGACGAGCGCGAGCAGCCCTTCTACGACCGCGCGCTGGAACGGGCCGGGGCGCCGCGGCAGGGCTTCTTCGTGTGCGTGGCGGACCTGGAGGACGAACTCATCCGGGCACTGGGCACCGCGCGGATCGAGGAGATCCTCCGGGCCGAGGGCGACCTCCGCTCCTGGGAGACCTTCGTACGCCAGCCCGCCCAGCACGGCCGGCCCCGGCAGCGGCAGTTGCGGCGCTTCCTCGGCACGAAGAAGGGCCGCAAGATCCGCTACGGCCGCCTCCTCGTCGAGGCCCTCGGCCCCGGCCAGACACCGGCGCCGCTCGACGATCTCCTCGCGAGCCTGTGACCGGTCGGGCCGGGCCGCTCGACGCGGCCCGGCGGGTTCTGCGGGTGGCGGCGACGCGCATGCACGCCCCGAGCGCGGCACGGCAGCCGCCACCCCACGACCCGCACTCGTCAAGGCCTGCCCTTGGCGTCCCCTCGCGTCGAATCGCTCCACACCAGGGTGATCAAGATGTGACGAACCGTCAACACCTCGTTAGAGGTACACGCGTGGTTCCCGCGGCGGGGTATGAAATTCCGACGGGCCGTCCGAGGGCCGCTCGGACGCGCAGTCCGAGGTCGATTTCTGCGCGCGGTCGATCTCGCACCAGATCCGTTTGCCCGCGCCCTCGCGCTGCCAGCCCCAGCGGTCCGCCAGCCCGTCGACCAGCTCCAGGCCGCGTCCGCCGGTGTCCTCCCCGCACGCCTGCCGGCGGTTCGGCGCCCGGTCGCTCGCGTCGGCCACCTCGACCCGCACCCCCGGCCCCCCGAACAGCATCCGCAGCACGGCCGGACAGCCCGTGTGCACGACCGCGTTCGTGACCAGCTCGGAGATCAGCAGGATCAGCGTCTCGGCGAGCGGCTCGTCGTCCCCTATGCCCGACCCCGCCAACCGGGAACGCGCCCACCGGCGGGCCCGGCCGACCTCGGCGGGATCCGCACCGACCTCAAGCTGAACCTGAAGCACCTGCACCGCTCACACCATCCGAACCGGCGGACACTTCGCCTCGCGACAGGACGGGATCACCGACTGTGATCCCCTTCCGTAGCAGCATGGTTGACATACAGTCACCACAACAAGCGCTTCGGGCATATTCACGCGCGAAGGAGGGGGCGTGGTGCATACTGTGCGACGCTCGCGCCGCTCAACCGCTCGCATTCGTGGGAGCGTACCGGAGCAGGCCCCCGCTTCCGGGCCGCAATGAGTTGGGCGAAGGACACAAACCGATATCAACTCTCTGTAATCGGACATGCGTCCCGCGCCGTCCTTCCCGTGCCTCCACATCACCGTGAGCAACGTCCGCCGAGGGTCCTCCGCCGACCCGCCGCCCCGCCGAATCGCCGACCGGCCGACGTGGCCCCCGTGTCCGACGCGGCCGGCTACCCCGCCCGGCCCGCCTGCCCCGCCGAGCCCAGCAGCTCCTGCGCCAGCAGCTCCTCCGCCTGCGCCGCCGTCCGCCACTGCTCGGCCCGCACCCAGGCCCGCTTCAGGTGCAGGTGCACGTCCGCCTCCCAGGTGAAGCCCATCCCGCCGTGCACCTGCAGGCAGTCCCGGGCGCCCAGCACCGCCGCCTCGTCCGCGAGGAGCTTGGCCGCGGCCACCTCGCCCGCGTCCCCCGTCACCGCCGCCGCGTAGACCGCCGTACGGGCCACCTCCGCCCGCACCAGCATCCGCGCGCACAGGTGCTTGACCGCCTGGAACGCCCCGATCGGCTGCCCGAACTGCTCGCGCTCGCCCGCGTACCGCACCGCCAGCTCCACCGTCCGCAGCGCGCTCCCGAGCTGCAGCGCGGCCGTCAGCAGGGCCCCCGCCTCCCGGTACGCCGACGAGTCGCCCGCCACCGCCACCCGGTGCAGCGGAGTCAGCGGGTCCACCGAACGCACCGGCTCGCCCGCCGGCACCTCGGCCGCCCCCAGCACCGCGTCCGCCTCCCCGAGGTGGGCCACCAGCGGCCCGCCCAGGTCGAAGGCGCTCACCACCGCCGTCCCCGCCGCCGCCCCCGGGACCACCCCGGCGGCCAGGTGCGTGGCCACCAGCGGGCCCGGCACCAGCGCCCGCCCGGCCTCCTCGAAGACCAGGACCGCCTCCGGCAGCCCCAGGCCCACACCGCCCTCGGATTCCGGCAGACGCAGTGCGAAGAAGCCCGCCTCGCCCAGCTCCCGCCACAGCGCGCGGTCCACGCTCACACCCGTGTCCACCGAGGCCCGCAGCGCCTCGCGTCCGTACCGGCCCGCCAGCAGGTCCCGTACGCCCGCCCGCAGATCCTTCTGGTCCTCGGTCGGCTGGAAGTCCATGCCCCTCACCGGCCCTTCGGGAGGCCGAGGATCCGCTCGGCGACGATGTTCCGCTGGATCTGCGAGGTGCCCGCCGCGATCGTGTACGAGAGGGAGGAGAGCCGGTCCAGGGTCCACTCCTCCTCCAGGGACAGGGACTGGGCTCCGAGGACCTCCGCCGCCGTGTCGTACAGCTCCTGGCGGGCGTGCGAGTAGGCGAGCTTGAAGACGGAACCACCGATGCCGGGGACCCCGCCCGCCGATCGCCCGGCCTCGCTGACGTTCCACTGGGTGAGCCGCCACAGCGCGCCGAACTCCCCGTACAGCCGGCCCAGCCTGCGCCTCAGCACCGGGTCGTCCCACCGGCCGTTGGCCTTCGCCGTCCGGGCCAGTTCCCCCAGGGTCCGGCGGCAGGCGACGACCTCGCCGACGAAGGCGGTGCCCCGCTCGAAGGACAGCGTGACCATGGTGACCCGCCAGCCGTCGTTCTCCGCGCCGACCCGGTTGGCCACCGGGACCCGTACCCCGTCGAGGAACATCTCCGCGAACTCCGCCGACCCGGCGAGCGTGCGCAGCGGCCGTACGGTCACCCCCAGCGCGTCCATCGGCATGGCCAGCCAGGAGATCCCCCGGTGCTTGGGCGCCCCGGGATCGGTGCGCACCAGCAGCTCGCACCAGTCGGCGACCTCCGCGTGCGAGGTCCAGATCTTCGACCCGCTGATCACGTAGTCGTCGCCGTCGCGCACGGCCCGCGTCCGCAGGGAGGCCAGGTCGGAGCCCGCGTCCGGCTCGCTGAACCCCTGGCACCACACCTCGTCGCCGCGCAGTACGGGCGGCAGCCAGCGCGTCCGCTGCTCCGCCGTGCCCTCGGCGGCGACGGTCGGGCCGGCGTGCAGCAGCCCGACGAAGTTCGCGCCGACGTACGGGGCCCCGGCGCGCTCGGTCTCCTCCAGGAAGATCAGGTGCTGGGTCGGGGTGGCCCCGCGGCCGCCCGCGTCCACCGGCCAGTGCAGGCCCGCGTACCCGGCCTCGTACAGCCTGCGCTGCCAGCCGAGGTCGTACGCGCGCCGGCCCGGCCAGTCGTCGGGGGAAGGCCTGGCGGGCAGCTCGGGAAGCACCTTGGCGAGCCATTCGCGCAGGTGGGCCCGGAAGTCCTGCTCCTCCTCGGTGTAGGTCAGGTCCATCAGCGGCGGCTCTTGTCCAGGTCGAGGCCGAGCATGCGGATGGCGTTGCCGCGCATCAGCTTGTAGACCGTCTCGTCGTCGAGGCCCTTCACGTGGTCGAGGGCGACCTCCTTGGTGTGCGGGAAGGTCGAGTCCACGTGGGGGTAGTCGGTCTCGAAGGTGGCGTTGTCGCGTCCGACGACGTCGAGGGAGGCGATCCCGTGCTTGTCGCGGAAGAAGCAGCAGAACATCTGCCGGTAGTAGTACGTGGACGGCGGCTCGGGGATCAGGTCGCGGACCCCGCCCCAGGCCCGGTGCTCCTCCCAGACGTCGTCGGCCCGTTCCAGGGCGTAGGGGATCCAGCCCATCTGGCCCTCGCTGTAGGCGAGCTTGAGCGTCGGGAACTTCACCAGGACGCCGCTGAAGAGGAAGTCCATCATCGAGGCCATCGCGTTGTTGAAGCTGAGCGAGGCCTGGACGGCGGGGGGTGCGTCGGGGGAGGCGGCGGGCATCTGGGAGCTGGACCCGATGTGCATGTTGACCACCGTGCCGGTCTCCTGGCAGACGGCGAAGAAGGGGTCCCAGTAGCCGGAGTGGATCGAGGGGAGCCCGAGGTAGGTGGGGATCTCGGAGAAGGTCACGGCCTTCACCCCGCGGGCCGCGTTGCGCCGGATCTCCGCCACCGCCAGGTCGATGTCCCAGAGCGGGATGATGCACAGCGGGATCAGCCGGCCGCCGCTGTCGCCGCACCACTCCTCGACCATCCAGTCGTTGTAGGCGCGGACACAGGCGACCGCCACTTCCTTGTCCTGGGCCTCGGCGAAGGTCTGCCCGCAGAAGCGCGGGAAGGTCGGGAAGCACAGGGACGCCTCGACGTGGTTCAGGTCCATGTCGGCGAGGCGCGCCTTGGGGTCCCAGCAGCCGCGGCGCATCTCCTCGCGGGTGATGCCCTCCAGGGTCATGTCGTCGCGGTCGAAGCCGACGGCGGCGATGTTGCGCTTGTACGGGAACTTCAGGTCCTCGTAGATCCACCAGTCGGTCGGCGGGCCGTCGGGGTCCATGGTGATGACGTACTTGCCGCCGGTGTAGGCGAGTTCGCCGATGCCGGCGGTGAGCGCCTTGGGGCCGCGGTCGCGGTACCTGGCGGGCAGCCAGACGTCGAACAGGTGCGCGGGCTCGATCACGTGGTCGTCGACGCTGATGATCCGAGGCAGTCCCAGTTCCATGAAAGTCTCCCCAATTCACCGATCTGATGGATCGTCAGAAACAAGCTAGCCCCGCCACCCCTGGACCGACAAGCGTCGGCGCTCTACGCTCTGCGCTTGATCTGACTATCCGTCAGCTATGGGGAGGTCTGGGATGACGGACACCGCGACCGCGACAGAACTGAGCCGGTCCCGGACCCTGTGGGAACTGATCTCCCGCCGGGCCGCGCTGACCCCGGACACCACCGCCTTGACCGAAGCCGCCGAGGACCCCGCACACGACCGCCGGCTCACCTTCGGCGCACTGCGCGACCGCTCCGAACGCGTCGCCGCCGGCCTCCACGCCATGGGCGTGCGCCCCGGCACCGTCGTCGCCTGGCAGCTCCCCACCCGCATCGAGACCGTGCTGCTCTCCGCCGCCCTCGCCCGGATCGGCGCCGTACAGACCCCCGTCATCCCCTTCTACCGGGACCGCGAGGTCGGCTTCGCCCTCCGCGAGTCCAAGGCCGAGTACTTCGCCGTCCCCGGAACCTGGCGCGGCTTCGACCACACCGCCATGGCCGCCCGCCTCGGCGCGCGCGGCGTCTTCGAGGCCTACGCGGACCTCCCCGACGGCGACCCGGCCGTACTCCCCCCACCGCCCGCCTCCGGCACCGGCGTCCGCTGGATCTACTGGACCTCCGGCACCACCTCCGACCCCAAGGGCGTCCTGCACACCGACCGCTCCCTGATCGCGGGCGGCTCCTGCCTCGCCCACGCCCTCCGCCTGAGCCCGTCCGACGTCGGCTCCATGGCCTTCCCGTACGCGCACATAGGCGGCCCGGACTACCTGGTGATGCTCCTCCTGTACGGCTTCCCCGCGGTGCTCTTCGAGAAGTTCGCGATGCCGGACGCGCTGGACGGCTACCGCCGCCACGGGGTCACCGTGGCCGGCGGCTCCACCGCCTTCTACTCCATGTTCCTGACCGAGCAGCGCAAGGCCCCGGACGTCCCCCTCATCCCCACCCTGCGCCTCCTGGCGGGCGGCGGCGCCCCCAAGCCGCCGGAGATCTACCACGCGGTCGTACGGGAGCTGCGCTGCCAGCTGACCCACGGCTACGGAATGACCGAGGTCCCGATGATCACCATGGGCTCCCCGGACGACACCGCCGAGAACCTCGCCACCACCGAGGGCCGCCCCCCGGCGGGCATGTCCATCCGCATCACCGCCCCGGACGGCACCGAGCTGCCCCCGGACACCGACGGCGAGGTCCGCCTCCGGGGCGAGGCCGTCTGCCAGGGCTACCTGAACCGCGACGGGTCGACGGATGCCTTCGACCCCGACGGCTACCTGATCACGGGCGACCTCGGCCACCTGACGCAGGACGGCTACCTGGTCCTCACCGGCCGCAGCAAGGACGTCATCATCCGCAAGGGCGAGAACATCTCGGCGAAGGAGATCGAGGACCTCCTCCACCAGCTCCCGGGCATCACGGACGTGGCGGTCATCGGCCTCCCGGACCCGGCCCGCGGCGAACGCGTCTGCGCGGTGGTGGAACAACCCCCGGAAGCCGCCCCCCTGACCCTCCCCCAGCTGACCGCCTACCTCCGCACCCAGGGCCTGGCCACCCACAAGCTCCCGGAACAACTGGAACTCCTGGAGACCCTTCCCCGCAACGAGGCCCTGCGCAAGATCCTGAAATACAAACTGCGGGAGCGGTACGCGTAAGGGGGCGGGCCTGTACGGGCACCACCGCGCCCGGGGACTTCACCCCCGTGGCGTCACCACCCCGGGCCCGTGGTTGCCCACCCGCCCCCGGGGCGCGGCGGGGTCGGAGCGCGGCGGAAGCCGACGGGGGCGAGGCCGGGAGGTGCGGCGGGGTACAGGGGGCGGGGTCCGAGCCGGGCGGCATCAGAGCTGTTCCGGGGGTTTCCCGTCAGTCCCATCGTCTCTCCCGTTCGGGCTGGCCCGTCAAGGGCGCTCGTTCCTCGCGTCGCTTCGCGATGTCGCTGCGCTCCACCCTTGACCGACCGACCCGCCCCGGACATACGAGGACAGCCGGGAAACCCCCGAAGGAACGGGCCGGCCGACAAGAGACCACCGGGGCGTCGGAGTGGCCCGGGCGGAGCCCGGAGCGCGTCCAATCGCTACGCGCTCCTGCCTGACAGCGTCCGCAAGCCTCTTGGGCTGGACATAGGCCGCCTCAGATCGCTACGCGCTGCCCTGGGACCGATGGGGCGTGTCCCTCACACGGGTGATGGCCGAGGCAGGTGGCGCGCAGGGCCGCCGCCTGTCTGCGACGTCAGCGAACGACAGGTCCTCGACCAGCGCGCCAGTCGTCGATGCGCTTGCGAATGCTGGGCACCATCTGGAGATCGTCCGTTTCCTCGGGCGCGAACCAGGCAACCTCATGCGACTCGTCGGACGTCCGGAGGCTTCCGCCCGTGGGCTGGGCGAGAAGACAGATCGAGAACTCCTGCCGGACTTCTCCGTCGTCGTAGGCGAAGACGTGTCCGGGGTTCGTGTACGTACCGACGATCCCCACGATCACGACCGAGATGCCGGTCTCCTCAAGTGTCTCCCGGACCGCGCAGTCGCCGATGCTCTCCCCGAATTCCATCTTGCCGCCCGGCAGAGCCCACATCTCGTTGTCCGTGCGCCGTTGCAGCAGCACCCGCCCGTCGTCGTCGACGACGATCGCCGAGGCCGCCGGCACCAGGCTGTTCGCCACCGGGGCGTTGGGATCGTCCTCGTAGTCACGCCTGGGCATCTTGCCTCGCCTCTCGGATGTCCCGGCCACGGCTCCACAGCTCTTCGACATGAGCCGAGAAACGGTCGAACATCCCGTCCGTCTGCCTCCGCCGTAAATGCATCATCGGCGAATCGTGGCCGACCCTGCGCGCCAGGATCGGGGTAACGATCATCTCGTCGTCGAACCGGAAGACGGAAAGATTGACGTGCCCGGTCTCGAACCTGCCCTCGATCCCACTGACCTCGTGCAGCTTCTCCAACTCGTTCAGCGTGACGGCAATGCGGGTGGACAGCGTCAGCGGCACACCTTCCTCAGCCTCTCGCGCGGCAGTGACCGGACTGTCCGGGTCTCCGATCAGGAATCTCACCCTGCAACCACCCTCAGCCTTACGCCTCAGGGCACCGGACAAGTTCGCCTGCTCCAGCCACAGGAAGTAGTTGGTGTACCCGGCGAACACCAACTCGCGCTGTGCCTTCGTCACCAAAGACTTCCACAGGCTTGTCGGCGCAGCCGAGCGATAGGGAAAGACTTGGACGATCTCCCGGTCAGGCCCGGTGCTGAGTGCCGACCGTACGGCGTTCGGCCACAAAGCTGCCTCCTCCTCACCCAATGCCTCAGAGGCCGCCCACCGGTGGCGGGCATGAGGATTGCGGTTCGGCGCAGTGATCCATCGACTGACCGTCTTCGTGTCGACCCCGCATGCTTCTGCAAGCTGCGCTTCGGACATCTTGGCATTCGCCATCGCTCGGCGCAGCGCGTGATTCATGGTTCGCCTCCACAGCCCGTCAGGGACGGCACGAACCTACTCCCGAATCGTCCCAAACGTCCCGCGAACGCGGTAGCAACGCTCCAACGAGGGCTGGAGCATCGATACGTGTCCGGTCTGGGACTACCGAGGAGTGATCTGCATGCGCCCACACATCGAGGCGTTCGGCGTCAGCACGGAGGATGCCGTTTCGGTGGCTGCCAGAGGAGAGCCGAGTTCGGACCTGCTCGACCGGGCCCTGGTCGGCTGGGAGCGTTTCCTCAGCACCATGAAGCGAGAAGTCGATGAGTGACCGCTACGAATACGTACCGCACCGACTGCTGCGCCGCCCCGTCCGCGACGTCGCCTCTGGCGTGGAGGGTGAGCTGATGGCCGTGATCAATGAAAGCGTCTCGGACTCGGGCCGCGAGCACTGGGTCGAACTGGCCTACATCCGAAACGCATCCGGCCGTGAGTTCACCACGTCGATTTCCAACGTCGAGCCTGCCGGCTGACGCCCGACGTAGAAAGGTGCAGAGATCGGACGCGTCTTGTTCCAAGCCGCGCACGACTCGCAGACGCCGAACTCAGGTCATGTCTGGCGATCGATGGCGGCTCCACACCCGCCCAAGAGCCCTGCGGACGCGGTCCCAGGGCAGCGCGTAGCGATCTGAGGCAGCCTATGTCCAGCCCAAGAGGCTTGCGGACGCTGTCAGGCAGGAGCGCGTAGCGATTGGACGCGCTCCGGGCTCCGCCCGGGCCACTCCGACGCCCCGGTGGTCTCTTGTCGGCCGGCCCGTTCCTTCGGGGGTTTCCCGGCTGTCCTCGTACGTCCGGGGCGGGACGGTCGGTCAAGGGTGGCCGAAGGCCATCGCGTAGCGACGCGACCGAAGGGAGCGCCCTTGAGGGACCGGCCCGAACCGGAGAGACGATGGGACTGACGGGAAACCCCCGGAACAGCTCTGATGCCGCCCAGCACAGACCCCGCCCCTGTACCCCGCCGCACCTCCCGGCCCCGCCCCCCCCGTCGGCTTCCGCCGCACCCCGCGGGTGGGTAGGCAGCCGCCGCCCCGGGGCGGGGGTGCCGAGGGGGTGAAGGCCCCGCCCCCGTGGGACCTGTACCCCCTACAACCGGCTCAGCGATGCCGCCGCGAACAGGACGTCGCGGATCGCCTCGCGGTCGCCGTGCTGGCCCACCGCCGCCTCCTCCGGGGAGATGTGCCCGGCGGCCAGCTGGCAGAACTCGATGCCGTCCAGGGCGATCTCCGCCACCGTGCGTTCCGGCGACGGTTTCGCTCCCGGCGAGTCCAGCGCGATGTCCCAGCCTCCGCCGCCCGAGCCCTCGATCTCCAGGTGCAGGGTCCGCCCGGGTGCGCCCGCCGCGACCAGGCCCCGCGCCGGAGCGGCCAGACCCGCGCGCCTGCGCTGCGCCAGCGCGCCCGGCAGGAGCCGCGCCGCCAGGTCGATCATCCGGTGCAGGTGCGGACCGGCCGGCGGCTCGTACGGGTAGTCCACCGCCTCCGCGATGTCCCACGCGTGCACCCAGCACTCGAAGGCCCGTTCCAGGAACGCGTCCCCGAGCGGCAGCGCGAAGCCGCCGTAGTCCACCGCCAGCTCGGCGACTCCCCGGCCTGCGAAGGAGACCGTACGCACCAGGGTGTGGCCCTGTTCCCGCCACGGGTCGCGGACCTGCCGCGTCACCGGGTACGGAGTCGCACCCCAGAAGTGCTCCGTCCGCACGGTCGGCCCGCCCTTCGGCGCGTCCGGACCCAGCGGGTCGTCGAGCCCCAGCGCCGAGGCGATCAGCCCGTCCACCGTCAGCAGATGGCCGATCACCCCCGCCACGGTGGTCCGATGCGACCGCCGCCGCTCCTCCTCGAACCACTTGAGCCGCACCGGGGTGTGCCACTCCGAGTCCCCGAAGTCCTGCAGCAGCGCGTCGAGCCGCGCGGTCTCGGTGTCGTACGGACTCGCCCACACCGGCACCGGAATGCGGGCCGGCCGCTTGCCCAGGCAGTCCTCCAGGACGCGCGAGCGCAGCAGCGGTTTCAGGTCGAGGTTCTCCTCCGGGTGCAGCAGCCCCACCGCGTCGCGCAGCCGCAGCGCCTCCTCCGCGCAGGGCGCGCACTCGGTGAGGTGGTCCTCCACCGCCTGGGTCTCCTCGGCCGAGCAGGCCGCCAGTGCCCACGCCCCGAGCAGGGACTTCAGCACGGCGTGCGAGGGCGGAGGCGGCACCTCGGCCGGCGCCGGCGGCGGTGGCGGTGGCGGTGGCGGTGGCGGCATCGACCGGGGCGCGTGCCCCGGGTCGAGGTCGTCCGCGGCCCCGCGCGGACCCGGTATCCGCGCCTGGCCTCCGGGACGCGCGTATCCGTCATCGGGCGACTGGGGAGGGCCGTTCATCGAGGCGTTCCATATCCGGACCGGGCGGTCTCCTCCTGCGGGAGGGTGTTGGCGGTCGACAGCAACTGCAGCCCGAGCCGCAGCCTGCGCCGCGCCTCGTCCTCGCTGATCTGCAGGTCGGCGGCGGCCTGCCGGTAGTCGCGCCGCTTGAAGTACGCGAGTTCCAGCGCGGCGCGCAGGGGCGCGGGCATCGAGGTGACGATGTAGTCGGCGCGTGCGGCCGCGTTGGCACTGCGCACCTTCTGCTCCAGCTCCTCGCGTGAGCCGCGGCCCAGTTCGGCCTGGCGCAGCCGGGCCACCGCCTGGCCCTGGGTGATCCGGGCGACCCAGGAGCGCATGGAGCCCTGCTTGGGGTCGTAGGCGTCCGGGTTCTCCCAGATGTAGCCGAAGACCTCGCGGGTGATCCGGTCCGCCGCCTTCTCGTCGCCCAGCACCCGGTGCGCCAGGCTGTGCACGAGCGAGGCGAAGCGGTCGTACAGCTCCCCGAGCGCGGCGGCCTCGCCACGGGCGAGCCGCTGCTGCATGCGGCGGTCCCAGCGCGGTGGTGCGTCCTTCGGCATGAATGCCCCCAGCCGTGTGTCGACTCAACGAATGTAGTGGGCACATGGCGGATCGCGCCTGTTTTGGAAGAACCTCACCCTGGAAGTGCGCCCTGCGTGATAGGGGCGTGGCAGGGCGTGAACGGTGGTACGCCCGACGGCACATGGGGACAGGTGTACGCGCCCCACCGCGCTCCCCGTGCGCGGGTTCGATGCGGCCGCCTCCTCGACCACTTCGCTTAACGCTCAGGCCACATAGGGCTTACGCTCCTGCCTTGTCTTGATCTGAACCCCACTGCACATGTGAAGGCGGAACGCCGAAATGGACAGCGCAGAATACGAGCGCAAGATCGCCGCCCGATTCGCCACCTTCGACCAGGACGGGTCCGGCTATATCGACCGGGAGGACTTCAGCGCGGCCGCGAAGGCCGTCCTGGCCGAATTCGGTACCACCGCCCGGTCGGACAAGGGCCAGGCCGTCTTCGCGGGCGCCGAGGCCTTCTGGCAGGGAATGGCCGGCATCGCGGACGTCGACGGGGACCAGCGGGTGTCCCGCGAGGAGTTCATCACCGGGGCCGCGAAGCGGCTGCGCGACAACCCGCAGCGGTTCGCGGAGATCGCGCGGCCGTTCCTGCGGGCCGTGATCGCGGTGGCGGACGAGGACGGCGGCGGCGCGACCCCACCGAACGCGGCCCGGGTGCTGCGCGTCCTGGGCACCGCCCCGGAGCTGGCCACCCAGGTGGCGGCGGCCCTGGACGCGGACCGCGACGGCCGCATCTCGGAGGACGAGATCCTGGCGGCCTTCGCGGGCTACTGCGGCGTGGAGGCCCCCGACGCGTAACGCCTGCGGCGCGCTCGGCAGTACATCCGGCCCGGCCGCACATTCGGCTCCGCCGGCATGTTCAGCCTCGCCGGCGTTTGAGGCACGGGGGGTCCGGGGGCAGCGCCCCCAGCGGCCGGCCTGCACGGGCCTGCTGCGCCTCGAACGCCGGCGGGGCTGTACTTCGCTACGCGAAGACGACCGTGCGGGCACCGTTGAGCAGCACGCGGTGCTCGCTGTGCCACTTCACCGCCCGCGCGAGCGCCTGGCACTCCACGTCCCGCCCGACCGCCACCAGCTGGTCCGGCGTCACCTCGTGGCCCACCCGCTCGACCTCCTGCTCGATGATCGGCCCCTCGTCGAGGTTCGCCGTCACGTAGTGCGCGGTCGCGCCGATCAGCTTCACACCTCGCGCGTGCGCCTGGTGGTACGGCTTCGCGCCCTTGAAGCTCGGCAGGAACGAGTGGTGGATGTTGATGATCCGCCCGCTCAGTTCCGTGCACAGCTTGTCGGACAGCACCTGCATGTAGCGCGCCAGGACCACCAGGTCGACGTTCTCGGCGCGCACCAGCTCCAGCAGCTGTGCCTCCGCGTCCGCCTTCGTGTCCTTCGTGACGGGGATGTGCACGAACGGGATGTCGTAGGAGCCGACCAGTTCGGCGAAGTCGGTGTGGTTGGAGACCACGGCCGCGATCTCGACCGGCAGGGCGCCGATCCGCGTGCGGAACAGCAGGTCGTTCAGGCAGTGTCCGAACTTGGACACCATGAGGATGATCCGCATGCGCTCCTCGGAGCGGTGGATCTGCCAGTCCATCTTGAAGGAGTCGCCGATCGCGGCGAAGCTGGCGCGCAGCTTCTCGACCGTCACCGGGGGCTCGGCCTCGAAGTGCACCCGCATGAAGAAGAGCCCGGTCTCCCGGTCTCCGAACTGCTGGCTGTCCACGATGTTGCATCCGGTCATGAAGAGGTAACTCGACACGGCATGCACGATGCCCTGCTTGTCGGGGCAGGACATGGTCAGGACGTACTGGGGCTGGGCCTGGGCCTCGGTGTGCGGGTCGCTCATGACCGCACAGCCTTTCACACCGCGCGGGTGAGGATCTTCAACACATCGAGCGATGCAGGTCGCACGTCGGGGTCGTCCCCGTCGGCTTCCGCCAGCCGTACGTGCGCCTCGCGCGCGGCACGCACCGCCTCGGGCCACGCGTGGTGCTCCAGGTAGGCGGAGACGGGGGCGTCGGGCCCGACCTGGTGGAGGATGCGGAGCACCCGCAGCACCGCGAGGTCGACGACGGCCGCCTCCTGCGAGTCACGGAAGATCGTGCCGACGTACTTCTCGGCGGACCAGCTGTCGAGCCAGGTGTCCTCGACGAGCCGGTACACGGCGTCGGTGATGTCGCCGTACGCCTCGTCGCCGGCCAGCCAGGTGTCCTCGTGGAAGACCGGATCGGAAAGCATGTGCAGCGCCGAGCGCACGTTGCTGCGCCAGCGCCACCAGGGCATGTCGTTCAGGGGCATGCCGCCCATGGTGGAGGAGCGGCCACCGCGTCGGGAAGAGTTCTTCGAACCTTGGGCGAATGTCACGCTTTCGATCGTACGTTCCTGTTCAGCGCGATCTTGAAGCGCCCACGGGGACCGCGCCCCCGTAATTCACCTGAGCGTCACCCGATGTTGTGTCCATCTCACTCGACAGTTACCGGTGGGGCGGAATGGTGCATGGACATGACCATCTCGCGACGCGCCGTATCCCGCACCCGCACCTTCGTGGCCACGGCGATGGGTGCGTGTCTCATCGCCGGGTGCGGGGCACTCCCCGGGGGCTCGGGGGGCTCCGGGGGAACCGTCACCGTCATGACCTTCGCCCCTGAAGACACCAAAGCGACCAATATGCCTGGAATGACCGGCATGGCCAAGGCGTACGAGCGCTGGGTGAACTCCAAGGGCGGGATCAACGGCCGCAAACTGCGCGTACTGACCTGCAACGAGAAGAACACGCCCTCCGGCGCCGCCGACTGCGCCCGCAAGGCCGTCGCCGAGAAGGCCGTCGCTGTCGTCGGCTCCTACAGCCAGCACGGACGCGCCTTCATGGCCCCGCTGGAGGCGGAGGGCATCCCCTTCATCGGCGGTTACGGAGTCTCCTCCGAGGAGTTCCAGTCCCCCCTGTCGTACCCGGTCAACGGCGGCCAGCCCGTCCTCATCGCAGGCGCCGGCCACCAGCTGAGCCGCGCCTGCAGCCAGGTCGCCCTGGTCCGCCCGGACACCCTCGCGGCCGACACCCTGCCGGTCCTGCTCAACGCCGGGCTGCGGGCCAACAAGATGGCGGACGCCTCCGACATCCGGGCCGCCGAGGACTCCGCCGACTTCGGACCGCAGGCCCGCGAGGCCCTCGCGCACACCAGCGGCACCGGAAAGGAGAAGGAAAAGGAGAAGGGCTGCGTGACCGCCGTCCTCGGCGAGCGCACCGAGACCTTCTTCGACGCCTTCCGCCGGACCGACGCCCAGCGCAAGAAGCCGCAGATCTCCTCCGTCCTGGGCAGCGTCAGCCAGTCCCTGGTGGACCGCACGGGCGGCAAGGAGAGCCCCTTCGAGGGGGCGTACCTGACCAGCTGGTACCCGGTGGCCGCCGATCCCCTCTGGGAGCCCATGCGGAAGGTGGTCTCCGAGTTCGCCTTCGGCGACGACAGCGTCGACCCCGACGACAGCGGGGCGCAGACCACCTGGATCGCGTACACCGTGCTCAGCGAGATCCTCAAGCGCCTGAAGGAGGACGAGCCCGTCACCGGCCGCGTGGTCAAGCGCGCCCTGAACGAGGCGCAGCCGGTCGACACCGGAGGCCTCACCCCGAACCTGAGCTGGCGCTACCAGGACATGCGCGCCGTCGCCGGCTTCCCCCGCATCGTCAACGGCCGGGTCACCTTCCAGATCGTGCAGGCCGGGCGGCTCGTGGCGCAGCCCGGCGAGCAGTCCCTGGACATGACCCCGACCCTGGTGACCGCCCCGCCCATGGCCTGACCCGCAACGGCTCAGAGCTGGGACTTGTCCCGCTTGGTGAGGCCGTACTTGCCGGCGATCGCGTTCCACAGGGTCGCGGCGGACTCCTTGGCCTTCGTCGCCTCGCCGCTCGACCTGTTGCCTTCGGAGGCGTTCTTGGTGACCTTGGCCTTGCCGTCCTTGCACTTGTCGTCGTCCACGTCGTCCGCCCAGGCCGCGTAGCTGTCGTCGGCGTCCGCGGAGGACTGCCAGGCCTTGGTCAGGGACGCGGACAGCTTCGCGTGGTCCGGGAGCTGGTCCAGCTTCAGCTCCTGGAGGCGGGTGACGAGCTCCTCGCGCTGGCGGGCCGCGTCGCGCAGGTCGGCGGCCGCCTGGTCGAGGTTGCTGCAGCCCTTGATGTCCTCCACGGCCTTGATCACCGCGGCCCGGCTGTCGTTGCTGTCCGCGAGGAGCTTGTCCAGCTGGACGGCCTGCGGGCGGGCCGGGTCGACGGGGGCCTCGCCGCCGGGGGCGGCGGCGCCGCCGCTCGCGGTCGGGGCGGCTGCGACCGCGCCGGGGTCGTTGTTCTGCGGCTTGTCGTCGGCGAGCAGCGACCCGACGCCGAGCCCGACGACGGCCAGGCCGATGACCACCGCGGCGATGATCGCGGGCGAGACCTTGCGCGCGGGCTCCGGGGGCGGCGGGGGCGGGGCGTACTGCTGCTGCGGGTGCGGCTGCTGGTACTGCGGCTGCTGCGGGCGGGGCTGCTGGTACTGGTGCTGCTGCGGGCGCTGCGGCTGGGGGCGCGGCGGCGGCTGGCGCAGCACGGGCTCCTGGACCGGCGGCAGGTGCTGGGTGTGCCCGGCGGAGTCGTCGCCCCGGAAGAGCCCGTCAAACCCGTCTACGGCCCGGTCGGCGGGGACGGGCGGTATGTACTGGGTCGCCGCCTCCTCGTGCGCGGGAGCGGCGGGGACCGGCGGGATGTACTGCGTCGCCGCCTCGTCATGGCCGGGAGCGGCCGGGACCGGCGGGATGTACTGCGTCGCCGCCTCGTCATGGCCGGGAGCGGCCGGGACCGGCGGGATGTACTGCGTCGCCGCCTCGGGCAGCGGGGGGTAGCCGTAGCCGTGCGGATCCCCCGGCCCCTCGTAGCCGGGCCCCACCACATGCCCGGGCGCGGCCTCCGGGCCGGGATAGGCCTCCGGGCCGGGATAGGCCTGCGGATAGCCGTACGCGGCCCCGGGCTGCGGCTGCTGCTGGTATTGCTGGTGCGGCTGCTGCTGTTCCGGGTACGCCGGGTATCCGGACGCCGGGTCCGGACCCCACGGGGCACCCGGCTGGGGGGCGCCCCCTTGTCCGCTCTGCGTCACCGGGACTCCTTCTCCGACTCGCCCGACCCTACGGAACCGTCAGGTCACGCTACCCCGTCACGCACCGCCACGGTGAGAGCACCCCGAACCCCGTCCGGCTACGCCGTCACCTCCAGCCGCGCCGCGAACTCCCGCACCGCCGCCTCCTCCCGGTACGGCTCCAGCCGCGCCCGGAAGTCGTCCAGGTACTCCACGCCCCGGTTCGAGCGGAGCCCCTCCAGCAGTTCCGCCGCCTGCGTCGCCGTCAGGCAGGCCTGTTCCACCTCCCGCTGCTGCACCTGCGCCGCCGCCAGCAGCAGCAGCCCGATGGCCCGGCGGCGCGCCTTGCCCGCCGGGAGCCCCCGCAGGGCCTCCTCCGCCCGCCTGGCCGCCGCGTCCGCCTGGCCCAGGTCGCGGTGGCAGTGCGCCAGCTCGTCCGCGAGGTACGCCGTATCGAAGTGGCTGATCCACACCGGGTCGTCACCCGACTCCGGCTCCGCCCGCTCCAGCGCGCTCACCGCCCGCCCGGACAGCACCGCCGTCGCCCGGGTGTCCCCGAGCAGCGCGTGGCCGCGCGCCTCGGCCGCGTAGAACATGGCCTCGACCCGCGGGGTGACCTGCCCCCGCGTCCCCTCCTGGGCGGCCCGCGCCAGCTGCGCGATCTCCCGCGGGTTGCCCAGTTCGGCGGCGAGGTGGCTCATGGACGCCGCGAGCACGTAGCCCCCGTACGCCCGGTCCCCCGCCGCCTGGGCGAGGCGTAGCGCCTGGATGTAGTACCGCTGGGCCAGGCCCGGCTGGCCCGTGTCCACCGCCATGTAGCCGGCGAGCTCCGTCAGCCGGGCCACCGCCGCGAACAGGGCCCGCCCGACGGGTTCCCGGTAGGAGCCGCCGATCAGGCCGGACACCACCGAGTTGAGGTAGTGCACGACCACCGGCCGGACGTGCCCGCTGCCGAAGCGGTGGTCGAGGTCCTTGAGGGCCTCGGTGGTCGCCCGGACCGCCTCCACGTCCGGCATGCCGACCCGCGAGCCGCCGCTGCGCGCGACCTGACTGTCGGCCCCGGTGATCAGCCAGTCGCGGCTCGGCTCCACGAGCGCGGAGGCGGCCACGCTGGAGCCCGCGAGGAAGTCGCGGCGGCCGACGTCACTGCGCCACAGCTCGCAGACCTGCTCGATGGCGCCGATGACGGTCGGGGAGAACTGCAGGCCGACGCCGGAGGCGAGGTTCTTCCCGTTGGCCATGCCGATCTCGTCGATGGTGACGGTCCGGCCGAGTTTGCGCCCGAGCGCCTCGGCGATGATTCCGGGAGCCCGGCCGCGCGGCTGCTGGCCGCGCAGCCACCGGGCCACGGAGGTCTTGTCGTAGCGGAGATCGAGGCCGTGCTCGGCCCCGCACATGTTCACGCGCCGGGCGAGCCCGGCGTTGGAGCACCCGGCTTCCTGGATGAGCGCCTGCAGCCGTTCGTTCGGCTGGCGGGCGACGAGAGGCCTGGCTGCCATGAAAACCCCCTGCTGACCGCGGGTGATCCGTTGGAATGATCACTTCCCGCCTGATGTGCGGAGAATCTTCCGCTCTGCGTCGTGTCGCTACCCAACTCCGGCGCCCCGGCCTCCTACGCGCCCCCACGCGTGCATCAGTGCGCCCCGTATGCAGGATCGATGCTCCGCCCGCCGCCTGGTGTACGCCCGTAACCCCGGGTGACCCGAGGAGTTGTGATGGTCGTGGAAGAGACCATCACAGTCACGGAGACCGCACCCATCCCCAAGCAGCGCGGCGAGCAGCTGCTGGACCATGCCGTGCGGTACGCGGAAGAACGGCACTGGGATGTCTTCGCCGGCACCTGGTTGGAGCCCGGAGACGGCCGCGAGCTGTGCTCCTGCGGGGCGGCGGACTGCCCGTCTCCCGGCGCGCACCCGGCGGTGAAGGACTGGGCGGCCCAGGCCACCGGCAGCGCGGTGCAGGTCCGGCGGATCTGGGCGAAGCACCCGCAGGCCTCGATCCTGCTGCCGACGGGCCGGACGTTCGACGCGCTGGACGTGCCCGAATCGGCCGGATTCCTCGCGCTGGCACGGCTGGAGCGGATGGAGCGCACCCTCGGGCCGGTCACCCTCACGCCCGACCACCGGATGCTGTTCTTCGTCCTGCCGGGCGCCGGCGTCAAGGTGCCCGACCTGGTGCGCAAGCTGGGCTGGCCGGCCGCCACGATCGACCTGGCGGCGCGGGGCGAGGGCGAGTACGTGGCGGCGCCGCCCACCCGCTTCGGCGGCCGGGGCTCGGTCCAGTGGGCGCGGCGGCCCACGCCGGCGAACCGGTGGCTGCCGGACACGGAGGAGCTGATCGACGCGCTGGCGTACGCGTGCGGCAGCGAGGCCGCGGCGGAACGCAAGCGCCGCCAGGGCTGACCTCCGACCCCGCAACTCGCCTGCCGGACCTGCAAAATCAGGGCGAAAACTGATGACATAAGTAACTGCTCAGGCCTCTCCCCCTCCTCCTATGGTGAAGAAGGAACGACCAACGGGGACGTGATGAGAGGCAGGCGCATGCCGGACCAGGGCGATGCGACGGGTGGAACGTACGGAACGGGTGGCGCGCGGTCCGCGCCGCCCGCCGTGCGGGTGGAAGGTCTGTGGAAGCGGTTCGGCGACCAGGTGGCCGTCTCCGGGATCGACCTGGAACTGCCCGCCGGGCAGTTCATCGGTCTCGTGGGCCCGAACGGCGCGGGCAAGACGACCACGCTGTCGATGGTGACCGGGCTGCTGCGCCCGGACATGGGCCGGGTCCACGTCGCGGGGCACGACGTGTGGGCGGACCCGACCGAGGTGAAGGCGCGGATCGGCGTACTGCCCGAGGGGCTGCGCCTCTTCGAGCGGCTGTCGGGGCGCGAGCTGCTCGGCTACATGGGCCGGCTGCGCGGGCTGCCGGGCGAGGAGACCGACAAGCGGGCGACGCAGCTGCTGGAGGTCCTCGACCTCGCGGGCTCGCAGCACAAGCTGGTCGTGGACTACTCGACCGGCATGCGCAAGAAGATCGGCCTGGCGGCGGCGCTGCTGCACAACCCCGAAGTGCTCTTCCTGGACGAGCCGTTCGAGGGCGTCGACCCGGTGTCGGCGCAGACCATCCGCGGGGTGCTGGAGCGCTACACGACCTCCGGCGCCACGGTCGTCTTCTCCTCCCACGTGATGGAGCTCGTCGAGTCGCTGTGCGACTGGGTGGCCGTGATGGCCGCCGGCCGGATCCGCGCCGCGGGCCCGCTGGCCGACGTACGGGGCTCCGCGCCCTCGCTGCAGGCCGCCTTCCTCGAACTGGTCGGCGCGCACGGGCGCGACGCGGCCGGGGACTCGCTGGACTGGCTCGGCGGCGGTTCCGGGGCGGTATCGCGATGACCTCGCCCGCCAACCCGGCCGCCGGCCCGGCCGGCACAGTGACCACTCCCGCCACGGGATCCACCGGGGCCGCTGGATCCACGGGGTCCACCGGGGCCGCTGGATCCACCGGGTCCGCTGGGTCCACCGGGGCCTCGTCCGTCGCGTCGATCCCGCTGACCCCGGTCTTCGTCCGCCTCAAGCTGTCGCTGCTGCGCAACGGCCTGAAGGGCTCCTCCAAGCGCAAGGCCGCCTACTTCTCGACGCTCGCCTTCGCCCTGGTCGTCGGCTTCTTCGTGACGCTCGGCCTGGCCCTGCTGCACGGGAACGCCCACGCGGGCACGGTCGTGGTCCTGCTGGCCGCGATCCTGGCCCTCGGCTGGGCGTTCATGCCGCTGTTCTTCCCCACCGGGGACGAGACCCTCGACCCGAGCCGGCTGGTCATGCTGCCGCTGCGCCCGCGTCCTCTCGTACGGGCCCTCCTCGCTTCCTCACTGGTCGGCATCGGGCCGCTGTTCACGCTGTGCCTGGCCGTCGGCTCCGTACTGGCCGTCGCGCGCGGCGCCGCCGGCGCGGTGGCCGCCGTGGTGGCCGCGCCCCTGCTGGTCCTCGGCTGCGTGACCCTCGCGCGGGCGGTGGCCACGGCCAACGTGCGGCTGCTGACCAGCCGCAAGGGGCGGGACCTGGCCGTGCTCAGCGGCCTGCTGATCGCGGTGGGCGGGCAGCTGGCCAACTTCGCCAGCCAGAGCCTGTTCCAGTCGGGTGGCCTGGCCTCCCTGGAACCCGTCGAGGCCGTGGTGCGCTGGCTGCCGCCGGCGACCGCCGTCGGCATGGTGGACTCGGCGAGCGAGGGCGCGTACGGGGTGGCGGCCGCCCAACTGGCCCTGACCCTGGCCGCCGTGGCCGCCCTCCTGTGGTTCTGGGAGCGGAGCCTGACCCGGCTGATGGTCACTCCGGACGGCTCGACCATCACGGCGTCACGGCCGGCGAAGGACCGCGGCGCGGGCGGCCTGTGGTCCCTGCTGCCCGCCGGCCGGACGGGCGCGACCATGCAGCGCACGCTGCGCTACGCCGTCCGCGATCCGAAGACCAAGGCGTCCTGGGTGACCGCGCTGGCGATCGGCCTGATCGTCCCCGTCTTCAACGCCCTCCAGGGCTCGGGATCCGTCTACCTCGGCTGCTTCGGCGCGGGCATGCTCGGCATGCAGATGTACAACCAGTTCGGCCAGGACACCTCCGCGTTCTGGATGGTCGCGCAGACCATCTCCTCCACGCGCGACGCGTACGTGGAACTGCGCGCGCGGGCCGCCGCGCTGGCCCTGGTCACCGTCCCGTACACGATCCTGGTCACCGTGATCACGGCCGCGGTGATCGGTGAATGGTCCGCCCTCCCGGCGGCCACCGGCGTGGCCCTGGCCCTGCTGGGCTCGATGCTCTGCACGGGGGCACTGGCCTCGGCCCGCTTCCCGTACTCGATCCCGTCCGACGGCGCCTTCAAGAACGTCGCCCCGGGGCAGGCCGGGCTCGCCTGGGCGGGCATCTTCGCCGGGCTGCTGGTCTCGGCGGTGGTCTCCGCCCCGGTGATCGCCCTGACGATCTGGCTCACGGTGGACGGCCACCCGGGCATCTCCTGGATCGTGCTCCCGCTGGGTGCGGCCTGGGGCGCGCTGGCCACCTGGACGGGCCTGCGGCTCGCGGCCCCGACGGTGGCGCGCAAGCTCCCGGAGATCCTGTGGGCGGTCAGCAAGGGCTGACCTCGGACCGCTGGCCGCTGGCCGCTGAGCACGCCGGAACGGGCCGGCCTCCCCATCCCCTCGCGGGAGCGGAGGCCGGCCCGTTGCCGTGGGTCCGGCGTCAGTTGGCGGCGAGCAGGACGAGTACGGCGATCGAGCCCGCGAGGACGACGACGTGCCAGAGGTTCTGGAGGTACGGCATCACCCAGTCGGGGAAGCCGTCTGCCCGCCGTGCTCGGGATGGAAGGCGACGGCGATCAGGAACTGCAGGGCGGCGACGGCGTCCATCGGGGGTACCTCGTTTCTCGGTGCTTGCCTGGCGACGCCGCCACCATGAAGCCGCCCCCTGACAGCCCCTGAACAGACCGCTGACAGACCGCTGACACAACCCCTTGATACGTTCGCCGACTTCGTCGCCCGTGACCCGTCGGACCGGCCAGGCAGGGCCCCGGGGCCGTTGTCGGTGCGACAGCCGGCGCCGGGGCGGAGCCGTCGGGTGGTCAGGGGGCCTCGGCCTTGATGCCGTCGAGGAAGGGTTCCAGGACCTCGCGCCAGGCTGTCGGCTGGTCGTAGTGGAGGTAGTGGCCCGCGTCGGGGATTTCCGCGTACTGGCCGGCCGGGAGGACGCGGACCATTTCCTGGGCCTCGGCCCGGCCCAGTTCGCCGTCCAGGCCCCGGACCACCAGGGTCGGGCAGCGGACCTGGGCGAGCTCCTCCCAGTGGGCGTCGTGGACCCAGGTCTCGCGGGCCGTCAGCATCTGGCGGCGGGAGAAGACCGGGCGCCAGCCGTCCGACGCCTCGTGCATGACCTCGGCGAAGAAGGCGCCGCGGCCGGGGTCGGGGCGTTCCACCCGGGGGTCGTCCTCGCCGAACCAGCGGCGGGCCGCGTCCTGGGTGGGGAAGGGCAGGGGCCAGTGGTGGAACCAGTCCTCCCATTCCTGCTGGGAGGCCGCGCCCAGGGCGGAGGCGCGCATGTCGCAGATGACCACGGCTTCGACCAGGTCCGGGCGGCGGGCCGCGAGCTGCCAGGCCGTGAGGGCGCCCATGGAGTGGCCGATCAGCGTCACGGGGGCGAGGCCGAGCTGCTCGACGGCCGCTTCGGCGTCGGCCACGAAGGCCTCGCGGCCCAGGGAGGTCGGGGTGCCGTCGGGGGCGGCGGGCGGGCGGGCGCTCTGGCCGTGTCCGCGCTGGTCCAGGGCCACGACGCGGCGGCGCTCCCGGAGCCAGCGGGCGGTGCCCGCCCAGTGGAAGGCGCGGCCCATCAGGCCGTGCAGTAACAGCGCCCCGGGGCGGGTGTCGGGCTCGGCCTCTGCTTCGCGGAACTCCCAGGCGGCCAGGCGGACGCCTTCGGCCCCTGTCACATCGACGCGCTGTACCACCGCAGATGCACCCCCTTCGCTCCCCGCCAGACTATCGAACCCGTATTCGAAAACGGGTTACTCGCCCACAACACCGCTCTTTCGAGTGACCTTGCTCAAGGATTGGCCGCCGCCGCCGATGGAGATCCTTTCAACAGGGAGGCGGGCCGATCGGGGAAGACGGTCCGAGGGGACGACCTTGAGAGCTCGGGGCTCCAGGTCACAAGGGGAGGACCGGTCCCGGCGCCGAAAGGCGCCGGGGCCGCCCACACCAAGGGCTGGTCATCCGTACGGGTCACGACCCGTGGGGCAGGACCCCCTGGGGCACAGCTCGTACAGCTCGTGCAGCTCGTACGGACCGGTCCACCGGACACATCCGCGCCGACGCGAACGCCTACGCGAACGCCGGCGCGCCGGGGGTCAGCGCTTCGCCACGAACACGTGCGAGGCGACCTCCACGTCCAGCTCGGCAGCCTCACCGCCACTGCCGACCAGCACACCGCCCGGGGACTCGGTCACGCTCACCACCGAGCCGGGCTGCACGCCCGCCCGCCGGAGCGTATACATCAGCTGGGCGTCCGTCTGGATCGGCTCACCGATCCGCCGGACGACCACGGTCTTGCCCTCGGTGCCCGGGTCGAGCTCGGACAGACTGACCATGCCGTCCTCCAGGAACGGGTCCGCCTCGGCCTTCTCACCCAGCTCCTCCAGCCCCGGGATCGGGTTCCCGTACGGCGACTCGGTCGGGTGGCGCAGCAGCTCCAGCACCCGCCGCTCCACCGCCTCGCTCATCACGTGCTCCCAACGGCAGGCCTCCGCGTGCACCTGCTCCCACTCCAGGCCGATGACGTCGACGAGCAGACACTCGGCGAGCCGGTGCTTGCGCATGACACGCGTGGCCAGTCGGCGCCCCTCTTCCGTCAGCTCAAGGTGCCGGTCGCTGGCGACGGCCACCAGGCCGTCCCGCTCCATGCGCGCCACCGTCTGGCTCACCGTCGGACCGCTCTGGTCGAGCCGTTCGGCGATGCGGGCGCGCATGGGGACCACGCCTTCCTCTTCCAGCTCGAGGATGGTGCGGAGATACATCTCCGTGGTATCGATCAGTCCGGACATTCGTGCCCCTCGGATTGCGTGCGCTGGCCCTGCCCCCAATTCTGACGCATCGGGCCGACAACCGTCCCGTGCCGAGGGTCAAGACCGCTCCCGGACATGTCCCGGACATCCCCGGGGAGATCGTCCGGGGATGTCCGGGGCACGCGACCAGAGCTTTCGGCCCGGGATTGACGTTCGTATTGACACGCCCTTGGTCCAGACCGCACGGTGAGCGGCGGACACGGACGCTCCCCCACCCCTGGAAGGGCCATCGGCGTATGAGCGAGAGCAAGCTGGCCGGTCAGTTCTTCGATGCCGCCATCGGTCTGCTGGAGCGGGTGCGGGACGAGGAGGCCCCGCACATCGCCGAGGCCGGCTCCCTCGTCGCCGACGCGGTCGCCGCCGGCAACCGGCTCTTCGCCTTCGGCGCCGGGCACTCCTCGCTGCCCGCCCAGGACGTCGTCTACCGGGCCGGCGGCCTGGCCCTGATGAACTTCCTCGCCGTCCCCGGCACGGCCGGCATCGACGTCATGCCCGCGACCCTGGGCAGCGCCCTGGAACGGGTCGACGGCCTGGCCGGCGCCGTCCTCGACAGCAGCCCCGCCTCCGACGGCGACGTCCTCGTGATCATCTCCCTCTCCGGGCGCAACGCCCTGCCCGTCGAGATGGCGATGAACGCCCGTGCCATCGGCCTCAAGGTCATCGGCGTGACGTCGGTGGCGTACGCGACCGGGACCAAGTCACGGCACGCCTCCGGCACCTTCCTCAAGGACCACTGCGACGTCGTCCTCGACAGCAAGATCGCGGTCGGCGACGCCGAGCTGAGCATCGACGGCATCGACGCGCCCTTCGCCCCCGCCTCCACCGTCGTGACCAGCGCGATCATGCAGGCGGTCATGGCGGCGGCGGCCGGCGAGCTCGCCGCCCGCGGGCTGGAGCCCCCGCTGCTGCGCTCGGGCAACGTCGACGGCGGCCACGAGTGGAACGGCCGCGTGATGCAGGAGTACGGCGACCGGATCTTCTTCCGGCACTGAGGAGTTGGCCCGGGGTGCGGTGCGCACCCGCCGGAACCCGGGCCACGCGCTCAGACCTCCATCAGGCCTCGTCTCGGCCGACCGGACCCGCCGCCAGGTCCAGGTCTGCCGCGACCCGGGCCGCGACCTCCTCCGCGTACGCCGCGTCCGCGCGCTCGAAGGCCACCCGCGAGGGCCCGCGCAGGAACGTCAGCGCTCCCAGGGTCCGCCCCCGGCTCCGCAGCACCGTGCACAGCACGTGCGCGGCGCCCTCGGGCCACTGGCGGGCCCGCGCCCACTCCGCGTCCACCTCCCCCCGCGGGGCGCTGGTGCGCACCGAACCGATCCGGTCCAGGGCCTGCAGCGCCGGGTGCCCGGCCGCGTACCGGACGGGGATCGACCCGGGGCCCGGCAGCGCCGGCGGCGACGCGGCGGACCGTACGAGCCTGCGCCGCTCGGGGTCGGCCGTGGGGTCCAGTACGTCCAGCAGCACGTGCTCGGCGAAGCCGGCGAGGGCGAAGTCCAGGCGTACGGCGGCCGCCTCGGCCGGGTCCTCGCACTCGGCGGCGGCCCGCCCCGCACGGTGGAGCTGGTGCGAGCGGAACCGCAGCTGCGCGGTGTCCAGCTGCTCCTGGCGGGCCTCGGTGACGTCCTGGAACAGCCAGCCGACGCCCAGCGGTACCGGCTCCTCCGCGAGCGGCGAGGCCAGCCGCAGGAACCCGCACCGCCAGCACCTGCGCCGCACCCCCTCCGGCGTGCGCACCGACACCCACATCTCCACCGGTGCGGGCGGGGCCCCCTCGGCGAGCACGTGCTGGAGCGCGCCCTCCAACTCCTCGACGCCCTGGGTCAGCAGTTCTCCCAGGGGCCGCCCGAGCAGTGCGGTGCGGCCGGTCCCGAAGGCCCGTGCGGCGTGCGTGTTGACCACGGCGGGCCGCAGGTCGACGTCGACCAGGACGACACCCCAGGAGGCGTCCTCCATCAGGGCCTCGCTCAGCGCGATGGAGCGTTCCAGGTCGATCTGGGCGTGCACCTCGCTGAAGGCGCAGTACACGCCGGCCGGCTTCCCGTCCGCGCCAGGCACTCCGGCGGACTGGGTCCGTACGAGGACGCGCCCGCCGTCCTTGGTCAGCAGCGCGAACTCGTGCACCTGCCGGCCGGCCATGTGCTGGGCGGCCATCAGCCGGTCCTGGACGTCGTGCGCGTCGGCGGCCCGTACCGCCCAGCCCTCGAAGCCCTTGCGGCCCACGGCCTCGGCGGCGGTCCAGCCCAGGATCCGCTCGGCCTCGCGGTTCCAGTGGGTGATCACGCCGTCGGAGTCGAACGCGCACAAGGCGGCGTCCATCCCGTCCAGCAGCGCTGCGAGCAGATCGTCGGCGGTCTCGTTACGTCCGTAAGCACTCACCTGGCACCCCCTGCAGGTGTTCGCGTGTGCGGCACGTCAGATCATTGAACTGGAACGTGACGCAGCCCACACCGCTTTCGGGGAAATCGGTACGTCTCCCCCTGCACCTGGGAAAGCACACCAGAACGGCCACACGTTCGAGTGACGACTCCCCATCCGTGCACACCGCACGATCCACGATGCGTAGCGTCGCGAGAACCACGAGAAGGGAGGTCACTCGCTCCCTCACACCGAGTGACCAGCCCCAGTCATCACGATCCCCGGATCCGAGGTGCCAAGATGACTACGTTCCTTACAGGTGAGCAGACCCACCGGGCTGTGCTTCCTCAGCAGCCTGCTCTGGAATCCGCGAGGGGACGCCCTCGTCCGGGTACCCGCGCAGATCCTGGTCGTGGCGTCGACCGGGCGTGGTTCGTACGCCAGGACCACCCCTGACCGCTTCGGGTTCCCCCGCTTGCAGCGGCCGCGCGGCAAGGTCCACCACGGGTACTCGACCGGGGACCTGGTAGTGGCCGTCGTTCCCAAGGGAAAGTGGGTCGGCCGCTGGCTGGGACGCGTCGCGGTCCGGACCAGTGGTCAGCATCGGATCACGACGTTGACGAGCCGCTTTGATGTCTCCCACCGGAATTTGCGGCTACTCCAGAGAGCCGATGGATACAGCTACGGATTCACCGACGAAATTCGATTGAGCGGACGGCACAGGCCTGCCTAGAGTGGACACACACTGAAAGGAGGTGATCCCGGAAATGTATGAACTCCGGACGCGTGAGGTGACTGCGGGCTAAGCGCCCGTCGTCGCACGCACCCAGTGCGGTGCCCGGCGGGATCGCCTGGCGCCAATCCACAGCAGTCACCCGACCCGCGGGCTCGCCGGTACGTCCGGCCGGCTTCTCTCACTGCAGGAGAGAGACCCAGAGCCCGCGGGTCGCCTGCGTTTGCCGCTCCCGCCGCCCGGGAGCTCCTCGTGCGGGCGGGCCCGCTGACCGAACCCTCCCGCACGGCGCCGCACGGCTACGGGCAGAGCCGCTCCACGCGCCACTCGTCCCCGTCCTGGACGTAGCGCAGACGGTCGTGCAGGCGGTTCTCGTGGCCCTGCCAGAACTCCACCGCCTCCGGGACCACCCGCAGGCCGCCCCACTCCGGCGGGACCGGCACCTGCTCGCCCTCCGGGTAGCGGGCCTCCAGCTCGGCGTAGCGCCGGTCCAGCTCCGCACGGGACTCGATCACGCTGGACTGCTCGCTCGCCCAGGCGCCCAGCTGGGAGCCGTGCGGGCGGGAGCGGAAGTACGCCGCCGTCTCGTCGCGGCCGATACGGGCCGCCGTGCCGGTGACGATCACCTGGCGGGCGATCGGGTGCCAGGGGAAGAGCAGGGCGACGTGCGGGTTCTCGGCCAGCTCACGGCCCTTGCGGGAGGCGTAATTGGTGAAGAAGACGAAGCCCCGGCCGTCGAACTGCTTCATCAGCACCGTCCGCGAACTGGGCCGTCCGTCCGGGGTGGCCGTCGATACGACCATGGCGTTCGGCTCGAAGAGGTGCGAGTCGGCGGCCTGCTGGAACCAGAGGGCGAACTGGTCCATCGGATTCCCGGCGAGACTCCCCTCGTCGACGATCTCCGAGCGGTACTGCTTGCGCATCATGGCGGGGTCAATGTCCTGATCGGTCACGCTGGCCATCCTGCCGCAGCCGGACCGGTGACGGTGTGCCGTATGTCACGCTTCCGCAGTCGAGGCGGAACGGCCAAAATCTTGGGGCCGGTCCGAAGGTCCCCGAGTGGGTGACCGACGGCCGTGCCGGGCATCAACGGGGATGACCGCGCCGGACCGCGAGTCACGCCGGGAGCCGCGCGTGTTCGCACTATCTGAGGAGCCGCCTGATGTCCGACTTCGTACCCGGGCTCGAAGGGGTCGTCGCGTTCGAGACGGAGATCGCCGAGCCCGACAAGGAAGGCGGGTCGCTCCGCTACCGGGGCGTCGACATCGAAGACCTCGTCGGCCACGTCTCCTTCGGGAACGTCTGGGGCCTGCTGGTCGACGGTGCTTTCAACCCGGGCCTGCCGGCCGCCGAGCCCTTCCCCATTCCGGTCCACTCCGGTGACATCCGTGTCGACGTCCAGTCCGCGCTCGCGATGCTCGCCCCCGTGTGGGGTCTGAAACCACTGCTGGACATCGACGTGCAGACCGCCCGCGACGATCTCGCGCGCGCGGCCGTGATGGCACTGTCGTACGTCGCCCAGTCCGCCCGCGGCCAGGGCCTGCCCATGGTGCCGCAGCGGGAGATCGACAAGGCCGAGTCCGTCGTCGAGCGATTCATGATCCGCTGGCGGGGCGAGCCGGACCCGCGGCACGTCAAGGCCGTCGACGCGTACTGGACCTCGGCCGCCGAACACGGCATGAACGCCTCCACCTTCACCGCGCGGGTGATCGCGTCGACCGGTGCGGACGTCGCCGCCGCGCTGTCCGGCGCGGTGGGCGCCATGTCGGGGCCGCTCCACGGCGGGGCGCCGTCCCGCGTGCTCGGCATGATCGAGGAGATCGAGCGCACCGGCGACGCCGTGGCGTACGTGAAGAAGGCCCTCGACAAGGGCGAGCGGCTGATGGGCTTCGGGCACCGCGTCTACCGTGCCGAGGACCCGCGTGCCCGCGTGCTGCGGCGCACGGCCAAGGAGCTCGACGCGCCGCGCTACGAGGTGGCCGCCGCGCTGGAGAAGGCCGCGCTGGAGGAGCTGCACGCGCGCCGCCCCGACCGGGTGCTCGCCACGAACGTGGAGTTCTGGGCCGCGATCATGCTGGACTTCGCCGAGGTCCCCGCGCACATGTTCACGTCGATGTTCAGCTGCGCCCGTACCGCCGGCTGGTCGGCGCACATCCTGGAGCAGAAGCGCACGGGCCGGCTGGTGCGGCCCTCGGCCCGCTACATCGGGCCGGGTCGGCGCAACCCGCAGGAGATCGAGGGCTACGCGGATATCGCCGAGACCGCGTAGGCGCGCAGTCGCTCAGGCAGGTCGGGCGCCGTATCCCGCGGGCGGGGTGCGGCGCCCTTGTCGTTCCCGCCGCCTCAGCCCAGGGCCGCGTCCAGGATCCGGGACCACTGGGCCACCACCCGGGCCCGGCGGGCCGTGTCGTCGGTGAGCACGTTGGCCAGGCCGAGGCCCCGCGCCATGTCCAGCAGGCCCTGCACGGTCTCCCGTACGCCCGGCACCGACTCGTCCGCACCCAGCAGCTCGACGGCGATGCGGTGGGTCTCGCGGCCGACCCGGGCCTCCAGTTCGGTGACCTGGGGGCGCAGCTGCTCCTCGTTGGAGGCGGCCACCCACAACTGGAGGGCGGCCCGGAAGAGGGCGCCGGTGTACAGGTCGACCAGCGCCTCCACCACGGCGGGCCGGGCGGCCGGGCCGGCGTGGAAGAGGTCGCGCAGGGCGGTGGAGCGCTCCTCGGCGACGTACTCGACGGCCGCGGTGAACAGGTCCTCGCGGGTCGGGAAGTGGTGCTGGGCGGCGCCACGCGAGACCCCGGCCCGTTCGGCGACGACCGAGACGGTCGAACCGGCCCAGCCGTGCTCCGCCAGGCAGGACACGGCCGCCTCCAGGAGGTGGCGGCGGGTGACGCGGCTGCGCGCCTGCTTGGGTCCGGTCACAGCGACCATGACGGTTCCCGGCGCTCGAAGCGGGCAGTGATGCCTTCGCGGGCCTCGTCGGAGGCGAACAGTCCGGCGGACAGCTCGGTGAGTCGGGAGCCGTCGCGGGTGAGGGCCTCCCGTACGGCGGCGGAGGTCAACGCCTTGGTCGCGGCCAGCCCGTGCGGGGAGGCCTTGCGCAGGCCGGCGAGTACGGGCTCCAGGGCCGCGTCCACGTCCTCGCCGTGCAGGGTGAGCAGTCCGATCCGGGTGGCCTCGGCGGCGTCGAAGGCCTCGGCGGTGAGGAAGTAGCGGGCGGCGGCGCGCGGGTCGAGGCGCGGCAGCAGCGGCATGGAGATCACCGCGGGGGCGAGGCCCAGATGGGTCTCGGTGAATGCGTACGAGGACTGTGGTCCGGCGGCGGCGATGTCGCAGACACCGAGCAGCCCGAGGCCGCCGGCCCGGACGTGGCCGGTGACCCGGGCGACGACGGGCTTGGGCAGCTCGGCGGTCTCGCGGAGCAGGGCCAGGAAGTCGGCAGGGTCGCAGGGGGACTTGAGGTCGGCCCCGGCGCAGAAGGTGGTGCCGGTGTGGGTGAGGACGACGGCCCGGACGGCGGTGTCCGCGGCGGTGGCGGCGAGCGCGGAGCGGAGCTCGGCGACGAGGCCGGCGGAAAGGGCGTTGCGGTTGCCCGGGGAGTCCAGGGTGAGGGTGACGATGCCGGTCGCCTGGGCGGCGTGCACTCGTGGGGCCATGTCTCCTCCGGAGTGGTGTGCGGATGGGGGTACTTCGGGAGCCGAGTCCCTCCGGGAGGGTACGTTGCGTTGCCCCTGCGGGCTGCCCGGCGGGCGGCTCGGCGGTGTACGGCGGGTCCGGATCCACGCCGGGCGCTGCCCGGACCCGCGCCTCAATCGCCGGCGGGGCTTGGTGGTGTGGGTC
>NZ_JBIAVJ010000030.1:0-632 GCF_042894025.1 Streptomyces sp. NPDC001549
GCCCGGTTACATTCCGAACCCGGAAGCTAAGCCTTTCAGCGCCGATGGTACTGCAGGGGGGACCCTGTGGGAGAGTAGGACGCCGCCGAACAATCTTTCAAAGGACCCTTGGTCCAGCGTTCAACGCTGGACCAAGGGTCCTTTTTTGTTTTTACCTCTTTACGCCGAAGCGCGGCCATGGGTTGGTTGCGCGAGAATGACTAGCGGTACCCCGAAGACAGGAGTCACACCCATGTCCAACTCTCCCGACGATCGTCCGGAGCGCGAGCCTCGGCGCAACGACGGCGGTGACAGGGGCGGCTACCGCGGGGGCCGTGACGACCGTGGCGGCGACCGTCCCCCCTTCCGCCGTGACGACCGTGGCGGTCGCCCGGCCGGCGGTGGCGGCGGCGGTTTCCGTCGCGATGACCGTGGTGGTCGCCCGGCCGGCGGTGGCAGCGGTGGCGGCTTCCGCCGTGACGACCGTGGTGGCGACCGTCCGTCGTACCCGCGTCGTGAGGACGACCGTGGCGGCCGTCCCTCCGGTGGCGGCAGCGGTGGCGGCTTCCGCCGTGACGACCGTGGCGGCGACCGTCCCAGCTTCCCGCGTCGCGATGACCGTGGTGGCGACCGTCCGTCGTACCCGCGCCGTG
>NZ_JBIAVJ010000030.1:730-124991 GCF_042894025.1 Streptomyces sp. NPDC001549
TGACGATGACCGTGGCGGCCGTCCCTCCGGTGGCGGCAGCGGTGGCGGCTTCCGCCGTGACGACCGTGGCGGCGACCGTCCCTCGTACCCGCGTCGCGATGACCGTGGTGGCGACCGTCCGTCGTACCCCCGTCGTGACGATGACCGTGGCGGCCGTCCCTCCGGTGGCGGCAGCGGTGGCGGCTTCCGCCGTGACGACCGTGGCGGCGACCGTCCCTCGTACCCGCGTCGTGACGACCGTGGTGGCGACCGTCCGTCGTACCCCCGTCGTGACGATGACCGTGGCGGGCGTCCCTCCGGTGGTGGCGGCGGCTTCCGTCGCGACGACCGCGGTGGCGACCGCCCGTCGTACCCCCGTCGCGAGGACGACCGTGGTGGCCGTCCCTCCGGCGGTGGCGGCGGCTTCCGTCGCGACGACCGTGGCGGCGACCGTCCCTCGTACCCGCGCCGTGACGACCGTGGTGGCGACCGTCCGTCGTACCCCCGTCGTGACGATGACCGTGGCGGCCGTCCCTCCGGTGGTGGCGGCGGCTTCCGTCGCGACGACCGCGGTGGCGACCGTCCGTCGTACCCCCGTCGCGAGGACGACCGTGGTGGCCGTCCCTCCGGCGGTGGCGGCGGCTTCCGCCGTGACGACCGTGGTGGCGACCGCCCGTCCTACCCCCGTCGCGATGACCGTGGTGGCGACCGTCCGTCGTACCCGCGCCGTGAGGACGACCGTGGTGGGTTCCGTGGCGGTCGCGACGACCGTGGCGGCGACCGCCCGTCCTACCCCCGCCGTGAGGACGACCGTGGTGGTCGCCCGGCCGGCGACCGTCCGTCCTACCCGCGTCGTGACGACCGTGGTGGCGACCGTCCGTCGTACCCGCGCCGTGAGGACGACCGTGGTGGGTTCCGTGGCGGTCGCGACGACCGTGGCGGCGACCGCCCGTCCTACCCCCGCCGTGACGACCGCGGTGGCGACCGTGGTGGGTTCCGTGGTGGCCGTGACGATCGCGGTGGTGACCGTGGTGGCTACCGTGGTCGCGATGACCGCGGCGGCGACCGCGACTACCGCTCCGACCGCGACCCGGTCAAGCGGCTCCCGATCGACGAGGACGTCACCGGCCTCGAGATCGACGCCGATGTGCGCCAGGAGCTGCTGAGCCTGCCCAAGGGCCTGGCCGAAGAGGTTTCCAAGAACCTCGTCATGGTCGCGCGGCTGATCGACGACGAGCCCGAGCAGGCCTACGCGTACTCGCGCATCGCCCTGCGGCTGGCCTCCCGCGTCGCCGCTGTCCGCGAGGCCGCCGGCTTCGCCGCGTACGCCACGCAGAAGTACAGCGAGGCCCTCGCGGAGTTCCGCGCCGCCAAGCGCATGACCGGCTCGGTCGAGCTGTGGCCCGTCATGGCCGACTGCGAGCGCGGCCTCGGCCGTCCGGAGCGGGCGCTGGCCATGGCCGGCGAGCCCGAGGTGCAGAAGCTGGACAAGGCCGGCCAGGTCGAGATGCGTCTGGTCGCGGCCGGTGCCCGGCGGGACCAGGGGCAGCTCGAAGCGGCCATCGTGACCCTGCAGAGCCCGGAGCTGGCCTCCAGCTCGGTCCAGCCCTGGACCGCGCGCCTGCGGTACGCCTACGCCGACGCCCTGCTGGCGGCCGGTCGTGAGGACGAGGCGCGCGAGTGGTTCGGCAAGACCCTCGAAGCGGACAAGGACGGGGCCACCGACGCCTCCGACCGTCTCGCCGAGCTCGACGGTGTCGAGTTCGTCGACGCCTCGATCGACCTGTCCGACCTCGCCGAGGGCGAGGACGAGCGCGAGGACGAGCGCGAGGACGAGGGCGAGGACGAGGATGACGACGAGGGCGAGGACGCGGCGGAGATCGCCGCGGCCGAGCGCGCCTCCGACGTCGCCGAGTACTACGACGAGGACGACGAGGAGTACGAGCCGCTGGAGCAGTCCGAGGCCGACGCCGACGTCGAGGGCGACAAGGCCTGAGGCACGGTGACATGAAGAAGGGCGGTACCCCGACCGGGGTACCGCCCTTCTTCATGTCCGGAAGTGGTCAGCCCAGGCCGCGCAGGACCAGGCCGGTGGCCGGTTTCGGTCCGAAGGACGTGGACTTGCGGGGCATGGTGACGCCCTGGCGGGCCAGGTCCCGTACGACTTCCTCGCGTACGGGATGCAGCAGGACCGCCGTGCCGCCGTGCCGCTCGGCCATGGCCACGGTGGACGCGGCGTCGTGGATGTACGTGATCTGGTCCGGGGCGTCCGGGATGTGCCAGAGGGCGTCGAGCAGGGTCGCGTGCAGGACGGTCGCGTCCAGCCGGCGCCAGGCCTCGGGACGGTCGTGGCGGACCGTGGTGTCGAGGAGCGCCAGGTCAGGGTCGGTGACCAGGTGGAAGGCGCCGTCGCCGGCGATCAGGAAGGCGTTGCCGCGTTCCGAGGCGTCCGCGAGGGTGTCCAGGGCCAGCGGGAGCGGTCCGTCGACCGGGCGGACGCGGAAGTGGCCGTCGAGGGCCGCGAGGGCGTCCGGCACCGGGAGGCGGCGCAGCATCCGGTGGATGGCGCGGACCTGGAGCGGATAGCGGGCGGTGTCCACGAGGAGGACCAGGCCGAAGTCCCAGGCGGTGGGGGAGCCGTGCTCCTCCTGGAGGCGCAGGTACGTCGCCCAGCGGTGGTGGCCGTCGGCGATGAGGGCCTGGCGGTGGCTGAGGTCCGCCATGACGGCTTCGAGTTCGGCCGGATCCGTGATGGCCCACAGGCGGTGCTGGAAGCCGTCCTCGGTGGTGGTCGACAGGAGGGGGGCGAGCTGGGCGGTCCGTTCGACGACCGCGGCCGCTCCCGTGCCCGGGTCGTCGCCCCGG
The DNA here is from genome assembly GCF_042894025.1 of Streptomyces sp. NPDC001549. Taxonomy (NCBI): domain Bacteria; kingdom Bacillati; phylum Actinomycetota; class Actinomycetes; order Kitasatosporales; family Streptomycetaceae; genus Streptomyces; species Streptomyces sp. NPDC001549. The sequence goes on from NZ_JBIAVJ010000030.1 coordinate 3,575, forward strand.
TAGGTGAGCAGGAGGGGTTCGAGGTTGGCGGAGGTGGCCCGCATCAGGCCGGCCCGGTCGGTGACCACGTCCGGCATGACGTCCTCGTGGGGCAGGACGATGCCGGCGTCGGCGGTGGACAGGGCCAGGGCGCCGATGACGCCGCGCTGGAGCAGTCCGGCCCGGCGCTGCTCGTAGACGTAGAGCGCGGGCTCGGGGTCGGCGCTGAGGATGCCCTTGGCGAGCCAGTCGTGCAGGGTGCGGGCGGCCTGCTCGTTGCGCGCGGCCGGGGTACCCGCCTGCGGGAGGATCAGGCGGACGATGTTGTGCGGGTCGGCGGATTCGAGGTGGTCGACTCCGTCGGGACGCACGACCACGTCGTACGGCGGCGAGGTGACGGCGGCGAGGCTGCCGACACGCTCGGGGACGTAGCGCAGGCCATGGAACGGGATCAGGCGCAGCCCATGCTCCGCGGTACCAGATGTGGTCATTGGTGCATGGTAAATCGCGTCTCGCCATGCGGGATGATCGGGGCAGTACGGAATCGGACAAGGTCGATCCCCCCCCGGCTGCCGCTGGGAGGGCCCCGGGAGGAGCGGACAGGATGAGCCGGCAGAGCAGGACCAGTCCCGCGGCGAGTGAGCAGAGTCTGCACCAGGCGTACGACACCGCGCTGCTGGATCTGGACGGGGTGGTGTACGCGGGCGGCGAGGCCATCGCGTACGCCGTGGAGTCCCTCGCCGCGGCCCGGGCGGACGGGATGCACCTCGCGTACGTCACGAACAACGCGCTGCGGACGCCGGACGCGGTCGCGGAGCACCTGGGCGAGCTGGGCATCCCGACGGTGGCGGCCGAGGTGATCACCTCGGCGCAGGCGGTGGCCCGGCTGATCGCGGAGCAGGTGGAGCCGGGGTCGAAGGTGCTGGTGATCGGCGGGGACGGGCTGCGGGTCGCGCTGCGCGAGCGGGGCCTGGTGCCGGTGGAATCGGCGGAGGAGGAGGGGCTCGCGGCGGTCGTCCAGGGGTACGGCGGTCCCGACCTGCCGTGGGGGCGGTTCGCGGAGGCCTCGTACGCGATCAACCGCGGAGTGCCGTGGTTCGCGTCGAACACCGACCTGACGATTCCGGGGGCGCGGGGGATCGCGCCGGGCAACGGGGCTGCGGTGGAGGTCGTACGGATCGCCACGGGCGCGGAGCCGCAGGTGGCGGGCAAGCCGCTGCCCCCGATGCACCGGGAGACGGTGCTGCGGACCGGGGCGGAGCGGCCGCTGGTGGTGGGGGACCGGCTGGACACCGACATCGAGGGTGCCTTCAACGGGGAGGTGGACTCGCTGCTGGTGCTGACCGGGGTCACGGACGCGGAGCAGCTGCTGCGGGCCGAGCCCAGGCACCGTCCGACCTATGTGGACCGGGACCTGCGGGGGTTGCTGACCGGGCAGCCGGAAGTGGAGCCGTGCGCGGAGGGTTTCCGGTGCGGCGGCTGGACGGCGGTCGCGACGAACGGCGGCGTGCTGGAACTGCGAGAGGCCGGAGAGGGCGGAGAGGCCGGAGAGGGCGGAGAGGTCGGGCAGGGCGGGCAGGGCGGGGAAGTCGGGGATCCGCTCGACGCGCTGCGGGCGCTGTGCGCGGCGGCCTGGACGGTGGCCGGGGACGGGGTCTGCACCCTCGATGCGGCGAAGGCGCTGGCCAGGCTGGGTCTTTAGGGCCGTCCGGGGGATCCGCCCGTGCGGAGGGTAGGTTAGCCTAACCTGCGTGTTGGTCGAGAGTCCCCCCGAACCCGAACGGAGCGCGGCGCCCGAAGAGGGCGACGCCGCCGCCGTAGCCCGCCCGCGCCATGCCGCGCGCGCCGCCGGTCTGCTCGCCGCTCTCGCGGTGCTGGCACTGATCGCCGTCGTGAGCATCGCCGTGGGCGCCAAGCAGATGTCCCTGGACGAGGTCTGGCACGGCCTGTTCGCCTACGCGGGTACGCCCGCCGATGTGGTGGTGCGGGATCTGCGGATCCCGCGCACCCTGCTCGGGCTGATGGTCGGGCTCGGACTCGGCCTGTCCGGTGCCGTGATGCAGGCGCTGACCCGTAACCCGCTGGCCGAGCCCGGCATCCTCGGCGTCAACGCGGGTGCCGCGGCCGCCGTGGTCTCCGCGATCAGCTTCTTCGGCGCGAGTTCGCTGAACGAGTTCGTGTGGTGGGCCTTCCTCGGCGCCGCGTTCGTCTCGGTCCTCGTGTACGTGCTCGGCGGCAGCCGCAGCGCGACCCCGGTGCGCCTCGCGCTCGCCGGTACGGCGGCCAGCGCGGCACTCGTCGGCTACATCAACGCCGTGCAGCTGATGGACAGCAAGGCGCTGGACAAGCTGCGCTTCTGGACGGTGGGCTCGCTGGCCTCGGCCAACATGGACACCGTCCGGCAGGTGGCCCCCTTCCTGCTCGTCGGCGCGTTGCTCGCGCTGGTGCTGGGCCGGCCGCTCAACGCGATGGCGATGGGCGACGACACGGCGCGGGCGCTCGGCGCCCACCTGACGCGGACCCGGATCGGCGCCATGGTCGCCATCACCCTGCTGTGCGGTGCGGCGACCGCCGCGTGCGGACCCATCGTGTTCATCGGGCTGATGGTCCCGCACCTCGTCCGGGCCTTCACCGGTCCCGACATGCGCTGGGTGCTCGCGTACTCGGCCGTCCTGTCGCCGGCCCTGCTGCTCGGCTCCGACATCGTCGGCCGAGTCGTCACCCGGCCCGCCGAACTGCAGGTCGGCGTCGTGACCGCGCTCATCGGCGGCCCGGTCTTCATCTACCTGGTTCGGCGCAAGAGGATGGCCCAGCTGTGACCGCGACCGCGCCCACCACCGTGACCGCGACCGACACCCCCCGCAAGGGCCGCCGGTCCGGCCCCCGTCCGCTGCACCTGCCCGGCGGGGTCTCGTTGCGCGTCGAACGGCGCGCCCTGGCCGTCGGGGTCCTGCTGACTGTCGCGGCGCTCGCGATGTCCGTCGTGCTCATCGGCACCGGCGACTTCGAGATCGCGCCGTGGGACGTCGTACAGACCCTGCTCGGCAACGGCACCCCCGCCACCGACTTCATCGTCAACGACCTGCGGCTGCCGCGGGCCCTGGTCGCGCTGCTCGTCGGCGCGGCGCTCGGGATCTCCGGAGCCGTCTTCCAGTCCGTCTCCCGCAACCCGCTGGGCTCCCCGGACCTGCTCGGCTTCGGCTACGGCTCGGCGGTCGGCGCGCTCGTCGTCATCATCCTGTTCAAGGGCGGCGCCACCGAGGTGGCCGTCGGCGCGCTGGTCGGCGGTCTGCTGGCCGGAGCCGCCGTCTACCTGCTCGCCTACAAGCAGGGCATCCAGGGCTACCGGCTGGTGCTGGTCGGCATCGGCGCCTCCGCCATGCTCGTCGCCGTGATCCAGTACCTGATCACGAAGGCCCAGCTGATCGAGGCCACGCGGGCCATGGTCTGGCTGACCGGCTCGCTGGCCGGCCGGGACTGGGCGCAGGTGTGGCCGCTGCTCGCGGTGTGCGCGGTGCTCTTCCCGCTGGTCCTCGGGCAGGGCAGGGCCCTGCGGATGATGGAGATGGGCGACGACGCCGCGTACGCGCTCGGGGTGCGGGTGGAGCGGACGCGGCTGCTGCTGATGCTCGCGGCGATCCTGCTCACCACCGCGGCGAGCGCAGCGGCCGGGCCCATCAGCTTCGTCGCGCTGGCCGCGCCGCAGCTGGCCCGGCGGCTGACCCGCTCGCCCGGCGGGAACCTGGTGAACGCCGCCCTGATGGGCTCGGTGCTGCTGATGGTGTCCGACTGGGCCTCGCAGCGGGCCTTCGGCGCCGACCAGCTGCCGGTGGGTGTGGTGACCGGCCTCGTCGGCGGTGTCTACCTGCTCTGGCTGCTCGTCACCGAGCGCAAGGCGGGACGTATATGAACCTGATGAGGAGTACGCAAGTGCAGCGGCTGACCGCGGAGAACGTGACCCTCGGCTACGACCAGCGGGTCATCGCCGAGAACCTGTCGGTGGAGATCCCCGACAACTCCTTCACGGTGATCGTCGGCCCCAACGCCTGCGGCAAGTCCACGCTCCTGCGGGCCCTGTCGCGGATGCTGAAGCCGTCCACCGGGCGGGTGCTGCTGGACGGGCAGGCCATCGGGTCGATGCCCGCGAAGAAGGTCGCCAAGACCCTGGGCCTGCTCCCGCAGTCCTCGATCGCGCCCGACGGGATCACGGTGGCCGACCTGGTCTCGCGCGGCCGGTACCCGCACCAGGGGCTGCTGCGGCAGTGGTCGGCCGAGGACGAGCGGGTCGTGAACGAGTCGATGGCCTCGACCGGGGTCGCCGAGCTCGCCGACCGGGCCGTGGACGAGCTGTCGGGCGGGCAGCGGCAGCGCGTGTGGATCGCGATGGCGCTGGCCCAGCAGACGCCGCTGCTGCTGCTCGACGAGCCGACGACGTACCTGGACATCCAGCACCAGATCGACGTGCTGGACCTGTGCGCGGAGCTGCACGAGACGCAGGGGCGAACGCTGGTGGCGGTGCTGCACGACCTGAATCACGCGGCCCGGTACGCCACGCACCTGATCGCGATGCGGGGCGGGAAGGTCGTCGCGGAGGGGCCGCCGGCCGAGGTGGTGACGGCGGAGCTCGTGGAGAAGGTGTTCGGGCTGCGCTGCCAGGTGATCCCGGATCCGGAGACGGGGACGCCGCTGGTGGTTCCGGCGGCGCGCAAGGCCCGTGCGGTGGCCCGGGCGGAGTAGCCCCCGGCTGGCCGGGCGGCTTCGGGTGCGGGCCGGTTGCCGGGGGCTCCGCCCCCGGACCCCCGCGCCTCAAACGCCGGCGGGGCTGGAAAGACCGGGGCTCCGCCCCCGGCCCCGCGCCTCAATCGCCGGCGGGGCTGGAAGAACGCCTCAATCGCCGGCGGGGCTTGGAGGGTGGAGGGTGCCGGCTGGGCTGGAGGGTGCCGAGGGGGCTGGAGGGGGCTGGAGGGGGCTGGAGGGGGCGGCGGGGCTTGGAGGGTGCCGAGGGGGCTGGAGAAGGCGGCGGGGCTGGACGAGGGGGAGTGCGGCGCGGCTAGAGCATGGTCTTGAGGCGGAGCAGGTCGCGGAACCCGGCCTCCAGTCTGACGCGGCCCGAGGCCCAGGCCTTCGCGAACTTCAGCTCGCCGGCGACCAGTGCCACGAGGTCGTCGCCCGTCATCGCGAGCCGGATCTCGGCCTTCGCCGCGGGCGGGCCCGGGGCGACCGCGTCCACCCGGATCCGGCCCGCGTCGAGGCGGCCCGTGAACGTCTGGTCCAGGTCGGTGATGTGGCAGCTCAGGGAGCGGTCGAACGCGGCCGCGCCGCGTACGCCGCCGTCGGCCCGTGCGAGATTGCCGGAGAGGTTGTCGAGTGCTTCGCGGCACTCCTGGATCGTAGCCATCGTGATCACGACCGTACCGCAGAGCCATGCGTGGTCGCGGGGCGCTTCGGGGTAGCGTCGGGGCATGACCGACGAAGCCGCCGACCCCCGGGTCGAAGCCTCCGCCGAGCCCGTTGAGCCCGTCGAGCCCGTCGAGCCCGTCGAGCCCGTCGAGCCCGTCGAGCCCGCCGGGCCCGTGGCGCTGGGCGTCGTACGCACGCCCACCGGCCACGCCGGCGTGGACGCGCACCTGGCGCGGCTGGCGGACGCGGACCACCTCGCGGCGGACGGACACGTCGAGGTGTACGAGGATGTCCACCGGGGGCTGCGCGAGGCGCTGACCGCGCTGGACGCACCGCCCGTCCCCGGACCGTACGAAAACAGGAGCTGAACCGAACGTGGCAGGAGTGGCACGCCGCCGCCTGGACGCCGAACTGGTACGCCGCAGCATGGCCCGCTCGCGCGAGCACGCCGCGCAGCTGATCGCCGCGGGCCGGGTGACCGTGGGCGGCACGACCGCGACCAAGGCGGCCACCCAGGTCGAGACCAGCGCGGCCCTGGTGGTCCGCAAGGACGACAGCGACCCCGACTACGTCTCCCGGGGCGGCCACAAGCTGGCCGGCGCGCTGGCGGCCTTCCAGCCGCAGGGGCTGGCCGTAGAGGGCCGCCGCGCGCTGGACGCCGGCGCCTCCACCGGCGGGTTCACCGACGTGCTGCTGCGCTCGGGCGTGGCCCACGTGATGGCCGTGGACGTCGGCTACGGGCAGCTGGCCTGGTCGCTGCAGAGCGACGACCGGGTCACGGTCAAGGACCGTACGAACGTGCGCGAGCTGACGGTGGAGCAGCTCGACGGGGTCCCGGTCGACCTGGTCGTCGGTGACCTGTCGTTCATTTCCATCGGTCTGGTGCTGCCGGCGCTGGTGCGCTGCTGCGCGCCGGACGCGGACCTGGTGCTGATGGTCAAGCCGCAGTTCGAGGTCGGCAAGGACCGGCTGGGCAGCGGCGGAGTGGTGCGCAGCCCGGAGCTGAGGGCCGGTGCCGTACGCGAGGTCGCGGCGCAGGCGGCGAAGCTGGGGCTGGGTGTTCTCGGCGTGACGGCGAGTCCGCTGCCGGGGCCGTCGGGGAACGTCGAGTACTTTCTGTGGCTGCGGGCGGGGGCACCGGCCCTCGATCCGGCGGATGTTGACCGTGCAGTGGCGGAGGGGCCGCAGTGACAGATTCAGCGGGTTCAGCAGGTGCAGCGGGTTCACGTGTTTCGGGGGAAGGGCGGACAGTCTTCCTGCTCGCGCACACCGGGCGGCCTGCGGCCATCCGCAGCGCCGAGCTGGTCGTGCAGGGGCTGCTGAGATGCGGGCTGGGCGTACGCGTCATGGAGCACGAGGCGGTGGACCTGCCGCTGCCCCCCGAGGTGGAGCTGGTCACCGAGTCCACCCCGGGGGTGCTCGACGGGTGTGAGCTGCTCATCGTCCTCGGCGGGGACGGGACCCTGCTGCGGGGCGCGGAGTTCGCGCGCGCCTCGGGGGTGCCGATGCTGGGCGTCAACCTGGGCCGGGTGGGGTTCCTCGCCGAGGCCGAGCGCGACGACCTGGACAAGGTCGTGGACCGGGTGGTGACGCGCTCGTACGAGGTCGAGGAGCGCATGACGCTCGACGTGATAGTGCGCACGAACGGCGATGTGGTCCACCGGGACTGGGCGCTGAACGAGGCCGCGGTCCAGAAGGTGTCCCCGGAGCGGATGCTGGAGGTGGTCCTGGAGATCGACGGGCGCCCGGTGACCGGCTTCGGCTGCGACGGGATCGTCTGCGCGACTCCGACGGGCTCCACGGCCTACGCCTTCTCCGCGGGCGGGCCGGTGGTCTGGCCGGAGGTGGAGGCGCTGCTGCTGGTGCCGATCAGCGCGCACGCGCTGTTCGCGAAGCCGCTGGTGACCTCGCCGACCTCGGTGCTGGCGGTGGAGGTGCAGAACGGCACGCCGCACGGAGTGCTGTGGTGCGACGGGCGGCGCATGCTGGAGCTGCCCGCCGGGGCACGGGTCGAGGTGCGGCGTGGTGCGGTGCCGGTGCGGCTCGCCCGGCTGCACCACGCGTCCTTCACGGACCGGCTCGTCGCCAAGTTCGCGCTGCCGGTGTCGGGTTGGCGTGGGGCGCCGCACTGAGGCGCAGCTCACACCTCTCTGATAGCACATCCGTTCGAACAACTTGGAACGGGTGACGTCACATGGCACCCATGAAACCTCGGTATCGTCGTCCCGTGCTTGAGGAGATGCGGATACGGTCGCTCGGGGTCATCGACGACGCGGTGGTCGAGCTGTCGCCCGGATTCACCGCGGTGACCGGCGAGACCGGCGCGGGCAAGACGATGGTCGTCACCAGCCTCGGGCTGCTGCTCGGCGGTCGCGCCGACCCGGCCCTGGTACGGATCGGGGCCAAGGCCGCGGTGGTCGAGGGCCGCATCGTCATGCGCCCCGACGCCCCCGCCGCCGTACGCGCCGAGGAGGCCGGGGCCGAGCTCGACGACGGCGCCCTGCTGATCAGCCGGACCGTGTCCGCCGAGGGGCGCTCGCGCGCCCACGTCGGCGGCCGCTCCGTCCCCGTCGGACTGCTCGCCGAGCTCGCCGACGACCTGGTCGCCGTACACGGGCAGACCGACCAGCAGGGGCTGCTGCGCCCCGCCCGGCAGCGGCAGGCGCTCGACCGGTACGCCGGGGACGCCGTCGCCGTCCCGCTGGAGAAGTACGGCTCGGCCTACCGCAGGCTCCGTGCCGTCGCCGTCGAGCTGGAGGAGATCACCACCCGGGCCCGCGAACGGGCCCAGGAGGCGGACCTGCTGCGCTTCGGGCTGGACGAGATCGCGGCCGTGGAACCGGTGGCCGGCGAGGACGCCGAACTCGCCGCCGAGGCGGAGCGGCTCGGGCACGCCGAATCGCTGTCCACGGCGGCGCAGCTGGCGCACGCCGCGCTCGCGGGCAACCCCGAGGACCCGGAGGCCATCGACGCGAACATGCTCGTCGCGGGCGCCCACCGGGCGCTGGAATCCGTACGGTCCCACGACCCGGCCCTCGGCGCGCTCGCCGAGCGGATCGGGGAACTGGGAATCCTGCTGTCCGACGTGGCCGGGGAACTGGCGGGCTACGCCGACGACCTGGACGCCGATCCGCTGCGGCTGGCCGCGGTGGAGGAGCGGCGGGCCGCCCTGACGCAGCTCACCCGCAAGTACGGCTCCGCGGGCACCGTGGACGCCGTACTGGAGTGGGCCGAACAGGGCGCGGCGCGGCTGCTGGAACTGGACGGCGACGACGAGCGGATCACCGAGCTGACCGCCGAGCGCGACGGACTGCGCGGTGAACTGTCCCTGCTGGCACAGGCGTTGACGGACGCCCGGGTGGAGGCCGCGACGCGCTTCGCCTCCGCGGTGACGGAGGAGCTGGCCTCGCTGGCGATGCCCCACGCCCGCGTGACCATCGACATCCGGCAGGCCGAGGACCCCGACGGAGTGGACGTGGACGGCCGCCCGGTCGCCTACGGCCCTTCGGGCGCGGACGAGGTCGAGCTGCTGCTGGCCCCGCACCCCGGCGCCCAGCCGCGGCCGATCGCCAAGGGCGCCTCGGGCGGTGAGCTGTCCCGGGTGATGCTGGCCGTCGAGGTCGTCTTCGCGGGCTCCGACCCGGTGCCCACCTACCTCTTCGACGAGGTCGACGCGGGCGTCGGCGGCAAGGCGGCCGTCGAGGTGGGCCGGCGGCTGGCGAAGCTGGCCAAGTCGGCGCAGGTCGTGGTCGTCACGCACCTGCCGCAGGTGGCGGCCTTCGCGGACCGGCAGCTGCTCGTCGAGAAGACCAACGACGGATCGGTCACCCGGAGCGGGGTCACCGTCCTGGAGGGCGAGGACCGGATCCGCGAGCTGTCGCGCATGCTGGCCGGCCACGAGGACTCGGTCTCGGCGCGGGCGCACGCCGAGGAACTGCTGGCGGCGGCGCGCGCGGACGCGTGAGATGACACACGGCGCGAAGGGCCCGGAACGCGCGCCGTTCCGGGCCCTTCGCCGTCCGGGGATGGCCCGTGTGGGTGAGGCTGAGGCGCGTCCGGCGGTATCTCGTACGGGATCCGCACCCGTATGGTCCCGGAACGCGCGTGCGGACTGGCATCCTTGGCGTTCTCTGACTCCCTCACCCTGGAGCTTCGGCCCGTGAGCAGCTCCCCGGTCTCCACCTCCCTCCCGGCCCAGCCCTACGGCCGGCCGCCGCTGCGCACCGTGCAAGTACTCGGCGGCGGTGCGGGCGCGGGCAGCAGTGCCCACGTACGGTCCCTCGCGACCGGCCTCGCCGCGCGCGGGGTACGGGTCACGGTGTGCGCGCCCGTCCAGGCGGAGGGGGAGTACGACTTCACCGGCGCCGGGGCGCAGTTCGCGCCCGACGCGGTCAGCGTGCTGCGGGCCGCCTGTGCCGGGGCGGACCTCGTGCACGCGCACGGCGTGCGCGCCGGGATGCGCGCCGCGCTGGCCATACGGGGGCGCCGGGTGCCGCTGGTGGTGAGCTGGCACGGCGAGGGCCCCACGGCGGCCGGTGCGCTCGGGCGGCTGGGCCGGATGCTGGAACGGCACGTCGCGCGGGCCGCCGCGGTGGTGCTCGGGGCCTCCTCGGACCAGGTCGACGCAGCGCGGCTGCGGGGCGCCAGGGACGCGCGGCTGGCCCCGGTGGCGGTACCGGCGGGTCCGGAGGCGGCGGCCGACCCCGGCAAGGTGCGGGCGGAACTCGGCGCAGTGGAACGGCCGCTGCTGATCGCCGTCGGCAGCCTGGTGCCGCACCGCGGGTACTCCGTACTGCTCGACGCGGCACGGGAGTGGCGCGGCCTGGACCCGGCACCGCTGCTGGTGATCGCGGGGGAGGGGCCGCTACGGGCGGAGCTCTCCCGGCGGATCGAGGCGGAGGGACTCCCGGTACGGCTGCTGGGGCGCCGCCGGGACGCGGCGCAGCTGCTGGCGGCGGCCGACCTGGCGGTGCTGCCCAGCCGGTGGGAGGCGCGGGCGCTGCTGGCGCAGGAGGCACTGCGGGTGGGCGTGCCGCTGGTCGCCACGGCGGTGGGCGGTGTCCCGGAACTGGTGGGGGAGGGCGCGGTACTGGTCCCGCCGGGGGAGCCGGGGCCGCTCGCCTCGGCCGTGACCGGCCTGCTGGCCGACCCGGACCGCCGGGCCGCCCTGGTGGCCGCGGGGCGCGTCCAGGCCGCCACGTGGCCGTCGGAGGACGACACGGTGGCGCAGGTCCTGTCGGTCTACGACGAACTGATGGAACGCCGTAGGTAGCCTCCCAGCGGGGTAACGGTTGCCGGCTGCGGCCCGCCCGCCCCCGGGTGTCGCCGCGCTTTCACCTCAATCGCCGGCGGGGCTGAAATGCAGCCCCGCCGGCGATTGAGGCGCGGGTCCGGGCAGGGCCCCGGGGAACGGTGGAAGGGCGGGTGGGGGACAGCCCCGCAGGGCCGTCGGCCACCCGCCCGCACGCAGGCGACACCGGCATCCCCCGCCCAGGAGTCGACGGACGGAGTCCGGCGCAGCGGCGCGTCAGGAAGGAGCGGGCGCGTGGCGGCGGGCGCGGAGGGCCAGGCTCAGGGAGAGAACCGTTTCGGGGTCGTCCAGGTCCGTGCCCAGGAGTTCCGAGATGCGGGCCAGCCGGTTGTAGAGCGTCTGCCGGTTCAGATGGAGCTCACGCGCCGTCTCCGCCTTGCGGCCCGCGTGGGCCAGGTACGTCTCCAGCGTCGGCAGCAGCGGCGGGCGCGACGTCGTGTCGTGCGTGCGCAGCGGCCCGATCGCGCGGTCCACGAAGGCGGCCAGGTCGGGGTGTTCGCGCAGCCGCCACAGCAGCAGGTCGATGTCCAGGCGGCGGGCGTCGTACCAGGGGCGGGCCGGCAGGCCGTGGGCGGCCGTGGCGGTCTCCGCGGCGTGGCGCAGACCCGCCGAGGCCGCCGCCCAGCCACCCGCCACGCCGACGACCACGGCCGGCGGGGCGTCGGCCCGGTCCAGGCCCGCGCGTTCGACGCCCGCCCGCAGCGCGGCCGAGACCCGGTCCGCCACCGCCGTACGCTCCGACTCCGCGCGCAGGGAGACCAGCAGCGGCACACGGCCCTCGACCGGGCGGACGCCCAGCAGGACCGGGACCCCGACGGACGACAGCTCCTCCAGCACCGCACGGGCCAGGACCGCCCAGTTCCCGGACGCACCGAGGTCCGAGGCCAGCCGCATCACCACCGGCAGCAGCGGACCGCCGCCCGGCTTGAAGCCCAGGACACGGGCCTGCGCCGGTGCGTCCTCCGCCGAGATACGGCCCTCCGCCAGGTCCGTCAGGAAGTCGCCGCGGCCGCGCGCCGCCAGCTCCTCCTCCTGCCGCGCCTGCATCAGGACGACGGCCAGGACGCCCGCCGTGCGTTCGGCCGCCATCCGGTGCACCGGGAGCAGCGGGGCCGATACACCGACCAGGACGACCCGGGCCCGGACCGAGCCGGTGCCGTGGCCCCCGCCCGGTACGTCGACCACCACCGTGTTCGTGGAGGGTTCGGCCTCGCGCTGGCCCCGCAGGCCCTCCCACACCTGGAGCGGGTCCGCGCCCGCGTCCCCGGCCGCGCTGCCGGCCGCGTACAGGAGCTGCCCGTCGGGGGTCTCCAGGAAGACCGGGTTCCCCGTGAAGTCGGCCAGGATCCGCAGGACCTGCGGGATGCCCCCACCGCCCAGCAGGGCCTCCGTACAGCGGCGGTGGACCTCCTCGGCCCGCTGGAGCAGGGCGTAGTGGTGGTTGACGATCTCGGTGTGGACCTCCTCCGTGACCGCCACGAAGGGGACCTCCCGGTGGAGCTGGACCAGGGGCAGCCCCGCCGAGCGCGCGGTCTCCACGAGGGTCGCCGGCAGCCGGGTGAAGCGCGGCCCCAGTTCGACGACCAGGGCGGCGATCCCGCGGTCCGCGAGGCGGCGTACGAAGGCACGCTGCTCGGCCGGCCGGGTGCCGAGGCCCAGGCCCGTGGTCAGCAGCAGCTCACCGCCCTTGAGCAGCGAAGCGATGTTCGGCACCTCGCCTGCGTGAACCCAGCGGACGGTCCGCCCCAGGCGGTCGGCGCAGGCCACCACCTCCGGGAGTCCGCTGCGCAGCCCCGGCAGCTCCAGTGCCCGCTGAACCGTGATCCCGCCCTGGTTTTCCATATCGCGGGACGCTACCGGCAGAACCGTGCCCATCGTCAGGTGGGCTGGATGTTGTGGTTGAAGCGGAAGATGTTGTCCGGGTCGTACTGCCGCTTCAGCGCGCCCAGCCGCTGCATGTTCTCGCCGCCGAGGCCCGAGACCACCCGCTCCACACCCTCGTCCCCGGTGAAGTTGAGGTAGACCGCGCCGGTGCTCCACGGCCGGGCGTCGGCGCGGACGTCCTTGACCCACTGCCGGCAGCGCTCGTCGTCGGCCGCGTCCTCCCAGATCCCGAACGGGTGAACCGCCCACGGCGAGTCGCGGTACGGAACGGGGTAGTCGGCCGGGCCGGAGGCGATGGCGCCGCCCTGCGGGAAGACCAGGTGCTGGGTGCCGGTCGGTACCGGCATGACCTCGGCGCGGGCGCAGAAGACGTCCACGAACGCGTCGGGACAGCCGGTGAGGTACTCGGCCGACCAGTAGTTCCGCATGCCCGGCGGGTCGTCGATCATGCACTGGAGATCGGCGTACGGGATGGCCGTGACGATCTCCGACTCGTGGGGGATCGCCAGCAGCGGCTCGGCCAGCTTCCGCATCTCGTCCTCGGGGCCCGCGTACGTCAGCAGCGCCCCGGCCAGCAGCCGGCCGACCAGGTGCGGCGGGACGAACTCCTCGGGCGGGCCGGTGAGGTAGAGCGCGGCGCCCGAGGCCTCGGGCGGTGCGGCCTCGATGACGTCCCGGTACGTACGGACCACCTCGGGCCCGCGCTCCGGCAGGTACAGCAGGAACGCGATCGACATGGCGGGCAGTTCGTACAGCCGCAGGGTCAGCGAGGTGGCGACGCCGAAGTTCCCGCCACCGCCGTGCAGCCCCCAGAACAGCCCCGGGTGCTCCTCCGCGGTGGCGTGGATCAGCTCGCCCTCGGCGGTGACCAGGTCCACGCCCAGCAGGTTGTCCACGGCCAGGCCGAACTTCCGGTCCAGCCAGCCGCTGCCGCCGCCCAGGACGAAACCGCCGACGCCGGTGGTGGAGGCGCGGCCGCCGGTGGTCGCCAGCCCGTACGGTTCGCAGGCCCGGTCCAGGTGGCTCATGGTGGCCCCGCCCTCGATGTGCGCGGCCCCGGCCGCCGGATGGACCGTCACCTCGTGCATCCGCCGCAGGTCCACGACGAGGCCGCCGTCGTTGAGGGACATCCCGGCCACGCTGTGCCCGCCGCCGCGCACGGCGATGTTCAGGTCCAGTTCCCTCGCGAACCGCACGGCGGTCACCACGTCCGCCGTGCTCTCGCACTGGGCGATGACGGCGGGTCTGCGGTCGATCATCGCGTTGAAGAGGGTCCGGGCCTCGTCGTACCCCGGATCCTCCGGGGCGAAGACCTCGCCGGACAGATCCTCGCGGAGCGCGGTCAGGGCCGCGCCCGCCTTCGACAGGGGAGCCATGGCTGCCCCCTTCCACCGGAGGGAGGGCATAGGACCCTTCCAGGGTAGGCGCGGACGATCACCGGGGCGCGGCGAGAAGATCCGCGCTCCGGCGAGTCGCCCGGCACTAGCCTCCGTACGCCCCGCTGGCCGTCAGCCGCAGGGCCGTGTCGATCAGCGGAACGTGGCTGAAGGCCTGCGGGAAGTTCCCGACCTGCCGCTGGAGCCGCGGGTCCCACTCCTCCGCGAGCAGACCCAGGTCGTTGCGGAGCGACAGCAGCCGCTCGAACAGCCGCCGTGCCTCGTCCACCCGGCCGATCATCGCCAGGTCGTCGGCCATCCAGAACGAGCAGGCCAGGAAGGCCCCCTCGTCGCCCTCCAGGCCGTCCACGCCGGCCTCCTCGCCCGCCGTCGGGTAGCGCAGGATGAAACCGTCGGGCGTGGACAGCTCGCGCTGGATCGCCTCGATGGTGCCGATGACCCGCTTGTCGTCCGGCGGCAGGAAGCCCATCTGCGGAATCAGCAGCAGGGAGGCGTCCAGCTCCTTCGACCCGTACGACTGGGTGAAGGTGTTGCGCTCCTTGTCGTAGCCCTTCTCGCACACGTCCTGGTGGATCTCGTCGCGCAGCTCGCGCCACCGCTCCAGCGGGCCGTCCGCGTCCCCGCTCTCGATCAGCTTGATCGTGCGGTCCACGGCCACCCAGGCCATCACCTTCGAGTGCACGAAGTGGCGGCGCGGGCCGCGCACCTCCCAGATGCCCTCGTCCGGCTGGTCCCAGTGGGTCTCCAGGTAGCGGATCAGTTTGAGCTGGAGGAGCGAGGCGTAGTCGCTGCGGGCGAGCCCGGTCATGTGGCCCAGGTGCAGGGCCTCGGTGACCTCGCCGTACACATCGAGCTGGAGCTGGCCCGCGGCGCCGTTGCCGACGCGGACCGGGCGGGAGTTCTCGTAGCCGGGCAGCCAGTCCAGCTCGGTCTCGCCGAGCTCCCGCTCGCCCGCGATCCCGTACATGATCTGCAGGTTCTCCGGGTCGCCGGCAACCGCGCGCAGCAGCCACTCGCGCCAGGCACGGGCCTCCTCGCGGTATCCGGTGCGCAGCAGCGAGGAGAGGGTGATGGCCGCGTCCCGCAGCCAGGTGTAGCGGTAGTCCCAGTTCCGGACCCCGCCGATCTCCTCGGGGAGGGAGGTGGTGGGCGCGGCGACGATCCCGCCCGTGGGGCCGTACGTGAGGGCCTTGAGGGTGATCAGCGAGCGGATCACGGCCTCCCGGTAGGGCCCGTGGTACGTGCACTGCTCGACCCACTCGCGCCAGAACTCGGTGGTCGACTCCAGGGCCGCCTCGGCTTCGGGGGTCTCGGGCGCGTCGCGGTGCGAGGCCTGCCAGCTGATGCTGAAGGCCTTCCGGTCGCCGGGGCCGACGGTGAAGTCGGAGTACGTCGTCAGGTCCTTGCCGTAGGTCTGCGCGTCGGCGTCCAGCCAGACGGAGTCGGGGCCGGCCACGGCCACGGTGCGCCCGTCGACCTTGTGCACCCACGGCACGACCCGCCCGTAGCTGAAGCGCATCCGCAGGGCCGAACGCATCGGCACGCGCCCGCTGACGCCCTCCACGATGCGGATCAGCTGCGGTGCGTGATCCTCGCGGGGCGGCATGAAGTCGATCACGCGGACCTTGCCACGCGGGGTGTCCCACTCCGACTCCAGCACCAGCGAATCACCGCGGTAGCGGCGGCGGGTCGCACGCGGGGCCTCGGTGCCCGCCGGGAACGACGGGCCGATCCGCCAGAACCCGTGATCCTCGGTGCCGAGAATGCTCGCGAACACGGCGTGCGAGTCGAAGCGTGGCAGGCACAGCCAGTCCACCGCTCCGTCCCGACAGACCAGTGCCGCGGTCTGCATGTCCCCGATCAGTGCGTAATCCTCGATGCGCCCGGACACGTGCATCTCCAGTCGAACGGCCACGTCCGCCCCGAAGGGCGCTTGCATTGCGCGGTTGCGCGGTCTCCTGTGTGCAGGGATCTCCGCGTGAGCCCATGATTCCGTATATCGGCTCGGTTAGGCCGTCTGACGGACTGCCCGGCGGTGATGTGTGCAATATCCGAGCAGGATATGACGGCACCCTAGTGATCTCCGTGAGCCTGTGGAGAATGTGGCTGGGCCGAACGGGTGAGCGGCGGCGATGCCGCCCCGGCGCGCTTCGGCGCCCCCGGACCGAGCGCGCGCGCCGCGTGCCCGGAGGCGGACCGCTCCGGGCGCTGATAGGCTGGTACCCCGTGGACCGGTGGTCTGCCTGTGCGAATCAGGAGCCCCGAAACCGCAGCTTCGGCGCCCCCTGAGACCCTTCCGGATCGAAGGTGGCCGGCGCCGGACGCACCTCACTTCGCGACCACGGGAGCCCCCTCTTGGCGATGCCGCCCAAATCCATGACGACCAAGCACATCTTCGTCACCGGGGGTGTCGCTTCGTCCCTCGGCAAGGGCCTGACGGCCTCCAGCCTGGGTGCGCTGCTGAAGGCGCGCGGTCTGCGGGTCACGATGCAGAAGCTCGACCCGTACCTGAACGTCGACCCCGGCACGATGAACCCGTTCCAGCACGGCGAGGTGTTCGTCACCAACGACGGCGCCGAGACCGACCTGGACATCGGCCACTACGAGCGCTTCCTCGACGTCGACCTCGACGGCTCGGCCAACGTCACCACCGGCCAGGTCTACAACACGGTCATCGCCAAGGAGCGCCGCGGCGAGTACCTCGGTGACACCGTGCAGGTCATCCCGCACATCACCAACGAGATCAAGCACCGCATCCGCCGCATGGCGACCGAGGACGTCGACGTCGTCATCACCGAGGTCGGCGGCACCGTCGGCGACATCGAGTCGCTGCCGTTCCTGGAGACCGTCCGCCAGGTCCGCCACGAGGTCGGCCGCGACAACGTCTTCGTCGTGCACATCTCGCTGCTCCCCTACATCGGCCCCTCCGGTGAGCTCAAGACCAAGCCGACCCAGCACTCGGTCGCGGCCCTGCGCAACATCGGTATCCAGCCCGACGCCATCGTGCTGCGCGCCGACCGTGACGTCCCCACCTCCATCAAGCGCAAGATCTCGCTGATGTGCGACGTGGACGAGGCGGCCGTGGTCGCGGCGATCGACGCCAAGTCGATCTACGACATCCCGAAGGTGCTGCACACCGAGGGCCTGGACGCATACGTCGTGCGCAAGCTCGACCTGCCGTTCCGCGATGTCGACTGGACGGTGTGGGAGGACCTGCTCGACCGGGTCCACAACCCCGACCACGAGGTCAAGGTCGCGCTCGTCGGCAAGTACATCGACCTGCCCGACGCCTACCTTTCGGTGACCGAGGCGCTGCGCGCCGGCGGGTTCGCCAACAAGGCCCGGGTCCAGATCAAGTGGGTCACGTCCGACGACTGCAAGACCCCGGCCGGTGCCGCGGCGGTGCTCGGCGACGTGGACGCGATCTGCGTGCCCGGCGGCTTCGGCGACCGCGGCGTCAACGGCAAGGTCGGCGCGATCACCTACGCCCGCGAGAACAAGATCCCGCTGCTCGGCCTGTGCCTGGGTCTGCAGTGCGTGGTCATCGAGGCCGCGCGCAACCTCGCGGGCATCGATGACGCCAACTCCACCGAGTTCGACGCCTCCACCCCGCACCCGGTCATCTCGACCATGGAGGAGCAGCTGGCCTTCGTCGAGGGCGCGGGCGACCTGGGCGGAACGATGCGCCTGGGCATGTACCCGGCGAAGCTCGCCGAGGGCTCCATCGTGCGCGAGGTCTACGGCGACGAGGCGTACGTGGACGAGCGCCACCGCCACCGCTACGAGGTCAACAACGCCTACCGCGGCGAGCTGGAGAAGAAGGCGGGCCTCGTCTTCTCCGGCACCTCCCCGGACAACAAGCTCGTCGAGTACGTCGAGTACCCGCGCGAGGTGCACCCCTACCTGGTGGCCACCCAGGCCCACCCGGAGCTGCGCTCGCGCCCGACGCGCCCGCACCCGCTCTTCGCCGGCCTGGTGAAGGCGGCCGTGGAGCGGCAGCAGTCCGCGAAGTGAGAGCCTGACCGCATAACGTAGGCAGCCGGGGCACGGACCGTGTCCCGGCTGTCGCGTTCTCGGGGAAGGTATCGGCCATGGCCATGCGCAACGACATCGTGGACACACCGGAGTCGTGGGAGGTCGTCGCCTCACGGACCCCGTTCGAGGGCGCGAAGACGGCCGTGAAGTCGGACCAGGTCCGGATGCCCGACAGCTCGGTGGTGCGCCGCGACTACCAGGTGCACCCGGGCTCGGTGTGCGTCCTCGCCCTCGACGAGGAGCAGCGGGTGCTGGTCCTCAAGCAGTTCCGTCACCCGGTGCGGCACCGGCTGTGGGAGCTCCCGGCCGGACTGCTGGACGTACCCGGCGAGAACCCGCTGCACGCGGCCCAGCGGGAGCTGTACGAGGAGGCGCACGCCAAGGCGGGCGAGTGGCGGGTGCTGGCCGACTTCTTCACCTCGCCCGGCGGATCCGACGAGGCCGTCCGGATCTTCCTCGCGCGGGATCTGGCGGAGGCCGAGGGGGAGCGGTACGCGGTCTCCGAGGAGGAGGCGGACATGGAGATCGCCCGGGTCCCGCTCGCGGACCTGGTCCGCGGGGTGCTGGCGGGCGAGCTGCACAACCCGGGGCTGGTGACCGGGGTACTGGCCCTCGCGGCGGCCCTCGCCTCCGAGGGCGGCATCGAGGCCCTGCGCCCGGCCCTCGCCCCCTGGCCGGCCCGCCCCTACGAGGCCTAGGGGGTGTCCGCGGGGTGCCCGCCGAGCGCGCCGCGCGAGCGGCGCGTGAAAAATAGGTCCATCTGCTGATCCGATTGGGGGATTTGCCCGCCGCGCTCCACCCGGGTCGTCGCTCTGCGTGAACTACGCTCGCAATCCGGTGGCAGGGAGAGGAGCGGATCCGTGGCGGATTTCGTCGGGCGGCGGCGTGAGCTCAAGGAGCTGCGCGAGGACATCGCGCGAACCGGGCTCGACACCCTCTCCGGCCGCAAGGCCAAGGCGCCCCGGGCCCGGGTGCTGCTCGTCGCCGGGCGGCCCGGCTCCGGGCGCACGGCCCTCGCCGAGGCCTTCGTGCACGAGGTCGCCGAGGAGTACCCCGACGGAGTCATCCGCACCCGGCTCACCGCCCCCGGCGGGGAGACCGTGGCCACCGAGCGTGCCGTCCGGAGCCTGCTGGAGGGACTGGGGCGGCCCACCCCGCCCGGGGCCGGCGAGGACGAGCTGAGCTCCGCCCTGCGCAGCGCCCTCGAAGGCCGCCGGGTCATCATCCTGGTCGACGACGCCGCCGATCCCGAGCAGGTGGACGCCCTGCTGCCGGACACCCCCGAGTGCCTCGTCGTGGTCACCGCCGAGGGGCCGCTCACCGGGATCCCCGACGTCCGGCCCTGCACCCTCGGCGGACTCGACACCCCCTCCGCCGTGGAACTGCTCGCCCAGCGCATCGGCGACACCCGGGTCACCGCCGACCCCCGGGCCGCCGAGACCCTCGCCGAGGAGTGCGGGGGACAGCCCGCCGCGCTCGTCCTCGTCGGCGGTTGGCTCGCCGCCCACCCCAAGGCCTCCGTCGCCGACGTGGCCAAGCAGCTCCACGACATGCCCGCCACCACCGGCGGCCCGCTCGCCCGCGGCTTCCGGCTGGTCTACGAGTCCCTGCCGCAGCCCGCCCAGCGGACCCTGCGGCTGCTGCCGCTCGCCCCGGCCGGCATCGTCGACTCGCACACCGCCTCCGCCCTCGCCGGCTGCTCCGTGGCCGCCGCCCAGTCCACCCTGGACGACTTCGCCGGGCTGGGCCTCGTCCGCCCCTCCCGCGACGGCCTCTTCCTGCTGCCCGGCTGCCTCGCGCCGCTGCTCCAGGCCCTCCTGGAGGCCAGGGAGCGCCCCGCCGAGGTCCAGCTGGCCCGGGCCCGGATGCTGGAGCGCACCGTACGGCTGCTGCACTCCTGCCGGGCCATGGCCGAGGCCGAGGAGCCCGGGGTGGACGCCGCCGTCGACGACGGCCTCCGCGAGCTGCTGGACGGCCTGCCGCGCGCCCTGCGGTTTCCCGACCGGCGGGCCGCCGCCACCTGGCTGGACACCCGGCTGCCCGCGCTCACCGCGGCCGCCTCCCTGGCCGTTGCCGACGGGGACCTGGACACCCTGGCCCGCCGGCTGGTCGCGGCCCTCGTACGGGCGCTGGCGGACCACCGGGGCACGGCCGGGGCCGCCCCCGAGCTGTACGGGCTGCACCGCCTGGTCCTGGACGTGGCCGAGCGCCGCAACCTGCGCCGGGAGCAGGCCGCCGCGCTGCTGAACCTGGCCGACCTGGACGCCGAGACCGGCCGGACCCAGGAGGCCCTGGAGCGCTACCGGGCCGCGCTGGACGCAGGACGGGCGGCGAACGATCCGTACGCGACGGGCCGCGCGATGGAATCCGTAGGGGGCGCCTACCAGGAGCTGGCGGACTGGCACCGGGCCTCCGACTGGTTCGGCCGGGCGCTCTCCCAGGCCCTCGCGCGGGGCGAGCGTGCGGACGAGGCCCGGCTGTACGGGCGGCTCGGCAACGTCCACACCTACGCGGGGCGGTACGGGGACGCGCTGCGCAGCTGGCGGGCGGCCGCCGCGGGCTACCGGAAGCTGGCCGATGTCCCCGGTCAGGCAAAGGCGTTGAGCGAGATGGCGCGGGTCCAGGAGTACGCCGGCCGGCCCGAGGAATCGCTGCACACCTGCCGCGAGGCGGTGGAGCTGGCCCGCAGGGCGGGCGACCAGCGACTTCAGGCCGCACTGCAGGTCCGGCTGGCCGACACGCTGGACAGACTCGGGGACCCCGCGGCTGCCAGGCTGCACCGCTCCGCAGCCGACAGATTGTTGGGAGATGACCCTGCAGCCTGCGAAATCCGTAGTGCTTCCGACTGAGATTATTGGTTTGCAAGGCTAGACAGCGACTCATCCTTCATTAGACTGGGTTCACCGCGGCTTCCCGTGGTGCATCCCGTTGCGCGTTCTTGTGGGCGGGTATGTATGGAAGTGCCCCGTAATATCCCCTGAGCCAAGGACCGTGATCGACGATGAAGGTCGGCATCCCCCGCGAGGTCAAGAACAACGAGTTCCGGGTCGCCATCACGCCCGCCGGCGTGCATGAGCTGGTCCGCAACGGCCACCAGGTCTTCATCGAGCAGAACGCCGGTGTGGGCTCCTCGATCACGGACGCCGAGTACGTCTCGGCCGGCGCCGAGATCCTCGGTACCGCCGACGAGGTCTGGGCCACCGCCGACCTGCTGCTCAAGGTCAAGGAGCCCATCGCGGAGGAGTACCACCGCCTCCGCAAGGACCAGACGCTCTTCACCTACCTGCACCTGGCGGCCTCCCGCGAGTGCACGGACGCCCTGCTGGAGTCCGGCACCACCGCCATCGCGTACGAGACGGTCGAGCTCGCCAACCGCGCGCTTCCGCTGCTCGCCCCGATGTCCGAGGTCGCGGGCCGCCTGGCCCCGCAGGTCGGCGCCTACCACCTGATGCGCTCGGCCGGCGGCCGTGGCGTCCTCCCGGGCGGTGTCCCCGGCACCCACGCTGGCGAGTGCGTCGTCATCGGCGGCGGCGTCTCCGGCTGGAACGCCGCGCAGATCGCCATCGGCATGGGCTTCCACGTGACCCTGCTCGACCGCGACATCAACAAGCTCCGCGAGGCCGACAAGGTCTTCGGCACGAAGATCAAGACGATCGTCTCCAACGCCTTCGAGCTGGAGAAGGCCGTCGTCGAGGCCGACCTCGTCATCGGCGCGGTGCTGATCCCGGGTGCGAAGGCCCCGAAGCTGGTCACCAACGAGCTCGTCGCCAAGATGAAGCCCGGAAGTGTTCTTGTCGACATTGCGATCGACCAGGGCGGCTGCTTCGAGGACTCCCGTCCGACCACTCACGCCGAGCCGACCTTCACGGTCCACAACTCGGTCTTCTACTGCGTCGCCAACATGCCGGGCGCGGTTCCGAACACCTCCACCTACGCGCTGACGAACGCGACGCTGCCCTACATCGTGCAGCTCGCCAACCTCGGCTGGGTCGAGGCGCTGCGTCGCGACGCCGCGCTCGGGCTGGGCCTCAACACCCATGACGGCCAGGTCGTTTACGGTCCCGTTGCCGAGGCCCACGGCCTGGAGACCCTTGAGCTGAGCACGCTGCTCGGCTGACACGTCAACGACTGACGTCAATCTCACGTATCCGGCCGGACCTTGCCCGCAAGGTCCGGCCGGACGTGTTTGCGGGGTGCCCCGGGACCCCGCTCAACTCGCCTCGAACGTAACCCTTTAACCCTTTCGCACACCCGCGAAACTTCGCAGCGACAGCTCGTGCGCCCTTGACAGAGTGGTGTTCGGTTGCCGACACATCGTGCCGGGTCCGGCGGATTGTGTTGCCGCTGGGCGGTGACACGCCATAGAGTCGCCAACCGTCGGCATGGTGCCACGCTGACCTATCGATAAGTGTCCTGGTCACGTCCGAGGAGGTAAGACGACTTGTGAATGAGTCGACATTTGCTCCTGGGGGTGGTCGAGCAGGGATGCCTGAGCGGGGCCAGGGCCCTACCGGGCTCGAAGCTGTCGGCTCCGTCGCAGTACGCACCTTCGCAAACCACCAGCACATGACGACGCCCCAAAAGAGCATGGACGGCCTAGACGTGAACTCCAGGGCCGGCGACCTGAGCGGCGAAAAGCCCGTGGGTTTCGCCGACTACGACAATGTGCCCGAGGGGCACTTCTACGACCCCGACGCGGAGTACGAACCGGACCCCGAGTACGCGGCCACCCTCGCCCCCGACGCTGCCCGTCAGCGCCGTGAGCGGATCGGCCCGACCGGACGCCCGCTTCCGTACTTCCCGATCCCGGGTCCGCTGACCGACCACGGTCCGGCGAAGATCATCGCGATGTGCAACCAGAAGGGCGGCGTGGGCAAGACCACGTCGACCATCAACCTGGGTGCCGCGCTCGCCGAGTACGGGCGCCGCGTGCTGCTCGTCGACTTCGACCCGCAGGGCGCGCTGTCCGTGGGTCTCGGCGTGAACCCGATGGAACTCGACCTGACGGTCTACAACCTGCTCATGGAGCGGGGCATGTCGGCCGACGAGGTGCTGCTCAAGACGGCGGTCCCCAACATGGACCTGCTGCCGAGCAACATCGACCTGTCCGCTGCCGAGGTGCAGTTGGTCAGTGAGGTCGCGCGCGAGTCCACCCTGCAGCGGGCCCTGAAGCCCCTGCTGGCCGACTACGACTACATCGTGATCGACTGTCAGCCCTCGCTCGGTCTGCTGACCGTGAACGCCCTGACGGCGGCCCACAAGGTCATCGTCCCGCTGGAGTGCGAGTTCTTCGCGCTGCGCGGCGTGGCGCTGCTGACCGAGACCATCGAGAAGGTGCAGGAGCGGCTCAACCCCGAGCTGGAGCTCGACGGC
This sequence comes from Streptomyces sp. NPDC001549, assembly GCF_042894025.1. NCBI lineage: Bacteria > Bacillati > Actinomycetota > Actinomycetes > Kitasatosporales > Streptomycetaceae > Streptomyces > Streptomyces sp. NPDC001549. The sequence goes on from NZ_JBIAVJ010000030.1 coordinate 26,954, forward strand.
ATCCTCGCCACGATGTACGACTCCCGTACGGTGCACAGCCGTGAGGTGCTGGCGCGCGTCGTCGAGGCCTTCGACGACCACGTCTACCACACGGTCATCGGCCGCACGGTGCGCTTCCCGGAGACCACGGTCGCCGGTGAGCCGATCACGACGTACGCGTCCAACTCCGTCGGCGCCGCCGCCTACCGCCAGCTGGCCAGGGAGGTGCTCGCCCGGTGTCACGCCGAGTGAGTCTGCCCGGAGCCGACGAGCTGTTCCGTACGACCGGGGGGATGGCGCTCCAGTCGTCCTCGCCGCGGCGCGGGGTCGAGGAGACGCCCTCCGCGGATCACTCGGCCACTTCGGCCGAGGGCACGGCGGGTGAGGGCCGCGGCCGGGAGGCCGCGGACGCCGGCGGGCCCGTCGTGGGGCAGCCCAGGCGGCCGCAGGAAGGTTCTGCCGGCCCGGCCGGCGGCGTGGGGTCCGCCCCGGCCGGCGCGGGCCGCCGGGGCAAGGGGCAGGGCCGGGGCGCGAACCGGCGCCCCAGCGGCCGCGAGCGCCACGACGAGAAGATCACGGTCTACGTCTCCGCCGAGGAGCTCATGGACCTGGAACACGCGCGGCTGGTGCTGCGCGGGGAGCACGGGCTGGCGGTGGACCGGGGCCGCATCGTCCGCGAGGCGGTCGCGGTCGTCCTCGCCGATCTGGAATCCCGCGGCGACGCGAGCATCCTCGTACGGCGCCTGCGCGGCCGCTGACCGCCCTGCGGGCCCGCTCTCCCGATGCCCCGCCCGCCCGGGCCTCCGGCGGGTCGCTGCCCGGCCCGCGGCGCTTTCCCGGAGCGGGACCCAGGCGGCCGTCCGCCCGGTGACCGGGCCTCCGGGCGATCTGCGGCCCGGCCCCCCGGAGCTCCGCCCCGTCGCGGGGAGCCGCCCGCACGGGGCTCCGCAGGGACGGGGGAGCGCCGGTCCGGCGGTGAGGCGCCGTGCCGGGCGGTGGTCCACCGGGGAGCGCGGGGGAGCCCGTAGGCTGCTGGTGGCCGCGGCCACGGCGCCCGGCCCTCCACGCCGCCCCCATGTACCTCCTGGACCGCGATGCCCTTCCCCGCCGATTCCGGCCGACCGACCCGGCGCGTCCTGGGGCGCGGCCCCGGCGTCCCCGACACGGCCGGGCAGCCGGACGCGCGTGACGGGGAAGCGGGCCCCGAAGCCCCTGAGGCGCCCGCTGCGCGCCCCGCGCCGACGGCGGGCGGTACCGAGCCGGAACGTTCCACCGGGCCCGCAGACGGCCAGCAGCAGCCCCCTGAGTCCCACCCGGCCCCGGCCGCCGCAGCGGCCGTACGCCCGGACACCGGGCCCCCCGCGGGCGGCGACGGGCGGTTCACCCTGCGGCTCGCGAACTTCGAAGGCCCCTTCGACCTGCTGCTCCAGCTGATCTCGCGGCACAAGCTCGACGTCACCGAGGTCGCGCTGTCCAAGGTCACCGACGAGTTCATGGTGCACATCCGTGCCATGGGGCCCGACTGGGACCTCGACCAGACCACCGAGTTCCTCGTCGTCGCCGCCACCCTCCTCGACCTGAAGGCCGCCCGGCTGCTGCCGGTCGCGGAGGTCGAGGACGAGGCGGACCTGGCCCTGCTGGAGGCCCGGGACCTGCTCTTCGCGCGCCTGCTCCAGTACCGCGCGTACAAACAGATCGCCGAGATCTTCGAGCGGCGCGCGGAGGCCGAGGGCCGGCGGTACCCGCGGACGGTCGGGCTGGAGCCGCACCACGCGGACCTGCTGCCCGAGGTCGTCATCAGCATCGGGCCGGAGGGGTTCGCCCGGCTCGCCGTGAAGGCCATGCAGCCCAAGGCCAAGCCGCAGGTGTACGTGGACCACATCCATGCCCCCCTGGTCAGCGTGCGCGAGCAGGCCGGGCTGATGGTGCGGATGCTGAAGGCGCGCGGGGAGGCCACCTTCCAGGAGCTCACGGAGGACGCCGGGGACACCCTCACCGTCGTCGCGCGCTTCCTGGCGCTGCTGGAGCTCTACCGGGAGAAGGCGGTCGTCCTCGACCAGGAGGAGGCCCTGCAGACCCTCACCGTGCGCTGGAGCGGCGGGGACGGCGACGGGATGCCGACCGTGACCGACGAGTTCGACCAGATCGTGGAGGCGAAGGATTGAACGGCGACGTGAGCGCGGTGGCCGCGCTGGAGCTGAAGCCGGCCCTGGAGGCCGTGCTCATGGTCGTGGACGAGCCGGCCACCGAGGCGCACCTGGCCAAGGTGCTGGAGCGCACCCCGCGCGAGGTCGGGCAGGCGCTGCGGGAGCTCGCCGACGAGTACACGGCCGCGCGCCGGGGCTTCGAGCTGCGGCTGGTCGCCGGCGGCTGGCGGTTCTACACCCGGGCCGCGTACGCGCCGGCCGTGGAGGGCTTCGTACTGGACGGCCAGCAGGCCCGGCTCACCCAGGCGGCCCTGGAGACCCTGGCCGTCGTCGCGTACCGCCAGCCGGTGAGCCGGTCGCGGGTCTCCGCGGTCCGCGGAGTCAACTGCGACGGGGTCATGCGGACCCTCCTCCAGCGCGGTCTGGTGGAGGAGGCGGGGACGGAACCCGAAACAGGTGCGATCCTGTACAGGACGACGAACTACTTTCTGGAGCGGATGGGCCTGCGTGGCCTGGACGAGCTCCCGGAGCTCGCGCCCTTCCTCCCCGAGGCGGACGCGATCGAAGCCGAGACGCAAGAAGGTGTGCCGTCGTTCGATCCGGACGCACCGGACACCGATGAAGACGACAAGACGACGGAACTTTGATGCGAAGCAGCGGCAACGGCAACGGTGGCGGCAACAGGAACAGCGGCGGCGGTGGCGGCGGGCGCAGTAACGCCCGCGGCGGCTCCTCCAGCGGCGGCGGTGGCTACCGCGGGAGCGGCTCCGGCGGTGGCAGCGGCTCCGGCGGCTCCGGGGGCTCCCGCGGCGGCAGCTCCGGCGGCGGCTACCGGGGTGGCAGCTCCGGCGGCTCCGGCAGCTCCGGCGGCTCCCGTGGAGGCAGCTCCGGCGGCTCCCGCGGCGGCTACCAGGGCGGCGGCTCCCGCGGCGGCAGCTCGGGCGGCGGCTACCAGGGCGGCGGCTCCCGCGGCGGCAGCTCGGGCGGCGGCTACCAGGGCGGTGGCGGCTACCAGGGCGGCGGCTCCGACTCGCGCGACCGCGACCAGCCGGCCCCCCGCATCCGCAACCCGCGTCCCGAGGAGCGCCGCTACGACGTCGGCCCCGAGGGCGAGCGCAGCGGACGCAGCGGCCCCAAGGCGGGCGGCGGCGGTGCCCGCGGCGCCGCGGCGCGCGGTGGTGCCAAGGGCGGTCCCCGGACCTCCAAGACCCCCGGCATCGGCGGCGCCGGCGGCCCGCGCAGCGGCCCCGGCAGCCGGAGCGGCCAGTCCCGCCCGCGCGAGCTGGACGCGCGGATCGAGGAGCGCGTGCGCGACCGGTACGCCGACAAGCCCGTGGTCAAGACCCCGAAGACCTTCCCGGGTGCCGAGGAGGAGGGTGAGCGTCTGCAGAAGGTGCTCGCCCGCGCCGGCATGGGTTCGCGCCGCGCCTGCGAGGAGCTCATCGAGCAGGCCCGCGTCGAGGTCAACGGCGAGATCGTGCTGGAGCAGGGCAAGCGCGTCCTGCCGAAGGACGAGATCAAGGTGGACGGCCTGACCGTCGCCACCCAGTCGTACCTGTTCTTCGCGCTGAACAAGCCCGCCGGTGTCGTCTCCACCATGGAGGACCCGGACGGCCGTCAGTGCCTCGGCGACTACGTCACCAACCGTGAGACCCGTCTCTTCCACGTCGGCCGGCTCGACACCGAGACCGAGGGCATCATCCTGCTCACCAACCACGGTGAGCTGGCCCACCGCCTCACGCACCCGAAGTACGGCGTGAAGAAGACGTACGTGGCGGCCATCACCGGCCCGCTGCCGCGCGAGATCGGCAAGCGGCTCAAGGACGGCATCGAGCTGGAGGACGGCTACGCCCGCGCCGACCACTTCCGCGTCGTCGACCAGGTCGGCAAGAACTACCTGGTCGAGGTCACCCTCCACGAGGGCCGCAAGCACATCGTCCGCCGCATGATGGCGGAGGCGGGCTTCCCGGTCGAGAAGCTCGTCCGGACCTCCTTCGGTCCGATCGAGCTGGGCGACCAGAAGTCCGGCTGGCTGCGCCGCCTGACCAACACCGAGGTCGGCATGCTGATGCGCGAGGTCGGTCTCTAGGACGCAGGCCGGCCGCCGCGCAGGCGGCCGGTCCGATCGCAGAAAACCCGCGGTGCCCCAGGGCGCCGCGGGTTTTCTGCTTGTCGGGAACCCCGGTCTCTGTTTATAGTCAGTATGACCATTAAATAGTCCGAGGGGGGTCGTCATGAGCTGGACCATGAGCTGGACCGAGGTGCTGGGCTTCGCCACCGGCGCCCTGTGCGTCTGGCTGGTCGCCCGGCAGCACGTGGCCAACTGGCCGATCGGGATCGCCAACAACATCTTCTTCATCGCGCTCTTCGCCCAGGCCGGCCTCTACGCCGACGCCGGGCTCCAGATCGTCTTCATCGCCCTCGCCGCCTACGGCTGGTGGTCCTGGACCCACGGGGGTGGACCAGGATCCGCCGAGGCCCTGCCGGTGCGCCGCACCACGCGCACCGAATGGGCCGCGCTCGCCGCGGCGGGGGCGGTGGGGGTGCTCGCGCTCACCCTGCTGCTGAGCCGGGCCACCGACTCCACCGTCCCCTTCTGGGACGCAGCCACCACCGGGCTCTCGCTCCTCGCCACCTACGGGCAGTGCCGCAAGCTCGTGGAGTCCTGGTGGCTGTGGATCGCCGCCGACCTCGTCTACATCCCGCTCTACGCCCACAAGGGGCTCTACCTGACCTCCGCGCTCTACGTGGGCTTCCTCGCCCTGTGCGTGGTCGGGCTCCTCGGCTGGCGGCGCACCCTGCCCGCGCGGGACGCCCGTACGGCGGCGGAGGCGACGGCATGAGACGCCACGGTCACGGCCTGGTCCTCGGCAAGTTCTACCCGCCGCACGCCGGGCACCACCACCTCGTACGCACCGCCCAGGACCAGTGCGAGCGGCTGACCGTGCTGGTCTGCGCCGCCTCGGTGGAGTCCGTCCCGCTCGCCGACCGGGTCGCCTGGATGCGCGAGGCGCACCCCGGGGCCGAGGTCGTCGGCGCGGTGGACGACATCCCGGTCGACCTGCACGACCCGGAGATCTGGGAGGCGCACATGGCCGTCTTCCGCGGCGCCGTTCCCGGGCGGGTGGACGCCGTGTTCACCTCCGAGGAGTACGGCGGCGAGCTCGCCCGGCGGTTCGGCGCCGAGGAGGTCCTGGTGGACCGGGAACGGACACTGTTCCCGGTGTCCGGTACGGCGGTACGCAAGGACCCGGCCGGCTCCTGGGAGTTCCTCGGGCCGGCCGTCCGCGCCGCCCTGACCCGCCGGGTCGTCGTCCTCGGCGCGGAGTCCACCGGGACCACCACGCTCTCGCGGGCCCTGGCGGACCGCTACCGGCGGCGCGGCGGCGTCTGGGCCAAGACGGGCTGGGTCGCCGAGTACGGGCGCCGGTACAGCGAGGAGAAGCTGGCGGCGGCCCGCGCCGCCGACCCGGCGGCCTCCTGGGCGGACGTGTCCTTCACCTCGCAGGAGTTCCCGGTCATCGCGCGCCGCCAGGACGCGGACGAGGAGCACGCGGCCCGGCTCGGCTCCCCGGTGCTGTTCTGCGACACCGACTCCTTCGCGACCGCCATCTGGCACGAGCGGTACACGGGTGGCCGGAACGCGGAGGTCGAGCGGATCGCCGACCTCACCCGGCGTGACCTGTACCTGCTCACCGACCACGCCGACGTGCCCTTCGAGGACGACGGACTGCGGGACGGGCCACAGCTGCGGCCCTGGATGACCGAGCGGTTCCGGGCGGAACTGGAGCGCACCGGGAGGCGTTTCCTCGTCGTACGCGGGGACCGGGCGGCCCGGCTGGAGGCTGCCGTCCGGGCCGTGGACGGACTGCTGGCCGAGGGCTGGCACTTCACCGACCCCCTTCCGGAGAACCGATGACCGCCGGCTATGACCCGCACGCCTTCGAGCCGTTCGCGGTGACCGCCGACCTGGCCGTCTTCACCGTACGCGGCGGCGCCCTGCACGTCCTGCTCATCCGGCGCGGCCGGGAACCGTACGCCGGGGCCTGGGCGCTGCCCGGCGGGTTCGTCCTGCCGCGGGAGTCCGCCGAGACCGCCGCCCGGCGCGAACTGGCCGAGGAGACCGGCCTGCCGGACCGGCTCGTGGCCGCGCTCCGCCTGGAGCAGCTGCGCACCTACAGCGAACCGGACCGCGACCCCCGGATGCGGGTGGTCTCGGTGGCCTTCACCGCCCTCGTCCCGGACCTGCCGGAGCCGGCGGCCGAGGGCGGCGGGGACGCGGCGCACGCCCGCTGGACCGCGCTGGACGAGGTCTCGGAACTCGCCTTCGACCACGCGGTGATCCTGGCGGACGCACGCGAGCGGATCGGCGCCAAGCTGGAGTACACCTGCCTGGCCACCGGCTTCTGCCCGCCCGAGTTCACCCTCGGCGAGCTGCAGTCCGTCTACGAGACCGTCTGGAACACCACCCTCGACCGCCCCAACTTCCGCCGCAAGGTCCTGGCGACGCCGGGATTCGTCGAGGCCGTGCCGGGCGCCGCCCGGCTGACCGGCGGCCGCGGCAAACCGGCCGCCCTCTACCGGCCCGGTCCGGCGACCACCCTCCACCCTCCCCTGCTGCGACCGGAAGGATCCACCCGATGACCAAGCGAGCCGCGACGGGCGCCATGATCGGCCTGGCCCTGGGCGATGCCCTCGGCTTCCCGACGGAGTTCAACGACGTGCCCTCGATCCTGGCCAAGACGGGCCCCTGGCGCGAGATGGGCCTGCCGCGCCCGGCGATCGTCACGGACGACACCCAGATGACCCTCGCCCTGGCCCGCGGCATGCGTACGGCGGCCGAGCGCGGCCCCGTGGGCCCGCTGCGCCTGACCCGGCCGGTCCGCGAGGAGTTCGTCGACTGGTACCACTCCCCGGAGAACAACCGGGCCCCGGGCCGCACCTGTATGACGGCCTGCCGGCTGCTCGACACCCCGGACCGGGACTGGCGCGACGCCAGCCAGATCGGCTCCAAGGGCTGCGGCGCCAACATGCGGGTGGTCCCGGTCGGGCTGGTGCCGGACTGGACCGAGGAGGAGCGGGCCGGCGCCGCACAGCTCCAGTCGGCCCTCACCCACGGGCACCCGACGGCGCTCGCCGCCTCCGACCTGACCGCGCGGGCGGTGTACCTGCTGGCCGAGGGCACCGAGGTGACCGGGCTCGTCGGACGGCTGCGCTCCTACGCCCTGGAGAACCGCACCCGCTACCACGAGCGCTGGCTGGGCGACCTGTGGATGCGGACCGCGTCCGACGCCTCCCCGGAGTCCTTCATCGCGCGGGGCTGGGACGAGTGCCTGGCGGCCCTGGACCGGCTCGCGGCCGCCCTGCGGTCCCCCTCCCCGGAGACCGACCCCTGCCTGACCACGGGCGACGGCTGGATAGCCGAGGAGGCCCTCGCCACCGCCCTGCACTGCTTCCTGCTCTTCCCCGACGAGCCGCTGACCGCGCTGCGCCGGGCCGCCTGCACGCGCGGCGACTCCGACTCCATCGCCTGCCTCGCGGGCGCCTTCGCCGGAGCCCACCTCGGCGCGGACGTCTGGCCGCGCGAGTGGGAGGGCCGCATCGAGTACCGGGACGAACTCCTGGCCTTCGGCACCCTCTGGGACGCTTGAGCCGGGCCGGACGTGACGGGTAGGCCGCTTCGCGGCCTTCGGGAACAGCGGTACAGCCCCTGGCACTGAGATCGATCACGGGATTCGGCTGTGGGTCTCCGCGGTCGGGTGAGGCCGGGCCTGGAGGCATTCGCGGAGGTCGGTCTCGGCGGACACCACACCGTCTTTTCGACGTCCGAGCCGCCGCAGACGGCAACGGCGCCGGCCACGCGTGCCATGTGACGGATACCGCCCCACCCACACACCCGCACTCGAATCCACAGGGCGTCACCCCCGGCCACCTGCTGCCGTTCGAGCCGAAATCATGGACAGGTACGGGCGTCTGTCCGTTGTCCGGCGGCCGGGGCGGTGTGGCCGCCGGCGGTGAAGATGCGGTCGAGGTGGTGGCGGAGTACGGCGATGGCTGACTCTGGTGTCCGCTGGGCGACGAGGATGCTGGTGCCCATGGTCGCGGTCATGGCGAGCAGGCTGATGGCCTCGGTGCGTGCGTCGGCGCCGGGATCGGCCAGGCCTGCCGCCTGGGCTCCTTCGATCAAGCCGGTCAGGGCGTTCTCGGCCGCGTCGGGGTTGTCGATGAAGGGCTGCGCGGCGAGTGCTCCGTCGGTCACGGACAGGATCGAGTAGGAGCTGTACAGGAGGTGGAAGGTCCGGCTCTCCTGGTCGGTCGGCAGGGATGCCAGCAGCAGCGCCTCGATCGTCGCGCGCGGGCCCGGGGCCGGACCGGCGGCGGCCAGGCGGGCGCCCACGCGGGCGGTGAAGCGGTCGGTCAGGTGCTGGAGTCCGTAGAAGAGCAGCTTCTCCTTGGTCTCGAAGTAGTACTGCACGAGCCGGAGGGATACACCGGCCTCGGCGGCCACGTCGCGCATGCCGACGGCGTGCAGCCCTCGCCGCCCCGCGACTTGGATGAGCGCTTCGGCGATCTGGGTGCGCCGTTCCGCGTGGTCCACGCGCTTTGGCATCAGTGCTGTCTCCGGCCGTGGGTGGGGTGGGTGGTTCAGGGACTCACAGTCCGGCTCGGTCCGAACATCTTCATGGTACCGCCGTATCAACCATATGGTACGTTCGTATCACGAAGAACGGATCTTCCGGAGGTGCCCCGTGCCCGAGAACACGACCCGAGTGCGCCGCGACATCGGTCACTACGTAAATGACGAGCTGCGCGACCGGTACTTCGCCACCTGCGAGGTCCTCTACGCGAAGGGAGCGCCCGTCCGCTCCGAGACGGACGTCGAGACGAGCTTCGGCACCACCCACGTCTACCGGTACGGACCCGTCGACCCGGCAGCCGAGTCGCGCACGCCCGTGGTCCTGATACACGGTTCGGGAGGCTGCTCCGCCCAGTGGTACCCCAACACCCTTGCCCTCAGCGCCGAGCGCCCCGTCTACGCCCTCGACACTCCCGGCGACCCCGGCCGCAGCGTCCAGCGCGAACCGATGTGGCAGCCCGAGCGCGCGGCGCAGTGGATGGACGAGGCCCTCGACGCGCTGGGCCTCGACAAGGTCCACCTGGTCGGCTCGTCGTACGGCGGCTGGCTGGTCATCAACGAGGCCCACCTTCGGCCCGGGCGGCTTGCCTCGGTCACCGCCCTGGACCCGGGCGGTCTGGAGAAGGTCGGCCTGCGCTTCTTCGTATGGATCTTCGCCAGCCTCTTCGCCACCTACGCCCCCAAGGCGTGGCGCCCCCGCCTCGCTGCATGGCTGGAACAGCCGGTGATCATCGTTCCCGAGCTGCGCGCGATGATCCAGGCCAGCGTGAAGGCCTACCGGATCCGCCGCCCCGCCCCGCTGCCCCTGTCGGACGCGGAACTGGGCTCCATCCGGACGCCGTTCTACCTGATCATGGGCAAGCGCAGCCTGCTCGTGCACCCCAAGCGGCAGCTGGAACGCGTACCGCGCCTGATCCCCGGCGCCCGCGCCGAGATCGTCGCCGCGACCGGTCACGGACCGCAGATCGACCACCCCGAGCTGGTCAACGCCCGGATGCTGAGCTTCATGGAGGACGTCGACTCCCTCGGCCCGGCGGCGGCACGGGGCGCCACGGACGCGTAGCCGCGAGGGCCGCAGACGCGAACTGTCCGACAGGGCGCAACAGAAGTTCGACGGGCACCGCGCCCTGAGCTCGTCGTTTAAGGTCCGGCGTCGAACGGCGTCTCGAACGTGACGGGCGCTCCGCGGTTTGCGGGTCTGCAGGATGACCTTCGCGGGCGCGTATGAAGAGGGGATGGTGTTGATCATGGCTATAGATTCAGTGGTCGTGCGACAGCGCGTGGAGGATCTGGATGCGGCTGTTCCCTTCTACGAGAGGCTGACTGGAAGCAGCGCCTCGCGGTTCGCCTTTGCCGGGGTCACCCTGGCCGGCGTCGGACCTTTCCTCCTGTTTGCCGGGCCTGATGAGGCGGTGCAGCGCGTCGCGGGCGTGGCGGCGACTCTCACCGTCGCCGACCTCGACGCGGCAGTAGAGGAGGCGGAGGCGGGAGGGGCCGAAATCGTGATGCCCATTCAGCCCACCCCGAACGGCCGCCGTGCGGTGCTGCGGCACCCGTACGGCGGCGTCTTCGAGTACGTCGGCCCCTGACCTTGTTGTTCCGCTCGTCGTCTCGTCCCGCGACGCGTCTCGGGACCGACCGGCCCACCGCCCGCGCGGCATTAGCCCCGGGACGTACGCCCACGGGCTAACCCGGCCGCACGATTGCCTCCCACGGCCCCATGTGCGGACGGGGTCCTCTCGGCAGTGTGGGTGCCGTGATCGAAGTCAACGAACTCAGCAAGCGCTACGGCAGCAAGACGGCCGTCGACCATCTGTCCTTCACCGTGCGGCCGGGCCAGGTCACCGGATTCCTCGGCCCCAACGGAGCCGGCAAGTCCACCACCCTGCGGATGATCCTCGGCCTGGACGCGCCCACCACCGGCTCCGCCACCGTCAGTGGCGTCCCCTTCCACCACCACGCGCGCGGCCTGCGGCACGTCGGCGCCCTCCTCGACGCCGGACAGGTCCACGGCGGCCGCAGCGCCGCCGCCCACCTGTCCGCCCTGGCCCGCAGCAACGGCATCCCGCGGCGCCGGGTGGACGAGGTGCTCCAGGAAGTGGGGCTGGCCGAGGCGGCGAGCCGTCGCATCGGCGGATTCTCCCTCGGCATGAAGCAGCGGCTGGGGATCGCCACCGCCCTGCTCGGCGACCCGCCCGTGCTCATGTTCGACGAGCCGATCAACGGCATGGACCCGGAGGGCGTGCTCTGGGTACGCAGGCTCTTCCGGCGTCTGGCCGCCGAGGGACGTACGGTCTTCCTCTCCAGCCACCTGATGTCGGAAATGGAGAACACCGCCGACCAGCTGGTAGTCATCGGCCGGGGCCGCCTCATCGCCGCCGAGTCGGTACGGGACTTCGCGGCCCGCGGCACCCGTCGCAGCGTCGTGGTCGGGACACCGCAGACCGCCGAGCTGGCAGCCGTGCTGACCGCGGCGGGCGCCACGGTCGAGCCGGAAGGCTCGGCGGGCGCCGAGAAACTCGCCGTGACCGGGCTCCCGGCGGACCGGATCGGAGCGCTCGCCTTCGAGAACCGCATCCGGCTGGACGAGCTGACCACCCACACCGCCTCACTGGAGGCGGCCTTCATGGAACTCACCGCCGACAGCGTCGAATACCAGGCAGGACAGCCCCGATGACCACACTCGCCTCCATCCCCCCGACCGCCTCGGCCGCGCCCCTCGCCGGGCCACCCGCCCGCTTCCGCGACCTGCTCGCCTCCGAGTGGATCAAGATGCGGTCCCTGCGCTCCACGCCGTGGACGATCGCACTCACCGTCCTGTTCGTCATCGGGTCCTCCGCCGTGGCCACGCTCGCGGACAACGCCGCCCGCTCCGGTCCCGCCGATTTCCTGCCCTACGACGCCTATCCGCCGGCCGGCTACTGGACGCTGATGCTCGTCGCCAGCACCATGGGCGCCCTCACCGTGGTGAGCGAGTACGGCAGCGGGCTGATCCGCACCACCGCCGTGGCCGTCCCGGCCCGCGGCTCGGTGGTGCTGGCCAAGGCGGCCGTCACCGCCGCGCTGTGGACCGCGGTCGGCACGGTCATCTCCACCGGTTCCTTCCTGGTCTCCCAGGCCGTCCTCAGCGGTCGGCACGCCGGGGTCCCGCTCACTCACCCCGGGGTGTTCCGGGCGCTGGCGGCATCCGCCCTGCTGGCCCCGGTCTGCGCACTGATCGGTCTGGGCCTCGGCGTCCTGCTCCGGCACAGCGCTGCGACCATGGTCACCAGCGTCTTGACCCTGCTGATGCTGCCGCCCATGTTCTCGGAGAGCGATCGCTGGTCGGCGGACATCAACCACGCGATGGTGTCGGCCGCCTGGAAGCGCCTGGTCCAGAGCTGGGAGCCGGATCCCGGATCCCTCGGCTACACCGCCACGGTCCCCGGCTCCTGGATCGTGTACGCGCTCTGGCCGCTGATCACGGTCGCACTCGCCGTGCTCGTCATCAGGCGCCGCGACGTGTGAGCGTGCCTCGGGGCGCGCACTCCCCGTCCTGGAGACACACTTCGGGGGCGAGGCCCGGTTGCTCGTCGCAGCGCTGATGACGGTCTCTCATAGATGAACATCTGTGAGAGTTCTGCGAGAGCCCCCGGAGCGATCACGATTCCGCAGGTCGCCGTTCGCGAAACGCCGTTTCAGGCGGGTCCCGGGGGAGCCCGAGCCGCTCGCGGACGGCCGGTGAATCCCCGTACACCTGCCATACGGCCAGCCGGTTCCCCACGGCGCGGGCCGTCCACAGGGCCGGGCCGGCGAGGGCGGGCTCCGCGCACACCGAGCTAGAGGTGGACGGCGGCCGAGGCACGGCGGGTGCGGAGGAGGAAGTCCGCCACGCGGGCGAGGTCCGGTGCCTCCGGAAGCGGGGTGGTGGCGAGGGCCGCCTCGCACTCCTCCTGGAGGCGGGCCATCCAGGCATCGACCTCCTCCCAGGTCAGCTCGCCGCGGCGGACCGCGAGCAGGCGGTCGCGGTGCGGGCCGGCGTCGATGGTCAGCCGGCCGGTGCGCAGGAGGTCACGGCAGGACAGCAGCAGGCGCAGCAGGTGCATGGCGTGCTTCCAGCGCGGGGCGCCGTGGACGCGGACGTCCGCGAGGAGCTTGCCGCGCTGGGAGGCCGCGTACCGGCTGAAGCTGGTGTGGGCCCGGCGGGAGAGGAAGGCCCCGCGGAGGGAGAGCAGTTCCTCGCCGACCGGGGTGACCTCTTCCACCAGGGGGGAGTGCAGGCACTCCAGGATGTTCGGGTTGGCCCGCAGGGCGAGTTCGCAGAAGCGCTCCAGCTCCCAGGAGAACTCCTCGTCCCGCGGGCCCTCCACGTGCGTGGGGGGCTTCTCGAACCGCCAGAACAGCGGCGTCGGGGCGAGGTAGACACCGCGCAGGTCGGTGTCGCTCGCCTCCGTCGCCAGTCCGAACGCCCGGGAGCCCATCACGCACCGGTAGACCGTGTGGTCCCGTACCAGCGTCAGATCGTCCATCTGGGGAGCGTAGGCGCCTGACCTGCCGCTATGCGAGCGAGATATTGCCGTCCGCCGCGACGTTGATCTTCTTCTCCGCCAGCCCCTTGGTGGCCGGGCCCTTGGTCACCGCGCCGTCGGCGATCGCGAACTTGCTGTTGTGGCACGGGCAGTCGATGCTGCCGTCCTCCACCTTGTTGACCAGGCAGCCCTGGTGGGGGCAGACCGCCGTGAAGCATTTGAAGGTGCCGGCCTTGGGCTGGGTGACCACGACCTTCTCCTCCTTGAAGACCTTGCCGCCGCCCACCGGCACGTCCGCCTTCTTGGTGAGGGCCTTGCCGGCCGCTGCGCCCGCGTCCGACGGGGTGGCGGGAGCCGGGGCGGCGGGCTGGACGGCCGCGTCGTTCGGCTCCCCCGGGGAAGCCTTTTCGCCGCTTCCACCGCCGCAGGCGGTGATCGCGCCGCCGGCCAGGGTGGCCGCGCCGATCGTCAGTACCGTGCGCCGGGCGGTGTGCGTGAGGTCGCTCATGAGTCTCTCCTCGCTTCGTGGCCGGATGGCGTGCAGCATCCTGGCCTGCGGCGGGCCTCAGGTGAAGCCTGCCGCGCCGGTTCATCGGCCCGGTTCCCATGGGGCCAGTGAGGCAGGGCTGCCGGGTGTGCGTACGACCTCCCACACGTGGATCACGGCTTCCCGGTTCAGCGGACCGTGAACATGTGGATATCGGCCACCGGAATCACTCTCCCGGCGGACCTCGGCGGTCAGCGCGCCCTCGTCGAGCTCCACCGCGAGCAGGATCCCGGGTACCGACCGGTAGTGCGCGTCGACGATCGCCAGTGCCGTGGGGCGGTCCGCGGAACAGTGGACGAACCCCTCCGCCCCCAGCGACGGCGGGGCGTACGGGAGCTCGGGCGCGGCGGCCCAGTCGGTGAGCGGGACGATGTGGAAGATCATGCGGATCGTTCTACCGCAGGGGGCGCGGACGTGTGCGCCAGGTGGCGGCATGGTCCGCCATGGGTGACATTGTCCGTGTCCCGAAGCCGGGTGCGCCGCTGTCCGCGCGGCCCGGTCCCTCTGCGAAAGGCACGACGATGGCGGGTAACGACCTCGGCTCTCTGCTCGGCGGCCTCCTGGGTGGGAGCGGCGGTCAGGGCGCGGGCTCCGGCGGCGGCAACGTCCTCGGTGCGCTGCTCGGCGCCCTCATGGGCGGGGCCGGCGGTTCCCGGGCCGGCGGGAGCAATCCGCTCGGCGGGCTGCTGGACATGCTGACCAAGTCGGGCCTCGCCGACCAGGCCCAGTCCTGGATCGGCACCGGCGACAACCAGTCGGTCAGCGGAGCCCAGATCGCCGAGGCGCTGCCCGACGAGGCCCTGCAGAAGGCGGCCGCGCAGGCCGGTGTCAGCCCGCAGGAGGCCGCCGACCAGATCGCACAGGCGCTGCCGGCGGCCGTCGACAAGCTGAGCCCGGAAGGGCAGCTTCCGGCCGGTTCGCTCGAGGACATCATCCGCGCGCAGAAGTTCTGACCGCCCGACAGCGCCGCACGAGGGCCCGGCCGCCGTCCCACGGGATGGGCGGTCGGGCCCTCGTGCGGCGGGTGCTGGTTACCCTGGCCGGACAGTCCGTCAGCTCGCCTTTTCGTCCCCTGGGAGTGCCTCGTGAGAACCGCCGTCGTCATCGGAACCGGACTGATCGGCACCTCCGCGGCGCTCGCCCTGTCCGCCCGGGGGATCACCGTCCACCTCGCCGACCACGACCCGGACCGGGCCCGTACGGCGGCCGCCCTCGGGGCCGGCATCGACGAGGTCCCCAAGGAGCAGGTCGACCTCGCGATCGTCGCCGTACCGCCGGCCCACGTGGCCGCGACCCTGGCCGACCTGATCGGACGCGGGGTCGCGCGCGCCTACGTGGACGTGGCCAGCGTCAAGGGCGGACCGCGGCGGGAGCTGGCGGCCCTCGGCGTGGACGTCACCGCGTACATCGGGACGCACCCGATGGCAGGCAAGGAGCAGTCGGGGCCGCTCGCCGCCACCGCGGACCTCTTCGAGGGCCGCCCGTGGGTGCTGACCCCCACCCGGGACACCGACCACGAGGTGCTCAACCTCGCACTGGAGCTGGTGGCCCTGTCCCGGGCCGTACCGGTGGTGATGGACGCCGACGCCCACGACCGCGCGGTGGCGCTCGTCTCGCACACCCCGCAGCTGGTCTCCAGCATGGTCGCGGCCCGGCTGGAGGAGGCCGACGAGACGGCGGTCCGGCTGTGCGGGCAGGGCATCCGCGACGTGACCCGGATCGCGGCCTCCGACCCGCGGATGTGGGTGGAGATCCTGTCGGCCAACCCGGGACCGGTGGCCGACGTCCTCGCGGGGATCGCCGCCGACCTGGAGGAGACCGTGGAGGCACTGCGGGGCCTGCAGTCCGCCGACGTGGAGAAGCGGCGCGGCGGCGCCGCGGGCATCGAGGACGTGCTCCGCCGCGGCAACGCGGGACGGGTCCGGGTGCCGGGCAAGCACGGCGCGGCACCCACGGTCTACGAGACGGTGGCCGTGCTCATCAGCGACCAGCCCGGTGAGCTGGCGCGGATCTTCGCCGACGCGGGGCGGGCCGGGGTCAACATCGAGGACGTACGGATCGAGCACGCGACGGGCCAGCAGGCCGGCCTCGTCCAGCTCATGGTGGAGCCGCGGGCGGTGGCCGGCCTGACCGCCGAGCTGCGCGAGCGGGGCTGGGCGCTGCGGCAGCAGTAGCGGAGCGGCAGGGCGGCTTCCGGGGGCCGGCCGGCCCCCGGAACATACGGCGGGGACGGGGGCCGTCCGGGGCCGGTAACCTTGGGGAGGGGCGCTTTGCCGCGCCCGGACACGTACGCGCAACCAGGAAGGTGCCCGCACCGTGGAAACCGCAGCTCCGTCCGCCGTGATCGTCGCCATCGACGGTCCCTCCGGCACGGGCAAGTCCAGCACCTCCAAGGCCGTGGCCGCCAAGCTCGGGCTGCGCTACCTGGACACCGGCGCCCAGTACCGGGCCATCACCTGGTGGATGATCACCAACGGCGTCGACACCGACGACCCGCAGGCCATCGCGATCGCCGCCGGCAAGCCCACCATCGTGTCCGGCACCGACCCGGCCGCCCCCACCATCACCGTGGACGGCCTCGACGCCGCCGGTCCCATCCGGACCCAGGAGGTCACCTCCAAGGTCAGCGCCGTCAGCGCCGTCCCCGAGGTGCGCACCCTGATCACCGACCTGCAGCGCTCCATCGCCGCCGAGGCGGCCCAGGAGGCCGACGGGATCGTCGTCGAGGGCCGGGACATCGGCACCACCGTCCTGCCCGACGCCGACCTCAAGATCTTCCTGACCGCTTCCGCCGAGGCGCGCGCCGCCCGGCGCAGCGGCGAGCTCCGCGGCAAGGAGGCCGCCGACCTCGTGGCCACCAAGGAGGCGCTGATCAAGCGCGACGCGGCCGACTCCGGCCGCAAGACCTCCCCGCTGGCCAAGGCCGACGACGCCGTCGAGGTGGACACCACCGAACTCACGCTCGACCAGGTGATCGAGTGCGTCGTGACGCTGGTGGAAGAGAAGCGGGCGGTCCGCAAGTGAGCCAAGCGCCCTCCCTCAAGGGTGCGGCGGTCGGCAGGCGCATCGGCATCGGGCTCATGTACGGGCTCTGGAAGCCGCGCGTACTGGGGGCCTGGAAGGTGCCCGCCTCGGGCCCCGTCATCCTCGCCGTGAACCACTCGCACAACATCGACGGCCCCATGGTCATGGGCACCGCGCCCCGGCCGCTGCACTTCCTGATCAAGAAGGAAGCGTACGTGGGCCCGCTCGGTCCCTTCCTCGACGGGATCGGGCAGGTCAAGGTCGACCGCGGCGGCCCCGACCGGACGGCGATAGGCCGCGCCCTCGGCGTGCTCGACAATGGAGGGGCCCTGGGGATATTTCCCGAGGGCAGCCGGGGCGAGGGCGACTTCGCCTCGCTGCGCGCGGGCCTCGCGTACTTCGCGGTCCGCAGCGGCGCACCCATCGTCCCCGTGGCCGTCCTGGGCAGCGGGGACACCCCGGGCCGGGTCGTCAAGGGCCTGCCGGCCCTCAAGAGCCGGGTCGACGTCGTCTTCGGCTCGGCCTTCGACGCGGGTGACGGCAGTGGCCGCCGTACCCGTACCGCGCTGGACGAGGCCACCGTACGCATCCAGGACCGGCTGACCGCCCACCTGGCCGACGCCAAGCGCCTCACCGGGCGCTGAGCGAGACTTGAAACCAGTAGTGGAACCGCGCTGCGCGGGTACCACCGACCACCACGAACGACGAGGAACGGACTTCATGAACGACCAGCACGACCACGGAGCACTTGGCGATGCCGAGTACGCGGAGTTCATGGAGCTCGCCGCGGAAGAGGGCTTCGACATCGAAGAGGTCGAAGGCGCGATCGAGGAGGCCGGTCACGGCCCGCTTCCCGTCCTCGCCGTCGTCGGCCGCCCGAATGTCGGCAAGTCGACCCTGGTGAACCGGATCATCGGCCGCCGCGAGGCGGTCGTCGAGGACAAGCCCGGCGTCACCCGCGACCGCGTCACGTACGAGGCCGAATGGGCCGGCCGCCGCTTCAAGGTCGTCGACACCGGCGGCTGGGAGCAGGACGTCCTCGGCATCGACGCCTCCGTCGCCGCCCAGGCCGAATACGCCATCGAGGCCGCCGACGCGGTCGTCTTCGTCGTCGACTCCAAGGTCGGCGCCACCGACACCGACGAGGCCGTCGTACGCCTGCTGCGCAAGGCGGGCAAGCCCGTCGTGCTGTGCGCCAACAAGGTCGACGGCCAGAGCGGCGAAGCCGACGCGGCCTCCCTGTGGTCGCTCGGCCTCGGTATGCCGCACCCGGTCTCCTCGCTGCACGGCCGCGGCACCGGCGACATGCTCGACGCCGTCCTGGAGGCCCTGCCCGAGGCCCCCGCGCAGACCTTCGGCGGCGCCGCCCCCGGCGGCCCGCGCCGCATCGCGCTGATCGGCCGCCCGAACGTCGGCAAGTCCTCGCTCCTGAACAAGGTGGCGAAGGAGGACCGCGTCGTCGTCAACGAGCTGGCCGGCACCACCCGCGACCCGGTCGACGAGCTGATCGAACTCGGTGGCATCACCTGGAAGTTCGTCGACACCGCCGGTATCCGCAAGAAGGTCCACCTGCAGCAGGGCGCCGACTACTACGCCTCCCTGCGCACGGCCGCCGCCGTCGAGAAGGCGGAGGTCGCGGTGATCCTGATCGACACCACCGAGACCATCAGCGTCCAGGACCAGCGCATCATCACGATGGCCGTCGAGGCGGGCCGCGCGATCGTGATCGCGTACAACAAGTGGGACGAGCTCGACGAGGAGCGCCGCTACTACCTCGAGCGCGAGATCGAGACCGAGATGCAGCAGGTCTCGTGGGCGCCCCGGGTGAACGTCTCGGCGCTCACCGGCCGCCACATGGAGAAGCTGGTCCCGGCGATCGAGACGGCGCTGGCGGGCTGGGAGACGCGCGTCCCCACCGGCCGGCTGAACGCCTTCCTCGGTGAGGTCGTCGCCGCCCACCCGCACCCGATCCGTGGCGGCAAGCAGCCCCGCATCCTGTTCGGTACCCAGGCGGGCAGCAAGCCGCCGCGGTTCGTCCTCTTCGCCTCCGGCTTCCTGGAGCACGGCTACCGGCGCTTCATCGAGCGCCGCCTGCGCGAGGAGTTCGGCTTCGACGGCACCCCGATCCACATCTCGGTGCGGGTGCGCGAGAAGCGCGGCGCCCAGTACAAGAAGAAGAAGTAGCCGGGCGGAACACTCCGAGGGGTCAGTAACCCCGGCGCGGAGCGGGCGGCAGGGCCGCCGGGATGTGCGTCATCCCGGTCTGGTGCTGCCGCCCGTCGGCGTATCCGGGGGTGCTCGCGTAGGAGTACGCCGGCAGCGGCTGCGGGGTGTACGAGGGCTGCCAGCCGTCGACGCGCTGCCACGCGGAACCGTTCCAACCGCTGCCGTACGAGCTGCCGCCCGTGTACGAGCCCCCGTAGGAGAAGGACGTGAACCCGTGGTCCTCCTCGCCGGTACGGTCGCCCGGCAGCGCCCGGAAGGCGCGCAGGTACTCCGAGTACAGCGTGTCGTAGATCGGGGTGTGCGAGACGGCCGGAGGGGTGTCCCGGTCCCGTGCGGGACGCATCGCGGGGACGGTGCTCGGATAGGACGGGGCGCGGGAGGAGTCGTATGAATGCACGTACCAGCCAACGAAACCGGCGCGCTGCGGATGCGGGGTGACGGGGGACGAAACGCAGATCGCCGGGGGTGTGCGGGACGGACCGCACACCCCCGGCGCACGCCGCCCGGCCCCCTCGGCGGGGGCTGGGCGGCCGTTCTCGTACCGGCTGGGATCAGGCGCCGGGCGTACCCGCCAGCGGCATCGCGGCGGCCACGAGCTTGCCCGCGGCGGCGGCCTTGTCCAGCGCGTCGCGCAGCAGGTCCTCACGGGGCTGCTGGCCGATGGAGCCGACCGGGGCGGCGTAGATGAGCACGCGCTGGGTCTTGTTGACGGCGGCCCGCCAGCCGTCGGTGACCGACAGCGCCTGGTGCGCCTGCCACCAGGCGACCTGGCCGCCGCCGTCGTGGCCCGGCTGCAGTACGGCGTGCAGCTGGCCCGCGGCGAGCAGGACCGACCAGCCGCCGAGGACGGCGGGGACCTCGGAGGTGTCGGTGACCGGGATGAAGCCCTGCTCGATGAGGAGCGGCAGGAAGTCGTCGCCGGGGCCGTCGCTGCCGGGGCGGGCGATGGGCGCGGTCGGCTCGACGACCAGGGCGGGGTGCAGCTCCCCGGCGATCAGGATCAGGCCGCTGGTGATGCCGAGGACGGCCTGGCCGCCGGGCACGTTCTGCGGGGCGGCGCCGGGGCCGCCGGCGGCGGCCGGGCTGTCGCCGGTGATGCTGCGGACGGCGCCCTGGAGCTGCTCCTCGGAGACCGAGACCACCTGCGAGGGGATGCAGGTGGCGTGGGCGAAGGCGAGGACTGCGGTCTCCTCGCCGACGAACAGCACCGTGCTGGTGCGGTCGTTCTCGGGGTCGCCCGGGGTACGGCAGGAGGTGCAGTCGTAACTGCGCGGCGCGTCTTCGCCGACGAGCAGCCTGTCGGCTTCTTCGTCACCGATCTCGGCACGTACCTCATCACTGACGTCGAGCATGCGCGGCACGGGGTGGCTCCTCGGCATAGGTGCGGGTCCGGGAGGCTCCCGGCTCGCCGGGCTCAACGGCCGAGCGGCGGCCGGGGTCACGCCATTTGAGGGAACGGATTCGAACCTGGCCCCCGGAAGGGTGAACCGTGCGACCGGAGCTTCGCTTTCGTGCCAACTCTTTTCTATTTGTGCTCCGTTGATGCCCATGTGTGGTCGTTTGGGCCGGTGGTGGCGGTCGGCCGACCGGGTGGTGTGCGGTGACCTGCCGCGTGGCGGGCCGAAGGGGGCCGCGGGTGGCTGCGTAGCGTGACCCGATGCCCAACCACCGGACCTGGCGGGCCGTATCCGGCGGCGCCGTCGTGCTCGCCGCCGTGCTGGCGCTCGTACAGCCCCGCGCGGCCGCGGCCGCGGCCGTGGCTCCGCCGCCACCGGCGCCCGGGCCGGCCGGGGCGGCGCACCCAGGCTCGCCCGGTGTGATCGGGGACGGGCCGGGGGACTGCGGACCGGGCGGGGAATGGCCCTGGGACTGCGTGGCCGACTGCGAGAGCGGTGGGCGGTGGGCGGTGAACACCGGCAACGGCTTCTACGGGGGGCTGCAGTTCTGGCAGCCGACGTGGGAGGAGTACGGCGGGCTGGCGTTCGCGAAACGGGCCGACCTGGCCAGCCGCGTACAGCAGATCCGGGTCGCGGAGGAGGTCCTCGGCTCGCAGGGCTGGAACGCGTGGCCGGTGTGCTCCAAGCGGTACGGGCTGGCCGGACGGATGCACGCGGTGCGGGACGGCGACACGCTGGTGTCGATCGCCCGCAAGCACCGGGTCCGGGGCGGGTGGCGGGCCCTGTACGCGGCGAACCGGGAGCGGATCGGGCCGAAGCCGGAGGCCCTCGTGGTGGGCATGCTGCTGGTCGTCCCCACCCCGGAGCCCACCGCCCCGCCGCAGCTCCCGCCCGAGCCCGTGCCGGAGCCCGTGCCGGCGCCCGTGCCCGTGGCGACGCCCGTGCCGGCGCACGTGCCCGTGCCGGTCACCGCTCCGGCCGCTCCGCCACCGGCCCCGCGTCCCTGACCGGGGCGCCCGGGCCGTCCGCGCGTTGCGCGATGCCGTGCGGGCGCTGACCCTGGAAACGACGGGCCGAACGGCTCGCTCGGACACCGGTGGTGAGCCAGATGGCCCAGAGCAGACCCCTACGCGCCCACCCACACGTGCACCCGCGCGCACCCGTACGTGCCGCGGCCTGCACGGCGGCCGCGGTCCTGCTGGCCGTACCGGCGGCCGTGGGGTGGTCCTCGCCCGCGGTGGCGGCGGAGCCCCCGGGCCCACCGCCGGCCGCGGTCCTGATCCTGCCGGCCGCGGACGGGCCCGCGGATCCCGAGGCGGCCAAGGAACAGATCGAGAAGAACTGGACCGCGTTCTTCGACCCGAAGACCCCGACCGACGAGAAGGCCGGGCTGTTGCAGCACGGCGACCTGCTCAAGGTGCTGCTGGACGGCTTCTCGGCCGGTGCCGAGGCGGCCAAGACCTCCGTCGAGGTCACCGGCGTCACCTTCACCTCGCCCACCGAGGCCGAGGTGACCTACGACCTGAAGGTCGGCGACGAGACGGTACTGCCCGGCAGCAAGGGGACCGTGGTGCTGGAGGACGGGGTCTGGAAGGTCTCCCTGAAGACCCTCTGCGCGCTCGTCGAGCTCAGCGGAGCCGAGGCGCCACCGCTGGTCTGCTGAGGCCCGGCCGGTCGCAACGCGCTGGCAGACTCTGGGGATGCTCGATACCTCCGCACGACTGCTGCGCCTGCTGTCCCTGCTGCAGGCCCACCGCGAATGGACCGGGGCCGATCTCGCGGACCGCCTCGGGGTCACCGCGCGGACGGTCCGGCGCGACGTGGACCGGCTGCGGGAGCTCGGGTATCCGGTGAACGCCAGCCCCGGGACCGGCGGCGGCTACCAACTGGGCGCCGGGGCCGAGCTGCCGCCGCTGCTGCTGGACGACGACGAGGCCGTGGCCGTCGCCGTGGGCCTGCGGACCGCCGCCGGGAACGGGGTCGAGGGCATCGGGGAGGCCTCCGTACGCGCCCTCGCGAAGCTGGAGCAGGTGCTGCCGTCACGGCTGCGCCGCAGGGTGTCCGCGCTCAACGAGTTCACCGTACCGATGCTGCGCGGCGCCCAGCGGTCCACCGTGGACCCCTCGGTGCTGACCGAGCTGGCCTCGGTCTGCCGGGACGGCGAGCGGCTGCGCTTCGGGTACCGCGACCACGAGGGGAACGTCAGCCGCCGCACCGTCGAACCGCACCGGCTGGTGTGCACCGAGCGGCGCTGGTACCTGGTCGCCTGGGACCTGGACCGGGAGGCGTGGCGGACCTTCCGCGCGGACCGGATCGAGCCCAGGCCTCCGCACGGACCGCGGTTCACCCCGCGCCCGGCGCCCGCCGAGGACCTCGCCGCGTACGTCTCCGCGGGCGTGTCGCAGCGGGCGTACGCGGCCCGCGCGGTGGTGCGGCTGAAGGTTTCGGCGCAGGACGCGGCACGGATCATCGGGCCAAGCGACGGGGTCCTGGAACCGGTCGACGGGCAGAGCTGTCTGCTGCGCACCGGGGCGGTCAACCTGGACGTTCTGGTGATTCACGTCATGCTGCTCGGTTGTGAGTTCGAAGTGGTCGAGCCGCCCGAGCTGACGGATCGGATCAGGGCCGCGCGGGATCTCCTGGGGAGGGCCGTGGAGACCGGGGAAGTGAAGGAAATGTAGGGGAGCTGAGGGTGATTCAACTGGTCTGGTCCAAGAGGATCGTGGCAATCCCGGACAGGAATTCGGCAGAGTTCGGCGCAAATTCCAAACCGCCTGAACGCCGGGCGTGTCGCGGACCGGTAAACAATTTGCGGCTGTTGATATTCTGTGACACAAGCGTGACCCGGGACGGACGAACGTCCGGGCGTGGCGCTGACGAACGGCGAAGGCGGGCCAGGTCCGAGGACCTGGCCCGCCTTCGTGCGCCGCGGGGAGAGGGGGTGCGTACCGCCCCCGCGGCGGGACGTCAGCCGCCGGCCACCGGACGGGCCGCGGCCCCCCGGGCGGGGGCCCGTTCGGTGTGCGCCGGGCGGCGGCTGCCGACCGGCGTGACCGGGGTCCGCTCGGAGCGGATCACGTGCGGCCGGCCGGCCGGGTGCACGGCGGGCCGGGCGGTGGGGGAGTGCGCGGTGACGGCGGTCGCGGCGCTCGCGGTGGCTGCGGCGCTCGTGGTGGCCACGGTGCTCGTGGGTGCCACCGTGGCCGCCGCGGCCACGGTGGCCGTGACGGGCTGCGGGACCGGCTCCTCGGCGGCGCCGGCAGCGGTCTCGGCGGGGCTCCGCAACTGCCACTTGCCGCCCGCCGAGAGCAGCGGGGTGAGCACGGAGACGACCGGCGCGGGCATCCGGCCGGTCTCGGCGCGGCGGCGCAGCAGCTCGCGCACGTCGAAGACGTAGGCCTCGGTCCGCGCGATGAGCGGCTCGAACCAGGGGAGGGCCAGCAGGATCAGCAGGCCCGCGGACCATCCGAGCAGGACGTCGCTGACCCAGTGGGTGCCGAGGTACACAGTGGTGGCGCCGACGCTCAGCGAGACGACCGCGGACACCACGGACAGCACCCGGCGGGTGACCCCGGTGGAAGCCAGGTAGGCCAGGATTCCCCAGGTCACCACGGCGTTGGCGGTGTGACCGGAAGGGAATATATCGCCACCGGCGAAGAGTTCGGCGGATCCGATCTCCGTGGCGTAGTGCGGACCGAGCCGGCCG
Organism: Streptomyces sp. NPDC001549; assembly: GCF_042894025.1. NCBI lineage: Bacteria > Bacillati > Actinomycetota > Actinomycetes > Kitasatosporales > Streptomycetaceae > Streptomyces > Streptomyces sp. NPDC001549. The sequence continues at coordinate 51,125 of NZ_JBIAVJ010000030.1, forward strand.
AGGCCGAGCTTGACGGACCCGACGGTGATGTTGAGCAGCAGCAGCGCCACGCCGAGGGTGATCAGCGGGCGGAGGGTGTGCTGCCGCCAGGAGCGCCAGCCGAGCCAGGCGGCGACCATGACCGCGGTGGGTCCGCGCTGGCCCAGCACGACCAGATAGTCAAGGAAGGCGTGCAGCTGCGGCCACTGCTCGTAGGGCCGGAAGAACATGATCTGCCAGTCCAGGCGGACCAGCCAGGAAGTGGTCAGTACGGCAACCACGATTGCGAGATAGAAGGCGAGGGTCGATCCCAGGAGTACGACGCGGTGCCGGCTCATCTGCGGGGTTTGCAGATGAGCCGGTCGCTCTGGTTCCCGGTCCAGCCGGGCGAACACCCGCTCCAGACGGGTCAGGATTTGGTCGGTACGCACTCAATCGACGTTACCGCCCGTCGATGGTCGGCCCGGGCGAATCGCGGGCTTTGTGATGACCATGTGATGTGGAGTTGGTCTCACGCGGGACTTAATTCCCGTTATTTCGACAGTGGTTGGCGACTGCTTGATCCACTGCCTCGGCGAATTGATTCGGTCACTTATCCGGACTTTATCGCCGCACAGGTCATTTCTTTTGCTGAAAGATGGACCGGAATGATCCATTCCGTGATGTGGGGGCTCTATGGAGGACCCGAGCCGTTCAGCCAGAACGCCCCGTAGACCGCCGAGGCCAGGGCCAGCGCGCCCACCACCGCGGCCGCCCGCCCGGTCCGCCACCGCGCCAGCGCCACCGCCGGCGGCAGCATCAGCGGGAAAGCGGGCAGCAACAGCCGGGGCTTGGAGCCGAAGTACCCGGACGCGCACAGCGCCAGCGCCACGACGATCCCGCAGTACACGAGCAGCGGCACCGGCTGCCGCTGGCGGACGCACCTCCCGTACAGCCAGAGCACCAGCACGACCCCCGCGATCAGCCCCACCCCGGCGAGGAACGCGGACGAGGCCAGCTTCGCCCCGATGAACCCCGCGAACGCCCAGCCGCCGTCGAAGCCGTTGCCCCAGCCGCCCTGCACGTCCAGGTAGCCCAGCAGGCCGCCCCCGGTGCGCGCGCCGACCCACAGCACGTACGCCGCCGCGCCCGCCGGAGCCAGCAGCACCCCCGCGACCGTCCGCCAGGACCGCTCCCCGCGCCGCCAGGCCATCGCGGCGGCCACCCACACCGCCGCGACCACCGCCGCGCCGACCGGGCGGGTCAGCCCGGCCCCGGCCGCGAGCAGCCCCGCCGTCAGCCACCGTCCGCGCAGGGCCCCGTAGAGCGCCCAGGCGGCCAGGGCGGTGAACAGCGACTCGCTGTACGCCATGGACTGCACGATCCCGACCGGCAGCGCCGCCCAGACCGCGACCGCGAACACCCCGGCCCGGCGGCCGTGGACCAGATCGGCCACCGCGAAGATCCCCCAGGCCGCGGCCAGCCCGGCGACCACCGACACCACCAGACCCGCGGAGCCGTACGAGAACCCGGTCGCGGCGGAGACCACCCGTTCCAGCCACGGCAGCAGCGGGAAGAACGCCAGGTTCGAGTGAACGTCCCCGTTCGGGAGGAGCACCTCGTACCCGTACCCCTCCGCGGCGATGCGGGCGTACCAGAGCGAGTCCCAGCGGGCCGACAGCAGCGTGTGCGGGCTGGTGCCGACCGCCGCGCCCCACACCGCGAGCACGGTCAGCCCGAGCAGCCGGACCGCCGCGAAGACGGCCAGCGCGGGCGCGGCCCGGCGAAATCCAAGATCTTCCACAGGAATGATTATCGGTGGAGCCGGCCATATGCCCCTCAAGGGCCGGGGGGACGTGGTGTGCGGAAACCACGGGCCGTGAGCGCGCGTGTACACGGGGGAAGGAGGGCGGCGGAGGGAGTGGCATACGCCACACCGGGGCCCCCGCAGGGATGAGAGCTTGACCACGTGTCGGGCAGACGAACTCGCGTACGCTGACCGTTCACTCGCGTGTCGATGCCGGACCCCGTTGGACGCCGCACAGCGCACCACCCCCCGTGGCTCCACAAGACGCTGGTCCGCCGAGCGCGAGGGATCACCTGGGAGGTACATGCATGTCGGGGACGAACGCGGCCGGGGTCCGGACCCCTTCCCCCTGGCAGCGGCTGAACGCCGCCTCCGGTGGGACCAACCGCTGGGTCGTCCTGGCGGTGCTCTGCGTCAGTCTGGTCCTCGTCGCGCTCGACGCGACGATCCTGCACGTCGCCGTCCCCTCCGTCACCGAGGACCTGCGCCCCGGCTCGATCGAGCTCCTGTGGATCGTCGACGCCTACCCCCTGGTCTGCGCCTCGCTGCTCATCCTCTTCGGCACCCTCGGTGACCGGGTCGGCCGCCGCCGCATCCTCCTCCTCGGCTACGGGCTCTTCGGCGCGGCCTCCGCGATAGCGGCCCTCGCCGACAGCGCCCAGGTCCTCATCGCCGCGCGCGCCCTGCTCGGCATCGGCGGGGCGATGATCATGCCCGCCACCCTGTCGATCCTGCGGCAGGTCTTCCCCGACCGGCGCGAGCGGGCGCTCGCCATCGGCATCTGGACCGCCGTCGCCGCCATCGGCGCGGCCAGCGGCCCGGTGCTCGGCGGCTTCCTCGTCCAGCACTTCTGGTGGGGCTCCGTCTTCCTCATCAACATCCCGCTGATGGCACTGATCCTGCCGCTCGGCCGCTGGCTGCTGCCGGAGTCGCGCGGCTCCGCGGACGGGCCCTGGGACGTGCTCGGCGCGCTGATGGCCGCCGCCGGTGTACTCGGCGCGGTGCTCGGGATCAAGCGGCTGGGCGCCGAACGCCGGCTCCTCGACGCCGAGGCGCTGCTCCCGCTGCTGGTCGGTGTGGTGCTGCTCGTGGTGTTCGTGCGGCGGCAGAAGCGGCGCGAGCACCCGCTGATCGACATGCGGATGTTCTCGCGGGCCGCCTTCTCCACCTCGGTCGCCTGCATCGTCCTCGCCATGCTGGCCCTGGTCGGCCTGGAGCTGATCGCCGTCCAGTACCTGCAGCTGGTGCTGCACCTCAGCCCGCTGGAGACCGGCCTGCGGCTGCTGCCGCTGACCTTCGCCGCCATGGCCGCGGGCGCCACCGGCTCGTACACCCTGGGGCGGGTCGGGCCGCGCACGATGGTGTCGCTGGGCTTCGTCCTGACCGCGTCGGCCGTGCTGCTGCTGACGCTCATGGGACAGCAGGACCGGCCGCTGCTGCTGACCATCGGCTTCATCCTGCTCGGCTTCGGGCTGCAGACCACGCTGTTCGCCGCGTACGAGTCGATGCTGAGCGAGGCCCCGGCGGCCACCGCGGGCGGCGCGGCCTCGATCGGCGAGACCTCGTACCAGCTGGGCGCGGGCATGGGCATCGCACTGCTGGGCAGCGTGATGAACGCCGCGTACCGGCCGGGGCTCGTGGGCGTGCCGGGGGTGACGGCGGCGGATTCGGCGGGCGCGGCGAATTCTCTGGGCGAGGCCTACCAGATCGCGGCGCACCTCGGGGGGCCGGCGGGGGCGTCGCTGCACGCGGCGGCGCGGCAGTCGTTCGTGCACGGACTGCATGTGACGTTGCTGGTGAGCGCCGTGCTGTTGTTCGCGGGGGCGGTGATGGCGCTGAAGCTGCCGCGGGCGATGGATTGCGGGGCGGCGGAGGATGTGGCGGCGCCGGCCGCCGGCGAGGCGGTGCGGTTGCCCGCGCAGGCGAAGGGTGAGGTGCGGCCGACCCCGGTTGAGCAGGCGGGCTGACGCCGTCCGGTGCCGCCGGGTGCGGCGCCGTTGCCGGGGGCGCCGCCCCGGACCCCCGCGCCTCAAACGCCGGCGGGGCTGAAAGATCGCCTCGAACGCCGGCGGGGCTGAAAGATCGCCTCGAACGCCGACGGGGCTGAAAGATCGCCTCAAACGCCGGCGGGGCTGAAAGATCGCCTCGAACGTCGGCGGGGCTGAGGTGGTGCGGCGGGGCCGGGTCGGTGGGGGCTGGATTTGCCCGGCCCGGGCGAATAGCTTCGGGCGAGCGCAAAACTTGCGCTGCTAGGTTCTGTCTCAGGCCGCCGGGAGGCCCAGTGTCCGCGTTCCTGCCCCATGATCCGCTCGGGCTCGACGAGCTCCTCGGGCCCGAGGACCTCGCCGTCCGGGACACCGTCCGCGCCTGGGCCGCCGACCGGGTGCTGCCGAACATCGCGCAGTGGTACGAGAGCGGCGAGCTGCCCGGGATCCGTGAGCTGGCCCGGGAGCTCGGCGGCATCGGGGCGCTCGGGATGTCCCTCCAGGGCTACGGCTGTGCCGGCGCCAGCGCCGTGCAGTACGGGCTCGCCTGCCTGGAGCTGGAGGCCGCCGACTCCGGGATCCGGTCGCTCGTGTCGGTGCAGGGGTCGCTCGCCATGTACGCGATCTGGAAGTACGGCTCCGAGGAGCAGAAGCAGCGCTGGCTGCCCGGCATGGCCGCGGGCGAGCTGATCGGCTGCTTCGGGCTGACCGAGCCCGATGTGGGATCGGACCCCGCGGCGATGCGGACCTACGCCAAGCGCGACGGCACCGACTGGGTGCTGAACGGCCGCAAGATGTGGATCACCAACGGTTCCGTCGCGGCGGTCGCCGTGGTGTGGGCGCAGACCGACGAGGGGATCCGCGGTTTCGCGGTGCCCACCGACACCCCCGGGTTCTCCGCGCCGGAGATCAAGCACAAGTGGTCGCTGCGGGCCAGCGTCACGAGCGAGCTGGTGATGGACGACGTACGGCTGCCCGCCGACGCGGTGCTGCCGCTGGTCACCGGGCTCAAGGGGCCGCTCGGCTGCCTCAGCCACGCGCGGTACGGGATCATCTGGGGATCCATGGGCGCGGCGCGGGCCAGTTTCGAGTCCGCGCTCGACTACGCGAGGACGCGGGAGCAGTTCGGCAAGCCGATCGGCGGTTTCCAGCTCACCCAGGCCAAACTGGCGGACATGGCCCTGGAACTCCACAAGGGCATCCTGCTCGCCCACCACCTGGGCCGCCGCATGGACGCGGGCACCCTGCGGCCGGAGCAGATCAGCTTCGGCAAGCTCAACAACGTCCGCGAGGCCATCGAGATCTGCCGCACCGCGCGGACCATCCTCGGCGCCAACGGGATCTCGCTCGAATACCCCGTCATGCGGCACGCCACCAATCTCGAATCGGTCCTCACCTACGAGGGCACCGTCGAGATGCACCAGCTGGTGCTGGGCAAGGCGCTCACCGGCCTGGACGCCTTCCGGTGAGAGCCCTGCTCAGCTCTGGTTGAAGAAGTCGCGTGAGCGGCCGCCCGCTTCGCCGCTGACGATCTGGGTGTCGGCCGGGGTCAGGAGGAAGACCCTGGTCGCCACCCGCTCGATCGAACCGCGCAGCCCGAAGGTCAGTCCGGCCGCGAAGTCGACGACGCGCTTCGCGTCGCCCGGGTCCATCGACGACAGGTTGACGATCACCGGGACCCCGTCGCGGAACAGCTCGCCGATGCCCCGCGCGTCACGGAAACCGTCCGGGGTGACCGTCGCGATGCGACGGCCGTGCTCCACGGCCGACTGGGAGGCCACCCGGACCCGCGGGTCGGTGACCCACTGCTCGCCGGGGCCGGCCACCGAACCCTGGGGGGCCTCCGCGTAGTCGTCGTCGTAGTAGCGCTCGTCGTCGCTGTCCTCCACGAGACCCAGCCAGGCACTCGCCTTGCGCACCGAACCCATGGACTGCCTCCTTTCACCGCGGTCAGTCTGTCTTCTCTCCGCTGCCCCTATGCTCGTCCATGATGCTGACAACGCGCCAAGTGGATAGTCGCCGCGCAGGGGTTTCGTGACGGTACTGGTGCAGAACATCCGTTGCACGGTCAAGGATCCTGGTGGCTACCACTGCTGACTGAGTGAAAATACGACCGCCGCCGCCGTACGGGTGAGCGACGCGGACGTACGGGTGAAACGCGCGGGTCGATACGATGCCCGGCAAGCACGCGTACGACACACGGGGGAAGCAGCTTGTTCGGCATCGTCAGACCTTGCACGCACCGGTTGGGAGAGCGGTTCAAGGCGGAGTGGATGGCCCATCTGTGCGGGCTGTGCCTGGCACTTCGGGGAGATCACGGACAGTTCGCCCGGATCGTGACGAACTATGACGGGCTGCTCGTCTCCGTTCTGACGGAGGCTCAGTCGGGTACCGCGCCCGAGGCCCGGCGCACCGCGGGGCCCTGCCCGCTGCGCGGGATGCGCACCGCCTCCGTGGCCCAGGGCGAGGGCGCGCGGCTCGCCGCCGCCGTCTCGCTCGTGCTCGCCTCCGCCAAGGTGCGCGACCACGTGGCCGACCGGGACGGGCTGTTGGCCCGCGCTCCCATAGCCGCCGCCGCGCGCAAGGTGGCCCGCGGCTGGGACCGGGCCGGAGCCCGCACCGGGGCCTCGCTCGGCTTCGACACCGCCGTGCTCGTCGACGCCGTGGACCGGCAGGCGGGCATCGAGACGCTCGCGGGTCTCGGCACCCCCGTGCTCGTGGTGACCGAGCCGACGGAGACCGCGACGGCCGCCGCCTTCGCGCATACCGCGCAGCTGGCCGGACGGCCAGGCAACGCCCCCGCGCTGGCCGAGGCCGGCCGGTACTTCGGCCGGCTCGCGCACCTGCTGGACGCGGTGGAGGACCAGGGCGCCGACGCCGTCGCGGGCGCCTGGAACCCGCTCACCGCCACCGGGACCTCGCTCACCGAAGCCCGCAGGCTCTGCGACGACGCCCTCCACGGCATCAGGCTGGCCCTGGGCGAGGTCGAGTTCACGGACGCGGGCCTCGCCCACCGGCTGCTCGTGCACGAGCTGCGCACCTCGGTGGACCGGGCCTTCGGCACGGGCAGCTGCGGCCACACGGCGACGGCCTCCGCCGGGCAGGGCGGCAACCCGTACGCGGGCCAGCCGTACGGCGGCCAGGGCGGGAACCCGTACGGCCAGGACGCCTACGGCCAGAACCCGTACGGCGGGGCTCCGTACGGTGGTGGAGCGGGCGGCCCCGGGATGCCGCCCACGGGCCCGGGCGGATTCGGTGGCGCGCCGCCCCCGCAGCGGCCCCGCCGCGGACTGCTCGCGGGCTGCGCGGTGGCCATCGGGCTGTTCTGCACCTGCCAGATGTGCTGCACCGAGCACGAGGGCCCGTGGTCCCGGAAGAAGCGGGACCCGTGGTGCGACTCCTGTGATTGCTGCGACTGCTGCAACGGCACCAGTGATTCCAGCGGCGGTGGCGGGAGCGGGAGCGGGGGCGGAGGCGGAGACGGCTGCTGCAGCTGTGACTGCTGCGGCTGCGACTGCTGAGGCTCTTTCAGATTTCACAGGTCCGGACGGCGTACGCGGGGATTCCCGTCCGGACCCGCGTGGAAGGGTTGAGCGGGATGAGCGACGACGCAGACGACCCGCACGCCGCGTGGCGGGAATGGCACGAGCGCAGGGCGGCGGCCGTGTCCGCGCCCTACGGCCCCCTCGCGCTGACCGGAACCCTCTGGCTCGCCGACTACCCGGAAGGTCGAATTCCGGCCGTTCCGGGGCACTGGCGCCGGACGGAGACCGGCGTGGCGCTGACCGCCACCGCCGGGGACTCCGTCCGTCTCGACGGCGAGCCCTTCACGGGTGACGTCGTACTGGGCGCCGACGAGGCCCCGCCCGCGCGCTCCCGGCTCTCCGCAGGGGAGCTCCGGATCGTGGTGATCCGGCGCGAGGGGGAGTGGGGCGTCCGCGTCTGCGACCCCGCCTCCGAGGCCCGCCGGACCTGCACCGGCATCGAGGTCACCCCCTACGACCCCGCCTTCGTACGGCCGGGGCGATTCCGGCCGTACGCCGAGGACCGGAGCGTCGAGGTGGGGAACGCCGACGGGCGGGCGCGCGGACTCGGCCTCGGCGGGGAGCCGGTCTTCTTCTTCGGGGGAGCCGGGCACACCCTCCAGGTCGCCGTCGACGCCGACGACGGCAGCCTCTGGGCCGTCTTCGGCGACGCCACCGGCGGGCGCTCCAGCCACCGCTTCCGTTTCCCCAAGCCCGGCATACCCGACGCGCGAGGTGCGATCGCGGTGGATTTCAACCGCTCCCCGCTGCCTCCCTGCGCCTTCGCGGACCACTTCATCTGCCCTTTCCCGCCGCCCGGGAACACGCTGCCCTTCGAGGTGACGGCGGGCGAGCGGAGGCTGAAAGCCGCTCTTGCGACCGGTATCTGACGACAGGACACTCCCGACAGCGCTTGTCAGGGGCACGGCCAAAGTTCATGCGCCCGCCGTGCCCCCGGCTGCGCCTCACGGGCTCTGGCACCCCCACAACCGCCGGGCCCCCAACCCTCTCCAGGAGGACGAGAAGTGAGGATCAAGCGCATGACCCGTACCAGGCTGCTCGCGGCGGCCACCGGCCTGGCCGCCGCCGCAGCGCTCGCCGTCCCCACGGCCGCGAGCGCGGACTCCAGCCGGGACGGCAAGGACACGGCCTTCAGCGCCGACCGGCTCGCCTCGGCCGGCGCATCCGTCCTGCGCGCCAACGTGGCGGGCACCGCCTGGCACACCGACCCCGCCACCGGAACCCTCGTGGTCTCCGCCGACTCCACGGTCTCCGAGGCCGGTATCGCGAGAATCAAGCGCGAGGCCGGAGCCGACGTCGGAGCCCTGCGCATCGAACGCATCCCCGGCAAGCTCACCAAACTGGTGTCCGGCGGCGACGCCATCTACGCCACGAGCTGGCGCTGTTCGCTGGGCTTCAACGTGCGCAGCGGCAGCAACTACTACGCACTGACCGCCGGGCACTGCACCGACGGAGCGGGCACCTGGTGGAGCAACTCCGCCCGCACCGCCGTCGTGGGCTCCACCGTCGGCTCCAGCTTCCCGACCAACGACTACGGCCTCATCAAGTACGCCAGCAACACGCCGGCTCCCCCCGGAACCGTCGGCAGCCAGGACATCACCAGCGCCGTGAACGCCACCCTCAACATGTCGGTGACCAGGCGCGGCTCCACCACCGGCATCCACAGCGGCCGGGTCACCGGGCTCAACGCCACCGTCAACTACGGCGGCGGCGACATCGTCTACGGCATGATCCGCACCAACGTGTGCGCCGAACCCGGCGACAGCGGCGGCCCGCTCTACTCGGGCACCCGCGCCGTCGGCCTCACCTCCGGCGGCAGCGGCAACTGCTCCTCGGGCGGCACGACCTTCTTCCAGCCCGTGGTCGAAGCCCTCAACGCCTACGGGGTCAGCGTCTACTGACGGTGAGTCACGCGCCCCCGTCGCACCCCTGGACGTCCTCCCGCCTTCTGGGAGGATGTTCCAGGCGGCCGTGTCCACGGGGGAGGCTGGTTTCTGCATGAAACGAATCGGCGTGACCGGGCACCGAGCCATTCCCGACTCGGTGCTCGGCCATGTGGAGGGCGGCCTGCGCGCCGTACTGGGCGGCCACGAAGGACCGTTGGAGGCCTTCTCCAGCCTCGCCGAGGGAGCGGACCAGCTGTTCGCCGCCATCGCCCTCGAACACGGCGCCGACCTCACCGTGGTGATCCCCAGCGGGGACTACGAGGACGCCTTCGAAGGCGCCGAGGCCCTCGCCCGCTACCGGGGCCTCAAGAACCGGGCCACCCAGGAGGTCCGGATGGACTTCGCCCGCTCCACGGACGAGGCCTACTACGCCGCCGGCACCTACATCGCCGACTCCTGCGACCGGCTCGTCGCCGTCTGGGACGGGCAGCCCGCCCGCGGGCACGGCGGCACCGCCGAGATCGTCGCCTACGCGCGGGCACTCGGCAAACCGGTCACCGTCATCTGGTGCGAGGGCGTGACCCGGGACTGAGCCACGCCCTCCCCACCCTCAACTGCTATGCCGGACCAGCCAGTCCGTGTGCTGCGGGGACACGTACCGCTCCGTCTCGTACACCGATGAAGGCCACTGCGACTCGGTGATGGTCGTCTGCATCACGACCATCATCGCCGCCAGGTCCTGCTCGATCAGCGTGTGCGCCTCGATCAGCGGATGGTGGCGGCGCACCTCGTTCCAGGCGATCCCGGCCGCCGCCGCCGCGCTCAGCAGCGCGGTCAGCCTCGGCCCCGGACCCGAACCGAACGACCCCAGCAGCGCGAACAGCAGCGCCAGGCAGGTCAGCAGCACGATCGTCCACGACCACAGGCTCGTCGCCCGCCGGGACACCTCCGTGCGCCGCCGGTACCAGTTGCGCTGCTCGATCAGCCGGTCCCGGACGTACGTCTCGCGCCGCGCCTGGTAGTCCAACCCGCGCAGCCGCTGCATCGCGCCGGTGATCTCCCCGCCCTCCGGCACCGTCCCGGCACCCCGCGGATCCTCCCAGCCCATCTTCCGCAGCTCGGCCAGACCCGCCTCCAGCCGGGTGCGGTACGTTGCCTCGGGCGTGGCGACCTCACTGCCGAACGGCGCCCCGTGCACCGCGTACCGCCAGGCCAGGGACTTGATGAACTCCGCCGCACTGCGGTTGAGCTGCCACTGCGGGCGGGCCCGGCGGCGGGTCGCCCGCATGCCCACGCCCAGCACCCCCACGTACGCGAGCACACTCAGCAGCCCGAAGAGGTACATCGAGCCCAGCTTCGGACCGGCGGGCAGCGCGGCGGCCGCCGCGGCCGCGACCAGCAGAAGCAGCTGGGCGCGGGTGGCCTGGGTGGACTCCCGCTGCCGGGAGATCGCCGCCTGGTCGGTGTGGTGGAAGAGGGCCGGCAGGTCCTCGTTTCGAAAGGTCATGCTGTCGGTCACAGCGCCCCCCCTGCTGTCGGGTGGCGGGCGGCGGGGCCCCCGCGGTCGCGGAGCCCCCGCCGCCCGCCTTCGGATCAGACGGCGAGAGGCTCCAGGTCGCGGTGGACCCGCCGCTCGTCGCGCGCGTACCGGGTCAGGCTGTGGTCCTCACCGAGCAGCCGGGTCAGCTCGGACACCGCCTCCGCCCGCAGCCGGGCCGCCTCCTCCTTGCGGCCCATAGAGTCCAGGCTGACCGCCATGTTGGAGCTGCTCGCCAGGGTCTCGGGATGGTGCGCCCCGAGCGCCTCGCGCAACCGCATCACCGCGAGCCGCTCCAGCTCCAGAGCGCCTTCCGGATCGCCCAGGTCGGCCCTCGTGTTGGCCAGGTTGAGGTGGGCGAAGACGGTGTGCGGGTGGTTGTCGCCGAGTACGTCCCGCATCCCCCGTATCGTCTGGCGCAGCATCGTCTCCGCCGTCTCCGCGGCGCCCGTGCCCCAGTGGAAGACCGCCAGGTTGTTCACGGCCGCCAGGGTGTACGGATGCCGCTCGCCCGGCACCTTCATGTACTCGTCCACCACCTCCTGCGCCAGGTCCCGCGCCCCGCCCGGATCCCCGGTCGCGAACAGGTCAGAGGCCAGGTTGAGCTCGCAGGACAGCAGGTCCGGGTTGACGGAGGTGTACTTGGCCCGGTAGCGGGCCCGGGTGGCCGTGGTCAGCCGGAGGGCGTCCTCCAGCTGGCCGGCCCGGCGCAGCGACACCGCCAGGTTCTTCGCGGCCGACAGGGTGCCGGGGAAGGCGCTCCCCAGCGTCCGCTTGTAGGTGTCGTACGTCCGGCTGAGCAGCTGCACCGAGTCCTCGTACCGGCCCACCTCGCGCAGGTCGCGGGCCAGGTTCTGCGCGGAGGACAAGGTGTACGGGTGCTCCGGCCCGAGCACCTCCGTGCGCAGGTCGTGCACCTCCTGGTCGATCTCCCGGGCCCTGGTGTACTGACCCACGAGCCGCAGGTTCAGCGCCAGGTTGTTCGCTGCGGCCAGCGTGCGCGGGTGCGCCTCGTGGAAGATCTGGCTGAAGCCCTCGTGCGCCTCGGTCGCCAGTTCCATCGCCTGTCCGTAATGACCCAGCGCGCCCAGCGTGTTGGCCAGACCGCTCATGGTCATGTACGTGTGCGGGTGCGAGGGGCCGAGCACCGCCTTCTGCCGCTCCAGCGTGACCTCGTCCAGCTCCTTCGCCTCCACGAACCGGCCCTGCGAGCGCAGGATGTTCGACAGGTGGAAGCGCAGGTACAGGTACTGCAGGTCGTTGTTGCCCAGCATCTCCTTCCACGCCTCGCGCAGTTCCTCGCCGAGCGCGTACGCGGCCTTGAAATCGCCGCGCTTCCACAGGTAGCGCACCCGGTCGATCAGCAGCCTGCGCGTCTCCGGTTCCTTGCAGTACCGGGCCTCCGACGGGGTCAGGTGCGACCAGATGGTGTTGAACCGCGGCCACGTCTCCGGATTGTCGATCGGCTCGTCGTCGTCCGGCCGGGCCCCGGCCAGGATCCGGTGGACCGCGTGCCGCGCCTCGCGCTGCTCCTCCTCGCTCAGCTGGGCCCGGATCACCGCCTGGACCAGCCGGTGCACCTGGATGCTGTTGCTGACCTGGTCGACCTTGGCCAGCGCGAACCGGCCGATCTCCCGGATCACCCGGCCCAGCACCAGCTTCTCCTGCAGCGAGGAGTCGTAGGGCTTGAGGGCGTCGATCATCTCCCTGCTGTAGAGCAGGTTCGCGGAGATCGGCTCGGGCGCGAGGAAGGCGCAGAGCTGGAGCAGCCGGACGGCCGCCGGGGACCGGGACTGCAGCCGCTCGATGGAGATGTTCCAGGTGGCGGCCACCGGCTCCGGGTAACCGGGCGGCTGGTTCAGGGCCAGGACGCGGGCGGCCTGCTGCGCCAGCTGCTCGATGTACGCCGACACCGGCGTCGCCGTCTCCGCGATCCAGGCACCCGCCTGCTCGACGGCCAGCGGCAGGTCGCCCACCGCCACCGCCACCTGCTCGGCGTCGTCCTTGCTGAGTCCGGGGGCCCGGCGCTGGAGGTGCTCGATGGACTCCTCCCGCAGGAACACGTCCACCGGCAGCGCGTCACCGTACTGCGACCAGGACTGGTTGCGGGAGGTCACCAGGACATGGCCCGGCCCGCCCGGCGGGAAGAACCGCTTGAGCGTCTCGGGATCGTCCGCGTTGTCGAAGACCAGCAGCCAGCGGGAGGATGGGACCCCGCGCCGCAGCAGATCGATCGCCTCCTGGGAGGCGGCCGCCATGTCCTCGCCTGTCTGCGCGCCCAGCCGCACCGCCAGCTCCGCCAGGGCCGCGACCACGTCGTCGGTCTGCTCTGAGGAGATCCACCACACCAGGTCGTAGTCGGCCATGAACCGGTGCACGTACTCCAGCGCCACCTGCGTCTTGCCGACGCCGCCGAGCCCGAACAGGGTCTGCGGCTGCGGCAGCACCACGGCCATGCCCCCGCCGAGCTGGTCGCGCATCCGCTCCAGCACGATGCTGCGCCCGGTGAACCCGGGATTGCGGGGCGGCGCGTTCCAGATCTTCGGGACGGTCCCCGGGAAGCGGGGACCGGGCTGCGAGGCACTGCTGACGCTGTCGGGCAGCGCCATGGGCCGCTCCACCGCACGCAGCAGGGCGGTCGTCGCGTGCGCCTCGTCGAGCCGGAAGAGGTCGACCGGGTTGCGGTCGATGTACGGCGTGGACAGCCGTACGTCGCCCACCCGCAGCGGCACCAGCTGGCGCCGGCCCCCGGTCGGGTCCTCGGCGGCCGCGCGCTCCCACACGTCCACGGCCCGGGCCGACTTGAGGTAGGCCGTGGAGAGGAGCACCACGGTCCGGGCGGCCGTGTCGATGCTGATGCCCGCGCCCCCGAGGGTGTCCCCGGCGGCCGCTCCCGGTGCCCGCTCGGCCGAGACGTCCTTCGGCACGACCCGGAAACCGGCCCGGGTGAGCACCGACTCGATCCAGTCGGCCCACATCCGGTTCTCGGCGACGTAGGACAGGAACAGGTCGGCGGGCAGTGCCGGGCGGCGCCGGGTGAAGGCGTCCCTGATGCGCAGCCGGACCTCCTCGCCGATGACCGGCATGGAGGTGATGTGGCCCTCGGTGACCACGGCGGTGAGCCGTTCGAAGGCGGAGAGCAGGGAGTTGGTGAGCCCGGCCTCGTCGCCGAAGGTGGCCAGGGTCTCCTCGTAGGCGTAGTAGGGGCGGTACGGGATCTCCACCGCGCCCCAGTAGGAGGTGAGCTCGTCCCCGACCAGGCCGTTCGGGAAGCGGTCGAACTTGATCCGGGCCAGCGCCCGGCCTGCGTCGGCCTTCTCCTTCTCGCCCTCGTCGATGCGCATCGGGACCGGGTAGATCTTGATGCCGCGGTCGTTGAACCGCTCGTCGATCTGGCGGGCGACGGACGCGGCGCCGTCGATGGACTGGTCGGAGAGGGTGAAGCAGTCGACCAGGATGTCGGGGAGGTGGACGGTGCAGATGTCGGCGATGTCGGACAGACCGGTGCGGCTGTCGATCAGGACGTAGTCGTAGTTCCGCTTCATGTCGGCGCGTAAGGCGTCGAAGAAGAGCCCGCCGCCGAGCCGGTCGTAGAAGTTGTCCCAGTCGAAGGTGGAGACGGTCGCCGAGTACTCGCGGTTCTGCCGGCCCGCCGAGACGAAGTCCAGGGTGCCGCCGTCCGGGAACTCCCAGCCGTGGGTCTCCGGGGTGAGCGAGACGGCGTGCGGCTGTATCCGCGCGTAGTCCTTGTGCCAGTCGTCGGGCCGCTGCACCGGGCTGGTCGCCGCCCAGGCGTACTCGCTGATCAGATCGATGACCCCGGTGGTGGCCCCCAGCGTGGAGGGGTCCAGGAAGGGGTGGAAGAAGCGGTGCAGGCCCGGGGCCTCCAGGTCCCAGTCCACGGCGAGGACCCGCTTGCCGTTGGCCGCCAGGATCCACGCGGTGTTGGCCAGCGCCATGGTGCGGCCCGTGCCGCCCTTGTACGAATAGAAGGTGACGATGCGTCCGTCACGGCTGTCGCTGTCGCTGCCGCTGTTGTCACTGCTCGCTGTCATCCGCGTCCCCCCGGTCGGTGTCGTTGTCGTCGTTGTCGTGGAGGCCGGCCCCCGCCGGCCCGGCCCGGTGCCGGTCGGAGTCGGGCGGGAACGGGACACGGGGCGATGGCGGCCCTGGCGGCCCGTTCATCCCCATCGGCCCCAGCAACCGGGGCCGTTCGATGGAGGTGTCGCCCTTCGGCGGATACGGCTGCGCGTGTCTGAGGAACTGCTGGGCGGCGGCCTCGACCACCTGCGGCAGGATCTGGCCGAGGGTCTCCACGTTGGCCACTCCGTTCGCGGCGGCCCGGCAGGCGGCCCGGCCCTGGCTCATCGTCTTGGGCATGGTGTGCTCCAGCCGGTCGGCCAGCTCGTTCTCCTTCGACCGGCTCTGATGGTCGTACCGGTTCCACGGCACGACCACGTTGACCCACGGCCGGGGCTCCCGGTCGAAGGCGGCCAGGCGCCGGCGGCGCTGCTCGTCCTCCACCGCCCACCGGTCGACGATCAGGATCTCCGGCCGGGTCGGCAGCTGCTTGCTGTCGAGGTGCCCGGCCTCGTCGTCGAAGGAGGACATGGTGGTCTGGTAGTTGAGGTTCTTGACCAGGTCCTCGGCGACGTAGGCGATGGGCCGCTGGGCGACCGGATGGTACGGGTTCCACTCCAGCGCGGTGTCCCCGTAGTACTCGGGGGTGCGGCCCTCGGGCAGATCGTGCCGGGAGGCGGCGGCCACCGTCACGTGCAGGGTGCGGGCCGGGCTGCCGCTGGAGCCGAAGGCGCTCGGTACGTTGCGGTAGTCCAGCGGGCGGATGGGGTCCAGGTGCGCGGTTTCGGCGACCTGGACGATGCGCCGGGCGAGCTCGTACACGGCCTGTTCGTACTGCTCGGCGTACCCGCGCAGTTTGATCAGCCCGTACAGGCCGTCGGTGACGTAGCGCTCGCCGAAGGTGTTGTGGTTGAACTGCAACCGCTCGGCCGGGCCGGGGAGTTGCTCCGGCGGCACCGGTACCCATAACGCGGGCACGATGGCCTCGGCCTGTTTGTTGCTGACCGCGCCGTGCTGGACGGCGCGCTGCGCGAAGGCGAACCACTCCTTCCCGCACATCTCGCTGGCGAAGTACCGCGGCGAGAACAGGGGAACGAAGACCCGGCAGTTGGCGAGTGCCCGGGCGAGCCGTTCGGACCAGCCCTCGCCGCTGCGTATCTCCCGGTCCATGAACCCGACGTCGTACCCGGCGCGCAGGTCCGTCAGCGCCATGACATGCCCGCAGAGATCACGGAAAAGGCGCTCGACCCACATGTCCGGGTCGGGGCCCCCGGCCCCGAACCTCGGTGTATGTGCGTAACTGAGAAAAAAGTACGGCTCCCCTGATGCGGGCACACGACCCCCGTCCCGAAGATGCGAAGCGAAGAAACATCATTCCGGAGCTGCTTCGCCACATCCCCTCATCGTTCAGTCAATCAGCGTCTGTTTTCGGTCATCCAGTCAAGGGCGTGATCGACGGCCTCCGGGAGGGAGAAGAGCATGGTCGACGCACCTCCCACCCGCCCCCTGCGCACCCGTGAATCCGGGAACGCGTCACCGATCTCCGCGAAATCGCTGTCGTCCAGCGCGACGTCCTCGTATGCGGTCCACTCCTCCTCCTGACGGTGCCTTTGCTGCCCCGGAAGGTTCACCTTCACCACACACTCGTACATGCGCAAGGGGGGCTTCGGAATTCGGTACTCCGCGAGATGGAAAGCGGTGCAGACCGAAAACCCCACATTGATCATGAGTACCTGCCCGCCCTCCCAGCACAGCTTTCCCAGGGGTGACTCTTCCCCCAGATGGCTTTCGAGGCGATGCCCCGAGCACAGCCGCTCCGCGTCCGCCCCGAGGGCCGCGAAGGAGGTCTGCGGATGGGAGCTGCGCGCGGCGCCCGGCGCGGTGCGGACGGCCTCGACCAAGGACCCCATGCCCTGGCTCGGGGTGCTCGCCGGATCGAAGGCGGACATCCGCTCGCGGAAGGCGCGCACCCCGGCCTCGTCCAGACCGCGGATCCGCTCCAGGTGGGCGGTGGAGGTCTTGGAGTTCTCCGGGGTGAACGCCGGGACCACCAGGGTGCCGCGCGGCCCGAGGACGCCCGTCAGGGCGTCGCGCAGCAGTTCCGCGCGCAGCCCGGTCCCGCCGAGGGCGGAGTGCACCACGAGCCGCATGCCGGGGCGGACCCCGGCCAGCCGCAACTGCACGGCGAGCCGGAGCCTGCCGGGCGCGGAGGACGGCGCGGGGGGCGACGCCGGGGAGGCCGCGGAGGACGGCGTCGGGGAGGACGGCGCCGGGGAGGGCGCGGAGGACGGCGCCGGGGAGGGCGCGGTCACGCGTCGACCGTCTTCAGCTCGTACCGGAGCTCCGCGACCAGGCTCTTCCCGGTGACGGTCAGTTCGGCCGCCTCCGAGAGCCGGTCCAGGGCCCGGTGGATACGGTCCGAGCCGCCCGGCTCGGGCGCCGCCGTGGCCCGCCGGTACGCCTCCACCGCCACCCGCTCGTGCACGTCCGCCAGCAGCCGGGACACCGGTACCGGCCGCTCCCGCCACGGCGAGCGGTGCTGCCACTGACCGTCCAGCGCGTACAGGTCGGCCACCTCGGTCAGCGCCCGCAGCCTGGTCCGCCGCCGCCCGGTCAGCAGCGCCAGCGCGGTCTCCCGCACCCCCGCCGCGTACGGCACCCCGAGCGCCCCCGGCCCGTGCCGTCCGGCCTCGCCCCAGCCGCCCGCCCGCGGGCCGCCCGCGAGCGGGGTCAGCGTGGTCAGCCCGGTGGCCGCCGCCCGGGCGAACTCCGGCACCGCCTTGTGCAGCAGCGCCCACGCCCGGTCCAGCCTGCCCCGCCACTCCTCGGCCTCCCCGGCGCCGAGGCGGAGCCTGGGCGGGCGGGGGAAGCAGTTGCGGTACGGGTCGAGGTCCTCCAGGGCCACCGGGGCCGCGTCCGGCCCGGGCGACCAGGTGCGTACGGGCTGCCAGCGGGCGTCCCCCGCCGTGGGCCCGAACCGGTGCTCGGCACGGCCGTCCCGTACGGCGTACCCCTCGGCGGTGACGTGCAGCGCGGCCCGGCCCTCCGTGCCGGGCTCCCCGAGCCGCAGCAGCCCCAGCGTCGGCAGGTACACCTCACCGTCCCGGTAGGCCACCTCGGCCGGCAGGTCCAGTCCGCCGCGGAGCACGGCCGCGGCGGCCAGCGCGGTCAGCCGGCGCGCCGCCTCCGGGGCGTCCTGCCTGCCGTCGCGGGCGGCGTCCAGGGCCGCCAGTACCCAGGTCCGGGTGAAGGGGTGGTCCAGTACGGCGTCCAGCGCGTCCGGGCCCGCCTCCCCGGCCCCCTCCACGGCGGCCAGCATCTCCCAGGCGTGCGCCCAGCCGGGGTCGGCGGCGAGGTCCGCGTGCAGCCGGGCCAGCAGGATCCGGGTCAGTTCCTCCTGGGAGCGGGCGAGTTCGGCCGGGTCGGTCAGCTGCGGCGCGGTCTCCCGCGGTGCGGTGCGGCCCTCGACCCCGTCCACGAGCTCGCGCAGGTCGGTGCAGTAGACGGAGGGGTTGTCGAAGCCGTTCCGGTCGCGGTAGCGGTGGGTGTAGAGCCCGCCCCCGCACGAACGTACGACGGGGCACCGGCGGCACGAGTCGCTGACGCCCGCGAGGCCCAGCTGCCGGGCGCGGACCCCTGGATGGGTCGCGACCTGGTCAAATGCGTGGTCGAAGACATTGAAGCCGGTGGCCGCGGCCCCTTCGAAGGCACTCTTGAGGGAGTCCACCTGTTCCAGGGTCCCGTCGGTCTCGACGACGACGAGGTCGGTGGGCGCGAGGCCGAGCGACTCGGTGAGGCTGGGGCCGCCGCGCAGGGTGGAGAGCAGGGACTCGAAGAGCCGTACGGGCACCGGGCGTCCCAGCCGGTCCCAGTGGTCGAAGATCCGCAGCAGCCAGCGCGCGTAGGCGTCGGGGGCACCGTCGGGGCGGGCCGGGGGTGTCTCCCAGGTGGCGTGGGGGAGCAGGAAGTCCACGCGCGGGGGCTCCAGTTCGACCAGCGCGTCCAGTACGGCGACGGGATCGTTGGCCACGTCCACGGTGCAGAGCAGGCCCTGGTAGAGGTGGCGGTACGGCTCGGAGCGGAGCAGCGCGACGGCGGCCAGGACCAGCGGGTGGCTCGTACGGCCGTCGGCGAAGCGGCGGTGGCGGTCGTTGGCGGCGCGGTCCCCGTCGAGGGAGATGCCGACCCGGACGCCGTACTCGTCGAAGAGGTCGAGGTAACGGGTGCTGAGCTGGAGCCCGTTGGTGTGGATCCGCAGGTCGAGGGCGGCGATCCCGCTGAGCGCCCGGGTGAACTCCTCGCACACGAGGCGGAGCCGGGCCGTGCCCGCCAACAGGGGTTCCCCTCCATGGAGAATCACCGTGACGGAGGGGAGTGCATGGTCACGGGCATGTTCGGCGAGCCTGGACGCGGTATGCGAAATGACCTCGGGGGAGATCACTTTCGGCCGGGCCTGCCAGCTCTGATCTGCGTGTTCGTAGACGTAGCAATGATCACAAGCAAGATCGCATCTGCTGTGAACCTTTAGGACGATCTCGCGAAATGCGATCAGGCCGGTCATTCCGCCAGTCTAGAGCGCCGAGTTCGGGTCAGAGTGCGGAGTTGAAGATCGGTGCCTGAACCGGACGAGCAGATTCGGCCGGCAGCACGCGACCGAGCGTCGTCGCCGCGGCCGCGGTGTGGACGTCGATCTTGCTGAGCGGGACCCGGTGGGCCTTGACCGAGCTGGTCGCGGGGGATGCTGAAGTGTTCACGGCACCGTCCTTGGGGAAGCCATGTGGAATGGACATGTGAATGACAACGGCTACATGCTGCTGTCAAGCAGGGACTTTACTAGGACAGTCCCCCTTGGCAACACGAGACATGACGCCTGGTCAAGACTTCCATGCAATGCGTGGCGGATTTCTCAAGAGGGCGGATTCGGCCGTTTGCCGCAAGGAAAGATCCTTTTCATCGCCGGGGGTCCCGGCGGCGGCCCCGTCCGGACCGGACCTGCGCCGGTGGTACCTCGCTGACCTGGTGCGATGCGAGGGCGTGTCCGGTTGGCCGGGAGTCCGGCCCGGCCGACGCGGAACCGCCCCCGCCGAACAGCAGGAAGAGCGCGGTCCTGCGCGGTCAACCGTCCCTACGCGGGCTGCTGTTCGGTGAGATCCGGTGCCGGGAGGTCGCGCAGCAGCCAGTTCAGTACGTCGGGCAGCGCGCGCAGGGAGGCGAAGTGCGCGGCGGCGGGAACGATGTTGGTCGTGGCCCCGGGGATGCGGCGGGCCAGCCAGCGGGAGTGGCCCACGGGGGAGAATACGTCGAGCTCGCCGTGCCAGATCAGCACCGGACAGCGGATGTCGGCCGGGTCGAAGCCCCAGGGGCGGCTGAAGGCGAGGACGTCGTCGATCCATCCGTACGCCGAATGGCGCAGCCCCTCCCGGTAGTTCCGCAGGAGCATCGCCCGCAGGCCGGCGTCCGAGACGATCATGCGGTCGTTGTCGGTCAGCTCCCGGCGCAGTTCGTCCAGCAGCCGGCCGGGGTCCTTGCGGATGCCGTCGGCGCGCGGGATCAGCCGGGCCGCCAGCTCCTCGGGGTCGTCGGTGGCGGTGGTGTACTCCCGGACGTTCGACGCGGCCATTCCGGCGAACCAGTCCAGGTCCTCCGCGTCCCGGGGGGCGAGGCCGACCATTCCCGCGGTCCGGGTGACCCGGTCCGGGAGGAGGGCGGCACAGGCCAGGGCTCCGGCGGCGCCGCCGGAGCGGCCCGCGACCGCGAAGGTGTCCAGACCGAGGGCGTCGGCGATGGCGGCCACGTCCTGGGCCACGTCGGCGACGGTGCGGCCCACATGGCGGTCGGAGCCGCCGTAGCCGGGTCTGTCGTAGGCGATGAGCTGCATCCGGCGCTGGTAGAGGACCATGCCCCGGGGGGCCGGGCCGAGGCGGCTGCCGGGCATGCCGTGCAGCAGAAAGACGGGTTTACCGTCGGGATCGCCCCAGCGCTCCACGGTCAGAGCGCGCCCGTCCGCTGTGCGCACCTGATTGCGCACGCGCTCCCTCCTTCACGGTCGATGTGAGTCGTCACCGCGATTGTGCGTGCTGGGGGAGGAGTGCGGTAGGGCGCACTTCCGGCGGAATTCTTGTGAATGCCTTCACGAGTCCGGGAAGGCCTTTGTTCCGCTTGCATATGCCCTGGTCAAGGGGGCGCATGAGGGGAGTGAACGGGCGTGAATGGATGCCCGGTCGCCGTGAATGGCCTTTTTGGTGCGGTGGCTTCCGCTTTTGGCTGTCGAATTGACTTGGCGGGCCGAGTCGGCAGTCCGGGTCATCAGGTCGAGTCGGCAGTCCGGGTCATCAGGTCGAGTCGCCAAGTCGGGAAAAGAGGGGAGTTCCTGACCGGCGGGTGCGAGAAGCGCCGGCCGGGCCCTCGTCTCAGATGCGGGGCACGAGCAGGGCCGCCGCCGAGCGGGCCTGCTCCAGGGCGCGGGCGCGGTCCGCGCCGCGCTGACCCAGGACGACCCGGGTGCTCAGGCCGTCCAGCAGGGCGAGCAGCTCCGAGGCCCGCGCGGGCACGTCCGTGGGCGCGAAGCGGCCCTGGACCACACCCTTGGCCAGGAGCGCCTCCAGGTCCCGCTGCCAGCTGTCGTCGATCTCCTCCTGGGCGGCCTTCAGCGGCTGATTGGAGGCGGTACGGGCCCACAGCTCGATCCACAGCGTCCAGCGCGGGTCGCGGGGGCCCTCGGGGAGGTAGAGCTCCAGGAACTGGTCCAGCTTGCGCGCCGCCGTCACCCTGCGACCCAGCAGCGCCCGGCGCTCCCCGGTGAGCTGCTCCTCGCTCCAGCGCAGGGCCTCCAGCAGGAGCCGGTCCTTGCTGCCGAAGTAGTACAGGATGTGGCCCCCGCTGGTGCCGAGGCGCTCGGCCAGCGCGGACATGGTGAGCGCGGCCAGTCCGTCCTCGGCGATGGCCGCCATGGCCTCTTCCAGCATCCGCTCCTGGGCGATCTGCCCGTCGCGCCGCCGTGCTGCTCCCGCCACCGCTCCCGCCCTCCGGATCTTCGTGGACCGACCTTATCCCGGACAGGGTCTTGACGGGGTCGCGGTCCAGCCCTCATCTTGAATGCCGTTCAAGAAGTTAGAACGCCATTCAAGATCGTTCAAGGTCAGGGGTCCGCCATGGGGCAGCAGGAGACAGTCGACGTCGACGAGGTGTTCCGGGTCGAAACACACGGCATCGACCCGATTCCGGACGCCGAACGCCACGGCAGCGCCAAAGACCTGTTCTGGCTCTGGTTCGGCTCCAACCTCACCTTCACCTACGTGATCAACGGCGCCCTCGCCGTCGCCTTCGGGCTCTCCTTCTGGCAGGCCACCGCCGTGGTCGTGATCGGCGGACTCTCCTTCTTCGCCATCAGTGCCGCCGGACTCAGCGGCATCCGCACCGGCACCGCCACCCTGGTCATCTCCCGCGCCGCCTTCGGCGTACGCGGCAACTTCCCGGCCGGCGTCCTCAACTGGGTGGTGAGCATCGGCTACACCATCGTCAACACCGTGGTGGGCACCCTCGCGCTGGAAGTCTTCTTCGCCGAGATCGGCTGGCAGAGCGGCACCGCCGGCCGCGCCGTCGCCCTCCTGGTCACCCTCGCGCTGACCTTCGCCGTCGCCATGTGGGGCCACGCCACCGTGCAGTTCGCCGAACGCTGGATGGCTTACGTCCTCGCCGCCGGCTTCGGCGTCCTGCTCCTCTTCGTCCTGCCCGGCACCGACACCGCCGCCCCGGCCGCCGCCCCCGGGCTCTCCGGCTGGAGCCTCGCCTTCGTGGTCATGCTCGCCGGACCCTTCTCGTACCTGCCGATGCCCGCCGACTACACCCGCTACCTGCCCCGGACCACCTCGCTGAGGTCCATCACCTGGATGGGCGCCCTCGGCGGCTTCCTCTCCTCCGTGGCCCTCGGCGTCGCGGGCGTCGCCGCCGCCACCCAGACCGACATGACCGACGCGGTCGCCGGGGCCGAAAGCCTGCTCCCCGGCTGGTTCCAGCCGCTGTTCCTGGCTCTCGTACTCGGCGGCTCGGTCACCAACTCGATCATCACGCTCTACTCCTCCAGCCTGAACCTCCAGGTCCTCGGCATCCCGTGGAGCCGCGCCCGGGCCATCGTCATCAGCGCCGCCGTCACCGCCGCCGGCTCGCTCGCCGCGCTCTTCCTCACCGACTTCACCACCTCCCTCCTCTCCTTCCTCTCCCTGCTGATCATCGTGTTCGCCCCTTGGGGCGGCGTCTTCCTCGCCGACATGCTGCTGCGCCGCTGCCACTACGACGCCGACGCGCTGCACGCCGGGAGCGCGGGCGCCTACTGGTACCGCTCCGGCTACCACCCCGCCGGCATCACCGCCCTGCTCGCCGGTATGGCCTTCGCCGCCCTGACCTGCGACTCCGAGCTGTGGACCGGGCCGCTGGTCGCCCCGCTCGGCGGCGCCGACCTCACGCTGCTCGGCTCGGTCGTCTCCGGACTCACCTACTGGGCCCTCACCCGCCGCCGGGTCGCGGCGTACGCCCCGGCCGCCTGAACGACACCGCACACCCGATGGAGCACCCCCGCATGACACGCCACCCCTTCCCCGCCGACCTGCTGCTCACCGGAGCCCGGATCCACACCGTCGATCCCGACCTGCCCGCTGCCGAGGCCCTCGCCGTCCACGACGGCCTGATCGTCTGGGTCGGCCCGGACGACGAGGCCGCCGCCTGGGCCGGCCCGGACACCGAGCGGATCGACGCGGGCGGCAAGCTGGTCCTGCCCGGCTTCATCGACGCCCACAACCACGTCCGGCTCGGCTCCGACGCGGACTGCGTCCAGCTCGCCGGCGTGCGCACCCTGGGCGGCATCCACGAGCGGATCCTGGCCTGGCGGCAGGCCAACCCGGACGCCGGGTGGATCGAGGCCGAGGCCTTCGACTACTCCGCCATCCCGGGCGGGCGGATGCCGTGCGCCGCCGACCTGGACCCGGTCACCGGGGACACCCCGGCGATCGTGCTCTCGTACGACGTGCACACGGCCTGGCTGAACACGGCGGCCATGCGGCGGCTCGGAGTCTCCCGGGACCGCACCGACCTCCCCTTCGGCACGGCGGCGGTGGACCCGGAGACCGGCGAACCCACCGGATTCGTCAAGGACTTCGCCATCAAGGGACTCTCCCGCGACGGCCACCGGGCCCTGCGCGAGCTGGGCGTGCCGTGGGCCTCGCCGGACCGGCAGTACGGGCGGCTCGCCAAGAGCCTCGACGACGCCATCGGCTTCGGCATCACCACGGTGGTCGAGCCGCAGAACTCCCTCGACGACCTCGAACTCTTCGAACGGGCCCGCTCGGAAGGGCGGTTGCGCTCACGGATCGTCGCGGCACTGTTCCACCCGCGCGGCACCGGCGACGCCGACCTGGACGAATTCGCCGACGCGGCAAGGAGATTCGCCGGGGACCGGCTGCGGGTCGGCCCGCTCAAGCTCTACATCGACGACGTGGTGGAACCGCGTACGGCCGCGCTCCTGGAGCCGTACACCGGATGCGGCGCGCACCGGGGCGAGACCTTCTACCCGGCGGAGGAGTTCGCGGAACTGCTGGCGAAGCTGGACGCCCGCGGCTTCCAGTGCTTCGTGCACGCGACCGGCGACCGGGGCATCAGGACCGTCCTGGACGCGGTGGAGCACGCGCGGACCCTCAACGGCCCGCGCGACGCCCGCCACCAGGTGGTCCACGTGGAGTGCCTGGACCCGGCGGACGTACCGCGCTTCGCGGAGCTCGGCGTGATCGCGTGCATGCAGCCGAGGCACTGCGCGCCGGAGATCGCGGGCCCCGGCCAGGACTGGGCGGAGAACGTGGGCGAGGACCGCTGGCACAAGGCCTGGCCGATGCGGAGCCTGCACGAGGCGGGTGCGGTGCTGGCGTTCTCCAGCGACTGGAACGTGGCGGAGATGGACCCGATGATCGGCATCTACACGGCCGTGACGCGCCGCCCGCTGTCCGGCGGCGGCCCAGCTTGGCAGCCGGCCGAGACGGTGGACGTGGCGACGGCCGTGTACGGCTACACGATGGGCTCGGCCCACGCCAACTTCCTTGAGCGGGAGCGCGGTTCCCTCACGGTGGGCAAGGCGGCGGACTTCGTGATCCTGTCCCGGGACATCCTCACCGTCCCGGCGGACGAGATCCCGGGCACGGTCGCCGAGACGGTCGTGGTGGCGGGCGAGGTGGTCCACCGGTCCTGACCCGGTCCCCTGCGGGGTGCCCTGCGGGCGGCTCGGCGGTGTACGGCGGGTCCGGATCCACGCCGGGCGCTGCCCGGACCCGCGCCTCAATCGCCGGCGGGGCTTGGTGGTGTGGGTCGGTGCCCCGCACGAGGGTCTCCTCGGCTCGCGCCAGGCGGCCGCGGTTCTGCCGTACGGCCTGGGTTGCGCGCTCGTCCTGCGGGGACCCTCCTGCGTGTCCCCGCCCCACGGCTGGGCTGCGACAGCCCGGCTCCCATCCCCCGTGGGCTTCGACAGCCTGAGGGGTGGGGGGACGGGGTGGGGTGTCCCCGCAGGACGAGCGCGCGACCACCGGGTACAGCCGAGACATGCCCGCACGCGCCGAGCCGAGGAGACACCCCGCCCCGGCACCCCGCCCCGACACCTTGCCGACAGGCCCGCCACTTCCAGCCCCGCCGGCGTTTGAGGCGCGGGTCCGGGCAGAGCCCGGCGTGGATCCGGCCGAGCCGCACACCGCCGAGCCGCCAGCAGGGCAACGGCGCGGGTCCGGGCAGCGCCCGGGATACGGCGCGGCCGAGCCGCACACCGCCGAGCCGCACACCGCCGAGCCGCCCGCACGGCCCGCTCAGGTGATCGAACAAGTGTTTCGCACGAATATTCGAATTACTCTATGGTGGAGAGCGGGGGAGGTGTTCATTCGAGCGAAGCAGGAGGCCGCGGGTGCCTGGTTTTACGCATCTGCACACCGTTTCGGGGTTCTCCATGCGCTACGGAGGCTCACACCCGCAGCGGCTGGCGGAGCGCGCCGCCGAGCGGGGCATGGACGCCCTCGCCCTGACCGACCGCGACACCCTCGCGGGCGCGGTCCGGTTCGCGAAGGCGTGTGCGCAGGCAGGCATCCGGCCGGTGTTCGGAGTGGACATGGCGGTCCCGCCCGCGACGGGCCCGGCCGGGTCGGGGGGCCCGGCCGGATCCGCCGCGGGCGACGGGTCCGGCGAGGCCTCGTACCGGCGGCGCACCCCCGTCAAGGGCGGGGCCTTCGTGGACGAGTCCGCCGCGCGCGCCGTCTTCCTGGCCCGGGACGGGGCCGCCGGGTGGGCCGAGCTGTGCCGGATGGTCACCGCCGCCCACGCGGGGGCCGCCGAGGTCCCGCTGGTGCCCTGGGAGGCCCTGCGCGGGGAGGGCGTCTTCGTCCTGCTCGGGCCCGGCTCCGAGGTGGGGCGGGCGCTCGCCGCGGGCCGCCCCGACCGGGCCGCCCGGCTGCTCGCACCCTGGCGGGAGATCTACGGCGACTCCCTGCGTCTGGAGGCCGTCCACCACGGCCGCACCGGCACCGGGCCCGGCTCGCTCCGGCTGGCCGCCCGTACCGTCGGCTTCGCCGCCGAGCAGGGTGTTCCGGCCGTGCTGACCAACGCCGTCCGCTACGCCGACCCCGGCCAGGGCCCGGTCGCCGACATCCTCGACGCGGCCCGCCGCCTGGTCCCCATCGACCCCCGCAACCCCGCGTACCCGCTCGACGGCGGCGAGCGCTGGCTCAAGGCCCCCGCCGCCATGGCCGAGGCCGCCGACCGGATCGCGCAGGCGGCCGGCCTGCGTCCCGCCGACGCCAGGCGCCTGCTCGCGGAGACCCGGCGTACCGCCGAGGCCTGCTCCGTGGACCCCGAGGACGACCTCGGCATGGGTTCCGTGCACTTCCCCGAGGCCCGGCTCGTCGGCGCGGCCCACCGCAGCGCCCAGCGGGTCCTCACCTCCCGGGCCTCGGCGGGCATGGTGCTGCGCGGCTACGCGGGTGACCGTGCGTACTGGGAGCGGATGCACCAGGAGCTCGACATCATCGCCTACCACGGCTTCGCCTCGTACTTCCTGACGGTCGCTCAAGTGGTGGACGACGTGAAGGAGATGGGCATCAGGGTGGCCGCCCGCGGCTCCGGAGCCGGTTCCCTCGTCAACCACCTGCTCGGGATCGCGCACGCCGACCCCGTCGCCCACGGCCTGCTGATGGAGCGCTTCCTCTCCAAGCGGCGGCGCGTCCTGCCCGACATCGACATCGACGTGGAGTCCGCCCGCCGGCTGGAGGTCTACCGGCGGATCATGGACCGGTTCGGCACCGAGCGCGTCGCCACCGTTTCCATGCCCGAGACCTACCGGGTCCGGCACGCCATCCGCGACGTCGGCGCCGCCCTGTCCATGGACCCGGCCGTCACCGACCGGCTCGCCAAGGCCTTCCCGCACATCAGGGCCCGCGACGCCCGCGCCGCGCTGGAGGAACTCCCCGAACTGCGCGACGTACGGGGGGAGTCGTACGGGCGGCTGTGGGAGCTCGTCGAATCGCTGGACGCGCTGCCGCGCGGGATCGCCATGCACCCGTGCGGGGTGCTGCTCTCCGACGACTCGCTGCTCGCCCGTACGCCGGTGGTGCCCACCAGTGGCGAGGGCTTCCCCATGTCCCAGTTCGACAAGGACGACGTGGAGGAGCTCGGGCTGCTCAAACTGGACGTGCTGGGCGTGCGGATGCAGTCCGCGATGGCCCACGCGGTCGCGGAGATCCGCCGTGGCACGGGGCGGGAGCTCGATCTGGACGACCCGGCGCAGGTGCCGCCGGGCGACCGGGCCACGTACGAGCTGATCCGCTCGGCCGAGACCCTGGGCTGCTTCCAGATCGAATCGCCGGGCCAGCGGGACCTGGTGGGGCGGCTGCAGCCGGCCACCTTCCACGACCTGGTCGTCGACATCTCGCTGTTCCGGCCGGGTCCGGTGGCCGCCGACATGGTGCGGCCCTTCATCGAGGCCCGGCACGGGCGGGCCCCGGTCCGTTTCCCGCACCCGGACCTGGCCGACGCGCTGCGCGAGACGTACGGGGTGGTGGTCTTCCACGAGCAGATCATCGAGATCGTGCACGTCATGACCGGTTGCGGGCGGGACGAGGCGGACCGGGTGCGGCGCGGGCTGTCCGACCCGCAGTCGCAGCCGCGGATCAAGGTCTGGTTCGCGGCGAAGGCGGCCGAGCGCGGCTATCCGGTGGAGGTGATCGGCCGGACCTGGGAGATCGTGGAGGCCTTCGGGTCGTACGGCTTCTGCAAGGCGCACGCGGTGGCCTTCGCGGTGCCCACGTACCAGTCGGCCTGGCTGAAGGCGCATCACCCGGCGGCCTTCTACGCCGGGCTGCTGACCCACGACCCGGGGATGTACCCGAAACGGCTGCTGCTGGCGGACGCGCGGCGGCGGGGCGTGCCGGTGCTGCCGCTGGACGTGAACCGGTCGGCGGCCGCCCATCGTATCGAACTGGTGTCCGATGACGGAGGGGTGTGGGGGCTGCGGCTCGGGCTGTCCGACGTCCACGGCATCAGCGGGGCCGAGGCGGACCGGATCGAGGCGGGACAGCCGTACGCCTCCCTGCGCGACTTCTGGGACCGGGCGCACCCGGGCCGCCCGGTCGCCGAACGGCTGGCGCAGGTCGGGGCGTTGGACGCCTTCGGCGCCAACCGGCGGGACCTGCTGCTGCACGTGTCCGAACTGCACGGCGCGCAGCGGGCCGCGGGTGTGCGCGGCCCCCAGCTTCCCCTGGAAGGCGGCCGGTCCACGGCCTCCGTCGGACTGCCCGACCTGACCGAGGCGGAACGGCTCAGCGCCGAGCTGGGCGTCCTCGGCATGGACGCCTCGCGGCACCTGATGGGAGACCACCACGCCTTCCTGGCCGAACTGGGAGTGATCCCGGCGCGTCGGCTGCGGGACACCGAGCACGGGCAGACCGTGCTGGTCGCGGGCGCCAAGGCGGCCACCCAGACCCCGCCGATCCGCTCCGGGAGGCGGGTCATCTTCACGACGCTGGACGACGGGACGGGCCTGGTCGACCTGGCCTTCTTCGACGACAGCCACGAACGCTGCGCGCACACCGTCTTCCACTCCTTCCTGCTGCTGGTACGAGGTGTCGTGCAGCGGCGGGGCCCGCAGAGCCTGAGCGTGGTCGGGGCGGCGGCGTGGAACCTGGCGGAGCTGGTGGAACTGCGGGCGGCGGGCGGCCTGGACGCGGTCGCGGCCCGCCTCGCCGAGCCGGCGGGCGACCAGGCGGCCGAGCCGGGAGCCCCGGGAGCCCCGGGAGCCGACGGGGAGCCGGCGGCGAAGGGCCCGCAGGGTCCCGGCCGCAGGATCCGCATGCCCACGGGGTACGAGATGAACCCCTGGGCCGACCTCCAGCCGCCGGGCACCGGCCCCGCGACCGGCCGCAAGCTGTGGCACTCCAGCCCGGGGAGCGCGGGATGACCGCCACCGAGCGGGTCGTGATGTGCCTGCGCCCGTACCCCGCCGACGGGGGCCCGCTCGGGGCGCGGGAGTACGCCGGGGTGCTCGCGCTGCTCGGCGGCATCACCCCGGCCGTGCAGGCCCTGGCGCCCGACACCGTCCTCGCCGAGGTCCGGGGCGCGCTGCGGTACTTCGGCTGCGACGCCGCCCGGCTGGCCGCCGTGATCCGGGTCCGGGCCCTCGCCCTGTACGGCGTGGACGCCGCCGTCGGCGTGGCCGGCAACCCCATGCTGGCCAGGGCGGCGGCCCGCGAGGCCCGGCCCGGGGAGACCCTGGTGATCCCCGGGGAGCCCGCCGCCGTACGGGACTTCCTGGCGGGCAAGCCCGTCACCGCCCTCGACGGGGTCGGACCGAAGGCCGCCCGCACCCTGTGCTCCTACGGCCTCGATTCCGTCGGCCGGGTCGCCGCCGCCCCGCCCGCCGCCCTGCGGCGGATCCTCGGCGCCCGGCTCGGCCGCGAGGTGCACGAGCGCGCCCTGGGGATCGACCGGACCCCCGTCCGGCCGGGCGCCGCCGCCCGCGCCATCGCCGCCGAGCGGCTCTTCGGTCTGGACGAGCTGGATCCCGTACGGCACCGGCGGGCGCTGCTCTCGCTGACGGAGGAGCTCGGCGCGAAGCTTCGTACACAGGAACAGGGCCGGGGGCAGGTCTGCCGCGCCCTCTCGCTCACCGTCCGCTGCGCCGACCGCACCACGCTCACCCGGACGCGCACCCTGGCCGAGCCCACCGCGCACTCGGCCGCCCTGACCGCCACGGCCTACGCCCTCTACGCGGGCCTCGGCCTGCAGCGGGCCCGGGTCCGCGCGCTGTCCCTGCGCGCCGAGGACCTGACCTCGGCCGATCGGGCCACGCGGCAGCTCAGCCTCGACCCCGAGGACGAGAAGGCCCGCCGCCTGGAGGCCGTCACGGACCGGGTCCGCGCGCGCTTCGGACCGCACGCGATCGCCCGCGGCACGCTGGCCGCCTGACGGACCGTCGGGCGCCGTACGGGCGGTCGCCCGGGCGACGCGCGAGTTTTTACCGACGCGTAACTTCCCTGTGTTGCTACTCACCCGTAATTTAGCGGCAGCAGCTCCCCCTTGTGATCCGGATCACGGGACGAACCCCCACGCTCATCCCCTTGAGTCGACCCGCGAGGAGATCACCCGATGCTGCCCTGGAGACGCCTGCTCCGCCCACTCGCCGTCCTCACCCTCACCGCCGCCGCACTCGTCGCCCCCACCGGCGCAGCGCAGGCCGCGGCCGCCCCCAGCAGCGGCTGGAACAACTGGTCGTGCAAGCCGTCCGCCGCGCACCCGCGCCCCGTCGTCCTCGTCCACGGCACCTTCGGCAACTCCTGGGACAACTGGCTCGGCCTCGCGCCCTACCTCGTCCACCGCGGGTACTGCGTCTACTCGCTCGACTACGGTCAACTGCCCGGCGTCCCCCTCTTCAACGGGCTCGGGCCCATCGACAAGTCCGCCGGACAGCTCGACGTCTTCGTGGACAAGGTGCTCGCCGCCACCGGCTCCGCCAAGACCGACATCATCGGCCACTCGCAGGGCGGCATGATGCCGCGCTACTACCTGAAGTTCCTCGGCGGCGCCTCGAAGGTCAACGCGCTGGTCGGGCTCGCCCCCGACAACCACGGCACCACCCTGCTCGGATTCACCAAGCTCCTGCCGTACTTCCCCGGGGCCGAGGACCTGATCAGCACCGCGACCCCGGGTCTCGCCGACCAGATCGCCGGATCCGCCTTCCAGCAGAAGCTGAACGAGGGCGGGGACACCGTGCCCGGGGTGAAGTACACGGTCATCGCGACCAAATACGACGAGGTGGTGACCCCGTACCGGAGCGCCTTCCTGGACGGTCCGAACGTACGCAACGTCGTACTCCAGGACCTGTGCTTCCTGGATCTCTCGGAGCACGTCGCCATCGGGCTCACCGACCGGATCGCCTGGCACGAGGCGGCCCACGCCCTCGACCCGGCCAACGCCGAACGGACCACCTGCGCCTCGGTCTTCGACTGACCGGGCGCAGGGGGTCCGGCACCGGACAGGGCTAGCGGCCGTGGCGGCCCGTCGCCGTACGCGCGGTGCGGCGGCGGGCGGCTGCGAACAGCGCGGCCGCGCCGACGGCCAGGGCGGCGGCCCCGGCGATCGCGATCGCCGGGGTGGCGCTGTTGCCGCCCGTCTCCGCGAGGTTGTCCCTGGCCGCGGCCGGCGAGGAGGGGCCGGCCGCGATCGGGACGGCGGCGGCATCCGTCGTGCCGTTCGTCTTCGGGTCGTTGTCGCCGTGGCCGTTGTGCTCCACCGTGGACTTGCCGACGCCGTCGGAGATCTGCTGGTCGGTCGGGGCCGAGGGCTTGTCCGCCGGCTTGTCGCCCGGCTTGTCCGACGGCTTGTCGCTGGGGCCGCTCGGCTTGGCACCCGCCCCGGTGGCCGGAGCGGTACCGGCGCCGCCGCCGTTGCCGCCGTTCCCGCCGCCCGCGCCTCCGTTGTCCTTGCCGAAGACCACGTCCGAGCAGGTGTAGAAGGCCTCCGGGCTGTCGGAGCGCTGCCAGATGCTGTAGATGAGGTGGCGGCCCGACTTGTTCGGGACGGTCCCGGAGAAGACGTAGTCGCCGTTCTGCATGCCCGGGTCGGTGACCTTCGCGAACGGCGCGGGCTCCAGGTCGGACCAGGCCAGGGGCTTGGCCGGGTCGTAGCCGTCCTTCGTCACGTACAGCTCGAAGGAGCCCTTGTGCGGGGCCGTGCCCTTGTAACGGAAGGTGTGCGCGCCGGCGGCCATCGGGCTGGCCGGCCAGTCGGCACGCGCCAGGTCCAGCCCCCGGTACTTGTCGTTGCCGGCCGAGCAGAGCCGGCCGTTCGGGATCAACGACCGGTGGTTGCCGGCCGCGTTGGCGATGTTCACCGCGTTCCAGTCGTAGAACGGCTGCGTTCCGGCGGCCGCGACCGCCGCCTTGCACGCCGCCGACTTCGGGGACTCCGGTCCCTCGGCGTAGCACGCGGCCACCCGGCTGACCGGGTCCGTCATCGAGCCGTGGGCGACCGCGGGAGCCGCCGCGTACGCGGCCAGCGCGAGCGGGGCCAGGCCGGCGGCGGCGATACGGGTCAGCGTGACGGCGGTGCGGCGGCGTGCGGGCATGGGAGATCTCCTTCGGGCACAAGGCAGGGGTATGCCGGCGGAATCGGGCTCCGCGGTGCGCCGCCCCCCGGCGGCGCCACAACGGGCCCTTCCTGTCCTGGCCCGGCCAAGCTAGCCGCCCCGACCACGGGTTTTGCCACCCCGAGCCCGCCGGAGCGGATCCTTAGGGTCCTCTTAAGGCAGGGACAAGAGCCGCCTCAGGAAGCGGTGTCACGCAACCCTCGCACCCCAAGGGTTCCGGCTCCCCACCGTCCATGACAGTCCAGGCCGATCCGGCTCGTGCCGCCTCCGGTGGCTCCCCGACCGGCTCCCCGAGTGCCGCCGATGACGTTCAGGCTTCGGGGCGCTTCCATACCTCGGGACCGCCGCCCTCCCAGGTGATCGGCCCGTCCTCGCTCAGGTCCACGTCCTCCAGGCCGGCGCGGCGCAGGAACTCGGCAACATCCCTGGGGGTGTGCGCACGCCCGAGGTCCGCGTCCACGCCGAGCGCATGCACCGTGACCTTGCGACCACCCTGCGGTGACACCGGATGCACGATGATCTCCGTCTGATCCGACATGCCCCCAGCCTGCCGCCCCGACGTCAGTCCAGCACGCCGAGCGCGCCGTCCGGCCGACGCCGGTGGTGACGCGGACGAGGTATCAGGCACCGCAGGGCCGAGAGCCGCCTCAGGAAGCGGGATCGGCAGGGCGTCGCCTGCCCTTCCGGCGGCGTCACCGGCCCGTGTCGGTCGTCAGCAGGTCCCTCACCTGTGCGGCCGTCCAGTTGCCGGAGGCGCCGGGGCAGGCTGCGAGGTAGTCGGCGATGTCCTGCTCCTGCCAAGGGCCGGACTCCAGGAGGCCGCCGGCCAGGTAGCGCAGGTACGCGCCCGACGGGTTGAGCACCTCGACGTCCTGAAGACTCCACGGCGCGGTGAAGGTCAGTATGGGGATGCCCTCGATCGTGCCCGGGCAGATCACGGTCTCGTACCGCCCCGGGCCCAGCTCGTCACGACCGTCCCGCAGGGCCGTCGTCAGGTCCAGGTCCGCCCCCGGCTCCTCGTACATCTCCTGTGCGGCGATGTCGGACATCTGGCCGACCGTCACCAGGTGCGCCCGTCCGCGCATGCGACCGGGAGCGGTGGGGTCGTAGAAGCCCCGGCCCCCCGTCCACACAGGGGACTCCGTGGCGAAGTACAGGCGGCCTTCCAGCTCGACCGCGATCGAGCGCTCGGGCGCCCTGTGGTCCCGGCAGCCCGGGTACGTGCGGGCCGCACCCGGCGGGGTGCCGCCGGCGATGTACGTGGCGAGGCGGTCCATGTGCATGTTGGACCCGTAGGAGGCGTACCAGACCTTCTCGGGCGTGGAGACCGACTCGGCGAGCGGGGTGGCGGTGTGGACGGGCATGCTCGGTTCCTCCGGGGATGGGGGGCTGGGGTGAGGGGATTGCACCGGCCCGCCGAGACGGAGTACCGGATCGCGCGCCCGGCCGCCCGGCGGGCTGCCGGGGATCCGGAATCTCCCCTGTCATATGCCTATCGGGCCACTGAGGCCCGTGCGTATGGTGTGGCCCCGGACCATCCCGGGCCCGGCGCCCTCCCGGCTCCCCACGGGAGGGCCGCCGCGCGCCCCGCGCCCGCGTCCCACGTCCCCGGACTACGCGAGGAGTGCGGAAAGGCCGGCCGCGGACCGGGCCTGGTCGTCCAGCGCGTCGAGGGCCCGTACGGCCTGGGCCGCGGCCTCCGGGTCGCTCGCGGCGAGCCCGCTCTCGGCGAACTCGTCCTCGTCCAGCCGCAGCACGGAGCTGCCGTCCGCCGAGACCCACAGGTCGAGGTCCAGGTCCTCCACGAGGATCTCCCCGCTCTGCACCAGCGCCGGCCGTGTGACGTCGCAGTACCAGCCCTTGAGGACACCGTCCGCGGTCCACACCTCCTTGACCGCGTACCAGCGGGTCCGCCAGAAGTGCTCGACGAACACGTCGCCCGGCTCGAAGCGCACGAAGCCGAAGTCCCGTACGCCCTCCGCCGCCCAGGGGGCGCGCACGGAGATCCGGTCGCCGTCGTCGGCGACCTGCGCCGCCGGGTAGCGGATCTTGGTCCGTCCGGCCTTGGTCAGGACGACGGTCAGCTGTGCGGTCACAGGGTCTCCAGTTTCTTCGTGTGGCGCGTCTCGGTCGCGCAGATCTCGTACCCGAACCACTCGTTGATGGCGAGCATCGGGCCGTTGCCCGCGTCGTTCCCGGTGAAGGCCTCGGTGTACCCGGCCGCGCGGGCCCGGTGCAGGGAGGCCGTCTTGGCGAGCTTGGCCAGCCCCCGGCCGCGGAAGGCGCGCAGGGTGCCGGTCATCGCGGAGGCGTAGCGGGTCCCGCCGTCGGTCTGCGCCGCGGCGAAGGAGGCCACGACGCCGTCGACCAGGGCGACGGTGGTCAGCTCCTTGTCGAGGGACGGGCTGTTCCAGGTGTGCGCGAGCCAGTCCTCGTAGTCGTCGAACTCGGCCGCGACGTCGCCCGGTTCGTCGGAGGTCGTCTCGGCGTCGGCCTCGAACAGCGGCCGCGGGTCGGCGGCGAAGGCGGAGCCGGGGCGCAGCTCGACCCCGGTCGGAAGGTCCCGCGGGAGCTCGGGCAGCGTGGCCGCCGCCAGGTCCAGGCGCAGGAAGTGCGCCGACCGGCTGGGGCGGTAGCCGCGCCGCTCGGCGAAGGCGCGGTGGGCGGGCTCGTCGAGCACCCAGGCGTACACGTCCACCGCGCCCCGCGCGGCGAGGTGCTCCTCGGCGGTGCGCAGCAGGAGGGCGCCGGCGCCGAGGCCGCGGTGGGCGGGATCGACGTAGGCGTTGACGTACGACTGGCCCGGCTCGGGGCTGTCGTACACGATGCCGACCTGGGCGGTGCCGATGACCCGGCCGTCCGGGGTCTCGGCGACGAGGATCCGGTGGTGCTTCGCCGGGTGGGCGGAGGAGAGCTCGAAGGCCACCCCCTCGGCAGTGGTGATCATGAATGGCAGGGCGGCGCGGCGTACCCGCACGACGGACTCCGCCTCCGAGGGGTCGCCGGGGCGAAGGTCGCGGATCGATACGGTCATGCGGCAGACGCTACGTGCGCCTTCGCGGCGTGCGCCTCCCAATTAACCGCCGATGGTGGACAATCACCCGCGTGACCTCGACAAACCTGAAGATCACCATTGACGGCTCGGCCGGGTCGGCCGCCCCGTACGAACAGCTGCGCGCGCAGATCGCCGACCGGGCCCGGTCGGGGAAGCTCCCGGCGGGCTTCAAACTGCCGACGGTACGGGGCCTCGCGGAGGAGCTGGGGCTGGCCGCCAACACGGTCGCGAAGGCGTACCGGGCGCTGGAGGCGGACGCGGTGATCGAGACGCGGGGCCGGAACGGGACCTTCATCGCGGCCGCCGGGGACGCGGTGTCCCGCGAGGCGGCGTCCGCCGCGCAGGCGTACGCGGACCGGGTCCGCCGCCTCGGCCTGACGCAGGCCGAAGCCCTCGCCGCGGCCACGGACGCCCTCCGGGCCCGGTACGCCGCCAAGTAGCCTCCGCTGGTCAGGCCGTGCGACCCCAGGCCCCGCGCGGGCCGGTCCGGGCGTAACCCCAGCCTCGCCGGCGTGTGAGGCACGGGCCCCGGAGCGCGGTACGTCGGCCCCGCCGGCCGGTCGCCGGGGGCGCTGCCCCGGACCCCCTCGCCTCGAACGCCGGAGAGGCTGGAAATGAGCCTCGCCGGCGATTGAGGCGCGGCCGGGCCGTTGAACCGCCCACCGAGCCGGAGGCTAGAGGTACAGCCCCGCCTCCGAGCTGTGCGGCTGGGGCGGCAGGATCGCCGCCGGGCCGGTGCCGCGGCGCAGGGCGAACAGCTCCGCCAGGCTGGCCCCCTCGCGGGAGACCCCCTCGTCCGTGCCCAGCCAGTCCACCGCCTCCCGGTGGGTCAGCCGGCCGACCTCGATGCGGGCCAGGCAGCGCCCCGGGCGGACCACCGCCGGGTGGAGCCTTTCCAGGTCCTCGTTGGTGGTGACCCCCACCAGGACGTTGCGGCCCTGCCCCAGCAGTCCGTCCGTCAGGTTCAGCAGCCGGGACAGCGCCTGCCCGGCCGTGTGGCGGGCCTCGCCCCGGATCAGCTCGTCGCAGTCCTCCAGCAGCAGCAGCCGCCAGCGGCCCTTCGCCGTGCCCTCGTCCTCGCCGATCGCGATGTCCATCAGGTAGCCCACGTCGTTGAACAGCCGTTCCGGGTCCAGGACGCAGTCCACCTGGCACCAGTCGCGCCAGGACCGGGCCAGCGTGCGCAGCGCGGAGGTCTTGCCCGTGCCGGGCGGCCCGTGCAGCAGGAGCAGCCGGCCCGCGATGTCGTCCGGGGTCACCTTCATCAGCCGGTCCATCGCCCCGGCCACCGGCGCGGTGTAGTTGGGCCGCACCTCCGCCCAGGTCCCGGCCGCGATCTGGCGGGTCGTCCGGTACGGGCCGCGCCGCGGGGAGACGTACCAGAAGCCCATCGTGACGTTCTCGGGCTGCGGTTCGGGCTCGTCCTGCACGCCTTCCGTGGCCTTGCCGAGCACGCCGGCGGCGAGTTCGTCGCTGACCGCCGTCACGGTGACGTCCGCGCCCCGGCTCCAGCGCGAGACGAGCATGGTCCAGCCCTCGCCCTCGGCGAGGGTGGCGCTGCGGTCGCTGTCGCGCGCCGAGCGCAACACCGTGGCCTCCGGCGGCAGGAAGGTGGCCTCCGCCTTGACCCGCTCGATCGACACGCTGTGCGAGTACGGCTGCTCGCCGGACGCGAACCGGCCGAGGAAGAGCGCGTCGACGACGTCCGACGGTGAGTCGCTGTCGTCGACGTTGAGCCGGATCGGCAGCGCGTCCTGCGGGTTGGCTGACATGGCGCCCATGATCCGGCACACGGTGCCCTCGTGCACCCGTGTTTCGCTGGATCGGGTGCCCAAGTTCCCTCTTCAAACGCATTCGGAGTGAAGGTTCGGGCTGCAACTCTGCCCTGAACATTCTTGGCATGGACACTTCCAGCCAACCTCGGCTGCTTGTACCACGGACTCAGGAGTAACCCCCACAAGGAGCCGCACACATGAGCTGGAAACTGTCGCGCTTCGCTGCCCTGACCTCCTCCCTCTTACTCGCCGCGGGCGCCACCCTGTTCGGCGCGGGCCAGGCGGCCGCCACCGCCCGGGCCGACTTCGGCTACGTCGCCCTCGGCGACTCGTACTCCTCCGGCGTCGGCGCCGGCAACTACGACGGCACGAGCGGCAACTGCAAGCGCACCACCCGCGCCTACCCGGCCCTGTGGGCCGCCGCCCATTCCCCCCAGACCTTCTCCTTCACCGCCTGCTCAGGCGCTCGCACGGGTGATGTCCTCGCCAGCCAGCTCGCCCCGCTCAACTCCGGCACCGACCTGGTCAGCATCACCATCGGCGGCAACGACGCCGGATTCTCCGACGTCATGACGACCTGCGTCCTCCAGTCCGAATCCACCTGCGTCAACCGCGTGAACCAGGCCAAGTCCTACGTGGACTCCACCCTCCCCGGCCAGCTCGACCAGGTCTACAACGCCATCGACAGCCGCTCGCCCGGCGCGCACGTCGTCGTCCTCGGCTACCCCCGCTTCTACAAGCTGAACGGCACCTGCACCACCGGCCTGACCGAGGGCGAGCGGGCCGCCATCAACGGAGCCGCCGACTACCTCAACGCCGCCATCGCCAAACGCGCCGCCAACCACGGCTTCACCTTCGCCTCGGTCTCCGGAGCCTTCACGGGTCACGAGATCTGCTCCGGCAACGCGTGGCTGCACAGCGTCAACTGGCTGAACATCGGCGAGTCGTACCACCCGACCGCGGCCGGACAGTCCGGCGGCTACCTGCCGGTCTTCACGAACGCCGCCTGATCGGCCCGGTCCGCCCCGTCCGTCCCACCCGCCCCGTCCATGCGGTCCATCCGGTCCGGCCGATCCATCCGGTCCGTCCTGACGGTCCGATCCGGTTCGCCGGTCTCGGCGGGAGCTGCCGGAGCGCTCGCCGTCGGCGAGGCCGGTGACGGACTCGGCCCGGGGGAGGGGGCCCCGCTCGTCGGGGTCTCCTTCCGGCACGTCACCGAGGTGGCCACCCACTGGGTGGTCACCTCGGCCGGTCCCCGCACCTCCAGCCGGACCGCGTCCTCGAAGACCCCGTCCGGTGCGTGCGTGAGCTCCGTGTGCTCCAGCCGCCGGCTCCTCGGCCCGCCCTCCTCGTAGGTGACGGAGCGCCAGTCGGGGCCGGACGTTCGCCCGCTCCGCGTGGCCCAGCGGTACTCCAGTACGACCGGGGTGCGCTCCACCTCGACGGTGGCGGTGAAGGCGGGCGCGTACTCGGCGGACGGCGGGCAGCTGCCGGTGTAGGAGGAGCGCACCGTGTCCACGTACACCGAGACCTGCTGTCCCGGCGTGGCCGGGGCGGACGCCGACGCCGACGACGAGGCCGACGGAGCCGTCGAAGGGGTCGTCGTGACGGTCTGTGCGGCGGTCGCCGAGCCGGTCGGTGCGCCGCCGTTCCCGCCGCCCTTCCCACCCGTGTTCTCGCGGTCCTTGAGCAGCAGCCACCCCACCGCGACCAGGGCCAGCAGCATCAGCACGATCCCGGCCGTCAGCACCAGCCCGGCCCGGCTCTCGCGCGCCCCCGGCCCGGACACGGTCGGTGGCGGCGTCCCGTACGGTGCCGCGTGCGTCCCGTACGGCGCCGTGTGCGGCTCGCCCGCCCCGTGGCCGTGGCCCGCCCCCGGTCCGTGGTGCGCCGCCGTGGCCGTCGGCGTATCCGGTCCCGACACCGGCCCGCCGGGGGCCCGTACGGTCCCGCCCGCGCCCACCACGCGCAGCATCCGGGCCGCCTCCGCCGCGGGCAGCCGCTCGTCCGGGTCCTTGCGCAGCAGCCCCTCCAGTACGGGCTCCAGCGCCCCGGCCCGGCGCGGCGGCGGCAACTCAGCGTCCACCACGGCCCGCAGGGTGTCCAGCGGGGTGGCCTGCCGGAAGGGCGAGACCCCCTCGACGGCGGCGTAGAGCATGACCCCGAGCGCCCACAGGTCCGACGCGGGTCCCGGATCGCGCCCCAACGCCCGCTCAGGCGCAAGGAATTCGGGCGAGCCGACCACCTCGCCCGTCATGGTGATCGCCGAGGAGCCCTCCAGGGTCGCGATCCCGAAGTCGCCGAGCACCACCCGTCCGTCGTTGGCGATCAGGACGTTGCCCGGCTTCACGTCCCGGTGCAGCACCCCCGAGTCGTGCGCGGAGCGCAGCGCGGCGAGCACCTGTTCCCCTATGTGCGCGGCCCGCTGAGGGGTCATCGGCCCCTCGGCCTCCAGTACGTCCGCCAGTGAGAGCCCGCGCACCAGCTCCATCACGATCCAGGGGCGCCCGCCCTCGGAGGCCACGTCGTAGACGGTGACGACCCCGCGGTGCGAGACGCGGGCCGCGGCCCAGGCCTCGCGCTCCAGCCGCCGGTAGAGCCGCTCCAGTTCGGCGGGTTCCAGTCCGGCCGGCGCCCGTACCTCCTTGACGGCGACCTCGCGGGCGAGTACCTCGTCCCGGGCCCGCCACACGATGCCCATCCCGCCGTGGCCGATCGGTTCGAGCAGCCGGTAGCGGCCCGAGATGACACGATCGGAGTTCGATTGGTCACTCACGCGCGCCCCCGAGTGTGCTCCCGTGCGCCCGGGTGTCATCGGGCGATCACTCCAAGTTAGCGCAGTGTGGGCCAAGTGGCCCCTGTCGTGACGGGACTCGCGCAGAGGCCTTTCGCAGCGTGACGTCTGTGCGGAGAGTAATCGGCGACTCCGTTGAGTAATCGTCAACTCCCCGTCGCCACAGGGGTAATTCACACCACCGGGATACCCGGGGGCGACGCGGGGGCGATAGGGTTAACCTGCCCGGGCCGGGTGCCCTCGTACGGGTGGGGAGAGAACATGGAACAGATAGCAATGCGCAGCAGGCCGCCTCGCGTGCCTGCCATCACCTGCGGCAGCAGTGCGACCAGCTCGCGCCTCGACCGCCACCTCGCCGTGCTGGGCGGTCCCGCCGTCCCGCACCGGGAGACCGCCGAGGCGACGCTGCTGATGCGCGAGCTCACCTCCCGCGACCACACGCACCGCCTGCGGAGCCGGAGCGCGCGCGTCTCGCTCTTCGCGCCGCTGCGCCGTCTGCGTCGCACGCTCTTCGGCAGCCGCCGCTCGTAACCGTCCCCGTACCGCAGCCGTCGGCCCCTCGGCCTCCGGCTCCCCGGCCCTACCCGATCACACCGTCCCGGCGCAGTTCCGAGATCTGTGCGTCCGCCATCCCCAGGGCGCGCAGCAGGGACTCGGTGTGCTCGCCCAGCGCGGGCACCGCACCCATGTGCGGTGCCGCGCCGCCCGGCAGTCCGATCGGCGGCAGCAAGGCCCGCAGCGGACCGGCCGGTGAATCCACCTCCCGCCAGCGGTCCCGGGCCGCGAGTTGCGGATGCCCGGCCAGCTGAGCCACCGAATTCAGCCGCGCGCACGCGATGCCCGCCGCCTCCAGCCGCCCGATCGCCTCGTCCGCGCCGAGCCGGCCCAGCGCCTCCGCCACCACCGCGTCGGTCTTCTCCCGGTTCCCGGTGCGCGCCGCGTTCGTCGCGTACGCCGGATCCTCGGTCAACTCGGGCCGCTCCAGGATCTGTTGCGCCAGCCGCCGCCACTCGCGGTCGTTCTGCACCGACAGCAGCACCCGGTCCCCGTCCGCCGTCGGGTAGGCGTCGTAGGGCGCGATCACCGCGTGCGCGAGGCCGGTCCGCACGGGCTGCTCGCCGCCGTGCATCGTGTGGTGCAGCGGGTGGCCCATCCACTCGGCGAGCGCGTCCAGCATGGACACCTCCACCCGGCCCCCGCGCCCGGTGACCCCGCGGCGCAGCAGGGCGGCCAGGACCCCCGAGAAGGCGTACATGGCCGCCGCGATGTCCGCCGCCGGGATACCCGCCTTGACCGG
Source organism: Streptomyces sp. NPDC001549 (assembly GCF_042894025.1). Classification (NCBI taxonomy): domain Bacteria; kingdom Bacillati; phylum Actinomycetota; class Actinomycetes; order Kitasatosporales; family Streptomycetaceae; genus Streptomyces; species Streptomyces sp. NPDC001549. Next base: position 92,500 of record NZ_JBIAVJ010000030.1, read on the forward strand.
CTGGTCCGGTGTGCCGGTCACCGACACCAGGCCCGCCTCGCACTGGACGAGCATGTCGTAGGCGCGCTTGTGGGCGTACGGGCCCTCGGCGCCGTAGCCGGAGACGTCCACGGCGACCAGCCGGGGGTAACGCGCGCACAGTGCGGCCGAGTCGAGCCCCAGCCGGGCCGCGGCCCCCTGCGCGAGGTTCTGCACGAAGACGTCGGCCCCGGCCAGCAGTCCGTGCAGGACCTCCCGGCCGCGCGGGTCCTTCAGGTCGAGCGCGATCGACTCCTTGCCCCGGTTGGCCCACACGAAGTGCGAGGCGAGGCCGTGCGCGGCCGTGTCGTAGGCACGGGCGAAGTCGCCGCCGTCGGGGCGTTCGACCTTGATCACCCTGGCGCCCAGGTCGGCGAGCTGACGGGTGGCGAAGGGGGCCGAGACGGCCTGTTCGACGGCGACGACGGTGATGCCGTCCAGGGGGAGCGGTTCGGTGGCCATGGGCCCTGCCTACCGGGTCGACGGGCTGATGTCACCACACCGGCGGCGATGCGCGCCATTGATCACATATGACGGCCGCTACCGGGCGCCGAGGGCGAACCGGCGCGTGGCCAACGGTACGAACAGCGCGAGCAGCAGGACCGACCACAGCAGCGCCCCGGCCACGGGGTGCGCGGCGGGCCAGGCGGCGCCCGCCGCGGCCTCGCCCCCGGCGTTCCCGCAGAGCTCGCGCACGGCGGTGGCGACGGCGCTGATCGGGTTCCACTCGGCGACCGCGCGCAGCCACCCGGGCAGCCCCGCGGTCGGCAGGTAGGCGCTGGAGAGCATCGGCAGGACGAAGGTGGCGCTGCCGAGCTGGCCGGCCGCCTCCTCGCTGCTGCTCAGCAGCCCGAGGTACGTGCCCACCCACGCGGTGGCGAAGCGGAAGAGCAGGAGCACGCCCAGGGCCCCCAGCGCGCCGGGCAGGCCGTTCTCGATGCGCCAGCCCATCGCCAGCCCCACCAGCATCAGCGGCACCATCGACACGCCGGTGGTCAGCAGATCGGCGGCCGTCTGCCCGAGCGGTACGGCGGTACGGCTCATCGGCAGGGTCCGGAAATGGTCCATCACCCCGCGGTGGGCGTCCTGCGCGGCCGTGAACATGCCGGTCATCAGGCCGTTCGCGGCGGTGGCGGCCAGCAGCCCGGGGACCAGGAACTCCCGGTACTCCGCGCCCGGCATGGCGAGCGCGCTGCCGAAGACATAGCCGAAGAACAGCAGCATGGTGATCGGCATGGTCTGGGTGAGGACCAGCAGCGCCGGGGCGTGCCGGGCCTTCTGGAGCTGGCGGGTGAGGACGGCTCCGCCGTCGGACAGCAGGGTGCTCATGCGGCGTACTCCTGATCGCCGGCGCCTGCGCCTGCGTCGGTGTCGGTGTCGGTGTCGGTGGAACGGGCCTGGGTGAGCCGCAGGAACACCTCGTCGAGGGTGGGCGGGCGCAGGGTCGCGTCCGTAACCGGGACCCCGGCGGTGTCGAGTTCCCGGATGATCCGGGGCAGGGTGAGGGCGCCGTCGAGGACGGTGACGCCGACGGTCAGCCGCTCCTCGTCGAGCACGGGCCGGCCGCCGGTGAGCTGGTCGAGCACGGCGGCGGCGCGGGCGAGCGCCCCGCGCCGCGCGACGGTGACCTCGGCGCGGGCGCCGATCCGGGCCTTCAGCCGGGCCGGACTGCCGGTGGCGGCGACCCGGCCGCGGTCGACGACCGCGATCTCGCCGGCCAGCCGGTCGGCCTCCTCCAGGTACTGGGTGGTGAGCAGCACCGTGGTGCCCTCCTCGGAGAGCCGGCGCACCGCCGTCCAGATCTGCTCGCGGGCCGCCGGGTCCAGGCCGGTGGTGGGCTCGTCGAGGAACAGCACCCGGGGGCGGGTGACCAGGCCGGCGGCCAGATCCAGGCGCCGCTTCATGCCGCCGGACCAGGTGGCGGCCACTCGGTCGGCTGCCTCGCCGAGCCCGAAGCGCTCCAGCAGCTCGTCCGCGCGGGCCCGGCCCGCGGGGCCGCGCAGTCCGGCCAGCCGGGCGAAGAGCCGGAGGTTCTCACGGCCGGTCAGGTCCCCGTCGACGGAGGCGTACTGGCCGGTGACGCCGATGGCGCGGCGGACGGCTGCGGGATCCCGCGTGACGTCGTGACCGGCGACGAGGGCGCGGCCGCCGGTGGGTGCGGTGAGCGTGGTGAGGATCCGGACGGCGGTGGTCTTGCCCGCGCCGTTGGGGCCGAGGAGGCCGCAGACCGTGCCCTCGGGGACGGCGAGGTCGAGGCCGCGCAGGGCGTGGACCTCCCCGTAGCTCTTCTCCAGACCTTCACTAAGTACAGCGTACGTAGTCATCATGTGCGCCACCGTACCTCACTACGTACGACGTACGTAACTAAGATGGTGGGGAGACGACGAGGTGATCTGAGCCATGACAGCCGGCGGGCGACCCGCTGAACCCGAAGTGATCTGGTCCCGCCCCCAGCGGGCCGGCCGCGGCCCCAGGCCCGCGCACAGCCGCGAGTCCATCGCGTCCGAGGCGGTGCGGATCGCCGACGAGGAGGGGATCGAGGCCGTCTCCATGCGGCGCGTGGCGGCCGGGATCGGCGCGGGGACGATGTCCCTCTACAACTACGTGCCGCGCAAGGAGGACCTGTACGAGCTGATGGTCGACGCGGTCAGCGGGGAGTACGAGTTCCCCGCGCCGACCGGCGACTGGCGGGCCGACCTGCTCGCGCTGGCCCGCCGGACACGCGCGCTGATGCACCGCCATCCCTGGCTGCCGCGCCTGCTGAGCCCCGTCTACGGCTTCGGCCCCAACGCCCTGCGCTACCTGGAGTACAGCCTGGACTGCCTGGCTCCGCTCGACGTGCCGGACGGCGAGAAGCTGGAGCTCGTAGCCGCCGTCAACGGGGCCGTCGCGACCTACGTGGCCAGCGAGCTGGCGCTGGCCGAACGGGCCCGGTCGCTGCCCTGGGGCGAGGCGGAGGAGCAGCGCGTACGGACGGCCTGGCTCGGTTCCCGGCTGGCCACCGGGGAGTATCCGCGGCTGGCGGCGGCCGTCGGTGGCGGCCCGGTCCCGGGCGCCGGGCTCGACATGGCCCAGGTCTTCGACCGTACGGTGTCCCGGCTGCTGGGGGCCTGGGGAGCGTAGGTCTGGCGGTCTGGCGGTCCGGCGGTCCGGTGGTCCGGCGGCCCGGTGGTCCGGCGGCTCGGCGGCCCGGTGGCCCGGTGGCCCGGCGGTCCGGTGGCTCGGTTGCCCGGCCTAGGCCCGCCCCTCCTCGGATCCTCAGAGGAGGGCGAACTGCCCGCCCGGGCCCTCCTCCTGGTGGTCCAGCACCGAAGCCGGCCGCCGGGCCCAGGCCGGCGGCGGCAGCACCCCGGCCGCGCGCAGCGCCTCCGCCGACAGCCCCGGCCCGGGCTCGAACGCGGCCCGCTCCGGGGCCAGTTCGGCCAGCAGTGCCAGCGTGGTCACCAGGGCGAGCAGCTCCGAGGTCCAGCTCTGCGGCCACTCGGCCGGCCCCAGCGCGGCCAGACCCTCGGCGTCCGGACCCCGGTGCGCGGTGCGGGCGGCGAACCAGGCCGGGAGCACCCGCACGCCCTGCGCCTCGTACTCCCAGGCCCCGGCCGGTACGGGGGAGACCGTCCCGCTCCCGAGGCTCAGCGTCTCGCTCCCGGCGTCGTACGCGAGCTCGCGCGGCCGGCCCGTGACCGCCGAGCGGACGTACGGGCGGCGCCCGCCGGGCAGCCGGGGCGGCTCACCGCCGCGCGCACCGCGCAGCTGCACGCTCAGCAGCCGGTGCCCCAGCTCCAGCCCGGCCCGCCAGTGCTCGGAGCCGGCGGCGAGCGGGACCTCGTACCCGCGCGGGCCCCGGCGGCCCGCCGCGAGGATCCAGCACAGGACGTCCTCGGCGGTGACCCGGCCGCCGTGGCGCGCACCGAGCAGGGGCAGCAGGCCGGGGGCGAGATTCGGCTCGGCGCCGCCGGGGCGCCGGTGCAGGGGGCGGATCCGGCCGAGGCGGCCGACCGGGAGGTGCGCGGTGACCAGCGGATCCGGGGTCCCGACGAGGAACAGCTGGTGCTCGTCCCGCACCCGCCAGAGCTCGGGGCGGGCCGCGTCGATGAGCCGCTGGTCGGGCAGCAGCCACTGCTCGTCGAAGGGCTCGCGGAGCACCCGTACGGGGTCGGGGCAGGGGCCCGGGTCGTCGGCGAAACGGGCCGTGGCCGCCGAGCGCTGCCCCGGCAGGGCGGCCGCCCCGGCGTCGGGCCCGCGGCTGCGGCTCGGGCGGAACAGCCGCTCCCGCTCGGCACCCTCGGAGCCGGTCAGGGCGGCCCAGCGGGCGCGCAGGGCCGCCGGATCGGGTGCGGCCACCCAGTCCCGGCCCAGGCGCAGGCCGCCCACGGACCAGGGCATCAGATCATCGAGCAGCGGTACGTCTTCGCTCACGCCGCCGATGGTAGCGACGGCATCCGATGGCCGGGCTGCGTGCAGGCCGAAGAGCTAGGCTCCTTATGTACGCATACGTACGGTATCGACCGAGGAGGCGGTCATGAGCCAGTACGACGAATACACGACCCCGTCACAGGCCGAGGGAGAGCGCCTCGACGAGGACATGGACGAGGCCCAGCGCAAGCAGCGGCACCCCCAGACGATGCGGACCACGCCGTCCCAGGCGGAGGGCGAACGCACCAGGGAGGACGACGAGAAGTAGTCGCGCGGAGCCGGAGGGGCGCCAGAGGACCGCCGGGGGGCGGCCGGAGGGCTGTCGGAGGGCTGTCGGAGTGGCGCCGGAGGGGCGTCAGTGCGCGTCGACCGTCACGGTGAACGAGAACCGGTCGCCCCGGTAGCGGATCCGGGCCACGTCCACCACCCGGCCGTCCTCGTCGTACGTGACGCCCGTGTAGTGCAGGATCGGGCTCAGCAGCGGTACCTGGAGCAGCTCGGCCGTCTCCGGGTCGGCCAGCCGGGCCTCCACCGTGTCCGTGATCCGGCTGATGCGGACCCCCACGATGTCCCGCAGGACCTTCGTCATCGGCCAGCGTTCGAGATCGGCGAGATCCACCGCCTCGGCGAACTCCGGGAGGACGGCGTTCTCGGCCCAGTTGGTCGGCTCGCCGCTCTCCCGGTCGTGGCGCAGGCGGCGGTACGTGACCACCTCGGCCGTGTCCGGGAAGTGCTCCAGCAGCTCCCCGGACACGGCCGTGCGGCCGTGCCCGAGGATCGTCGTGCGGTCGCCCGACTGCTGGGCCACGATCGCGTCGACCGAGCCCAGCAGCCGGACCGGGGTGCTGCGCAGCGCGCCCGGCTCGATGAAGGTGCCGCGCCGCCGGTGCCGACTGATCAGGCCCTCACCCTCCAGCTCCTTGAGCGCCTGCCGCATGGTCAGCACGCTCACCCCGTAGTGCCCGGCCAGCTGCTCCTCGGTGGGCAGGCGCAGCGAGGCGTCCGGGGTGCGCCCCAGTATCGAGGCGCGCAGTGACTGCGACACCTGGTACCAGAGCGGCAGCTTCCGGTTCAGTACCAGCGAGTCGGGGGCGAAGGCGGTCACGGGTGGATCTCCGAAGGCTGGACAGGGGTGACGTGCGGCGCATGCAGGGTACGGGTACGGGTACGGCGCATGCAGCGTATGCAGTGCAGGTCAGGCGCGGAAGTGGCGCTGCAGACCCTGCCACACGTCGTCGTAGCCGCGCTGGAGGTGATCGGCACCGGCCGCCTGCGCGGTGGCGGTGATCGGCCAGCGGGTCTCGAACATGAAGGCCAGGCCGTCGTCGATCTTCTGCGGCTTCAGCTCGGCCGCACTCGCCCGCTCGAAGGTCTCGTGGTCGGGTCCGTGCGCGGACATCATGTTGTGGAGCGAGCCGCCGCCGGGGACGAAGCCCTCGGCCTTGGCGTCGTAGGCCCCCTCGATGAGGCCCATGTACTCGCTCATCACGTTGCGGTGGAAGTAGGGCGGACGGAAGGTGTCCTCGCCGACCAGCCAGCGCGGGGCGAAGACCACGAAGTCCACGCCCGCCAGCCCCGGGGTGTCGGAGGGTGAGGTCAGGACCGTGAAGATCGACGGGTCGGGGTGGTCGTAGCTGATCGAACCCAGGACGTTGAAGCGGCGCATGTCGTACACGTACGGGACGTGGCTGCCGTGCCAGGCGACCACGTCGAGCGGGGAGTGGTCATAGGTGGCGGACCAGAGGTTGCCGCAGAACTTGTTGATCACCTCGGTCGGGCGCTCGCCGTCCTCGTACGCGGCGACGGGGGCCTGGAAGTCCCGCGCGGCGGCGAGGCCGTTGGCGCCGATCGGGCCCAGGTTCGGCAGCTCGAAGGGCTGGCCGTAGTTCTCGCAGATGTAGCCGCGGGCGTCGGCGTCCAGCAGCTCGACGCGGAAGCGGACGCCGCGGGGGATGAGGGCCATGTCGCCCGGGCGGGCGGCGAGCTGGCCCAGCTCGGTGCGCAGGAGCAGTCCGCCGCGCTCGGGGACGATGAGCAGCTCGCCGTCGGAGTCGCTGAACACCCGGTCGGTCATGTCGGCGTTGGCGGCGTAGAGGTGGATGGCCATGCCGGCGCGCTGGGCGGCGTCGCCGTTGCCGCCGAGGGTCCACAGGCCGGAGAGGAAGTCGGTGCCGGGGGCCGGGTCGGGCAGCGGGTTCCAGCGGAGCCGGTTCGGGTCCGCCACGGACTCGGTGAAGGGTGCGGAACGCAGGGCCCCGTTGTCGATCCGGGTGAAGGGCGGGTGCGCGGCCGAGGGGCGGATCCGGTAGAGCCAGGAGCGCCGGTTGTGGGTGCGGGGCTCGGTGAAGGCGCTGCCGCTGAGCTGCTCGGCGTAGAGGCCGAGGGGTGCGCGCTGGGGCGAGTTCCGGCCGATCGGCAGTGCGCCGGGGACGGCCTCCGAGCTGTGCTCGTTGCCGAAGCCGGTGAGGTACTCCAGTGCCTCTGCCGTCTTCCTGGCCTGCTCGCTCATGTGCTGCTCCCGCTCCGTCGAAGGAATCCTATGGTCGACAGTAGGATTCCGTGGCTCGCACGTCAACGGGAGACCTGGGCCCGGCCCGGAGATCGGCGGGAAAGGCCGGAAATGCGGGGTGGCGGGAGTGCGGGCGGAAGTGGCGGCCGGAAGCGGTGGTCGGCGGCAGGGGGCGGCAGCAGGGCCGGCGGCAGGGTCGGCGGCAGGGGGCGGAGCAAGGGGCGGAAAGGCCGGTCGGGAACACGGATTCGGTCGAGGGGGATCCCAAAAGATGAACATTGCTCTACTCTCACGCGCATGTCGTGGACCCGCAGGTTCCCTGCCGTGCCGGCGGCGCTCCTCGCCGCCCTTCTCGCCCTCCTGTCCCTCCTCGTCGCGGCGCCCACCGCCGGCGCGCACGAGGAGCGCCCGATCACCCTCCCGGACGGCTCCGGATCGGTACCCGAGTACCGCACGGCGGAGCCCGACCTGATCGTCTGCAAAACCGACCGGCCCGCTTTCGAGCGCCGGATATCCGCCTTCCCCGACGAGCTCAGGCAGCGCAACCTCGCCCTGTACGAGCGGTGCGAGAAGAGCGGCTACCGGCACCTGCAGGAGGCCGTCGACGCCGTCGACCGGCCCGGGATGAACATCGCGATCCTCCCCGGCCTGTACGAGGAGGAGCCCTCGCTCCCCACGCCGACGGGGGAGTGCGCCGCGCTCAAGGCCCCCCAGTCCTCGCTCGGGTACCAGATCCTGTCCTACGAGCAGCAGGTGCGGTGCCGGCACAACCAGAACCTCGTCGCCATCCTCGGCAAGACGAACCTGCAGATCGAGGGCACGGGCGCGTCACGGCTCGACGTCGTCGTCGACGCCAAGTACCAGAAGCTGAACGCCATCCGGGCGGACAGGTCCAACGGCGTCTACTTCCGCAACTTCACCGCCCAGCGCACCACTTTCAACTCGCTGTACGTCCTCGCGGGCGACGGCTTCGTCATCGACGACGTGCTGACCCGCTGGAACGACGAGTACGGTTTCCTGACCTTCGCCAGTGACCACGGGCTCTACAAGAACTGCGAGTCGTACGGGAACGGCGACTCCGGCATCTACCCGGGCAGCGCCTCGAACATCAACGACGGCCGCGGCTACGAGGTCCCCCGGTACTCCATCGAGATCACCGGCTGCCGCAGCCACCACAACATGGTCGGCTACTCCGGCACCGCGGGCGACTCGGTGTGGGTGCACGACAACGAGTTCGACCAGAACATGGGCGGCGCCTCGATGGACAGCGCCTTCCCCGGTCACCCCGGACTCCCGCAGAACCACGCCAAGTTCGAGCGGAACCTGATCCACGACAACAACCAGGACTACTACGGGTACGTCGCCGACGGCACCTGCGCCAAACCGCCGATCGAACGCGGCTACGAGCGGGGCGTGGTCTGCCCGCAGATCTCCATGCCGCCGGGCACCGGCATCATCACCGCGGGCGGCAACTGGAATCTCTACGAGAACAACTGGGTGTACGGGCACCGGCGCGCGGGCTTCTTCCTCAGCGCGGTCCCCGCCTTCATCCGCGGTGAGGAGGCGTGGTCGAAGCAGACCGACACCTCCCACCACAACCGGTACGCCGGGAACGTCATGGGCAAGGACAAGTCCGGCGCCGCCCGCCCCAACGGCATGGACGTCTGGTGGGACGGCCAGGGGCGCGCCAACTGCTGGCAGGACGGACCCGACGGCTCCACCCCCGGCGCGGTCCCGCAGTGCGGTGACCGCCGGGGCGAGGTCTCGGGGGCGTCCGCCCGCCTGGTAGGCGAACCGGTCAAGCTGGCCCAACTCCTCGTCTGCGCGGACTACAGCGTCCAGGCGCGCAAACTCCCGTCCGGCTGCGACTGGTACGGCGCGCGCGGACTGGAGCGGGTGGAGACCCAGCTCGCACTGGCCGTGGCCGCGGTGCTGCTGCTCGTCGGCGGCGTCCTGTGGTGGCGCCGCCTGCGCGGCTCCCGGCTGGGCACGGCCGCCACGCTGGCCGGGCTGGCGGGTCTGGTCCTGGACGTGGCGGGCTCCACCATGCCGCTGACCGCCACCTTCGTCCCGGCGCTCGCCCTCCTCCTGCTCGGCCTGTGGTGGACGGGCGCCGGCCTGGTCCTGCGCCCAACCCGCCCCTGGCTGGCCCGTTTGACCCTGCTGCTGGCCGGGCTCACCCTGCTGGACGCCTTCGACAAGGCCGTCCTGATGATCCCCTGGACCCCCCTGAGCCCCGCCTGGGTACGGGCCCTGGTCGCCGTGATCTGGGTCCTGTGGGCGGTGGTGGCCTCGGCCCGCCCGGGCACCCCGGCCCGCCCGTCCGGCCCGGGCGGCGACCCCGCGGGCGACCGCGCCCCGGCCCCGGCCGGTCCCGCCCCGGCGCTCAGCGCCGCCGCCCCCGAGCCCCCAGCGACCCCGGACCCCGCGCCGTGACCCCCGCCCACGCCGCCCCGGCCACAGGAGGCCAGCCGTGACCGACCGGCCCGACGACGACAACCGGCGCGACGCCTGCGGTACGCCGCCCCGCGCGGCCCGCACGCTCCGCCGAACCGCCCGCGCCGCGGCCCCGGTCGCCCTCGTCCTGCTCCTCGCGGGCGGCGCGGCGACGGGCTGCGGCGGGCGGGCCACCACCCACCACAAGCCCGGCACCAGCCACGAGCAGGCGTCCGGCGGCGTGGGCACCCTGCTCACGGCCACCGACGCCACCGGCCACCGGCTCCGCGAGGTTCCGGTCGAGGGCGCGCCGGAGGTCCAGCTGGCCGTCCGCCCGGACTCGGAGGACGGCTGGAACCTCCAACTGGCGGTGACGAACTACCGCTTCACCCCGGACAGCACCGGCGGCGCCGCCCTCCCGGGCGCGGGCCACGCCCACCTGGAGCTCGACGGGCGCAAGCTGGCCCGGCTGTACGGCCCCTGGTTCCACCTGCCCGCGGCGCAGGTCCCCGAGGGCGCGCACACCCTGACCGTCCGCCTCTACGCGGACGACCACACCGCCTGGGCGGTCTCGGGCAAGCCGGTCGAGGGCACGGCCCAGCTCACCGCCACCGCCGCGGGCCGGCCGGGCGGACACGGCCACGGGGACACCCCGCCGCCGGGCCAGACCCAGGCGCCCGGCCAGACCCCGGCGCCGGAGCAGGCCGATCGCACGGTCACCGTCACCGTCCGGGACGGCAAGGTCAGCCCGGCCCCCGCCCGCACCGAGCTGCGGCGCGGAGAGCGCGTGGCCCTGCGCGTCACGAGCGACCGCGCGGACACCCTGCACGTCCACGGCTACGACAAGGAACTCGCCCTGCCGGCAGGCCAGGAGGCCACCCTGATCCTGACGGCCGACCGCACGGGCCTCTTCGAGGTCGAGACCCACGAGTCCAGCCTCGTCCTGACCCAACTCCTCGTCCGATGACCCCGCCCCGCCCCGAACCCAGCCCTGTGCCCAGAACGGAGCTCGGGCCGACGCCTGGGCCCGCGGCCCAGCCGACACCGGGCCCTGCGCCCGCATCGGGTCCTGTGACCGCACCAGGTCTTGCGGCCGGGCCTGGACCCGCACCAGGTCTTGCGGTTGGACATGGACCCGTGCTGGGCCCTGCGGTTGGACATGGACCCGTGCCTGGGCCCGCGCCCCGGCCCGCACGGCCCGGCGTGCCGCCCGCGTTCCCGAGCGGCGTCCAGACCCGGCCGTCCGGACCAGGGCCGGAGTCCGGGCGGCCGGGCCGGGCCGCCGACGGGACGTCGCCCCGGGCGGGGGGACGGTGAGCCCGCTCGGGCCGGATCTCGCCCCGGGCGCCGGCGAGGGGGGCCACGGCCAGGGCGTGGTCCTTCACCCGGCCGATCCGCTCACCTCGCTCGCGCACGGGATCGGGTCCCAGCACGATCTGCCGATCTCTCCCTTCTACGCCTTCGCCGGTGCCTTCGCAGCGCTGTTCGTCTCCTTTCTCGCGCTCGGCCTGCTCTGGTCCACCTCCCGCTTCCGCGGAGCGCGCTCGGGCCTCGCCCTGCCCGCCGCCCTCCAGCGGGTGGCCGACGCGCCCGCCACCCGGACCGCCGTGCGGGGACTGGGGCTCGCCGCCGCGGCAGCCGTCCTGCTCCACCTCCTCCTCGGTCCCGACGACCCCGCGCACAACCCCGCTCCCGGAGCCGTCTACGTCCTCCTCTGGGTCGGACTCGTGCCCGCCTCCCTCCTCCTCGGCCCCGTCTGGCGCCTGCTCAACCCGCTCCGCACCCTGCACCGCCTGCTCTCCCGCGCCCTGCCCCGCTGCGGCCCCGGCCGCCCCCTCCCCACCCGGCTCGGTCAATGGCCCGCCGCCGCCGGACTGTTCGGCTTCACCTGGCTCGAACTCGTCGCTCCTGATCCCGCATCCACCACCACCCTCCTGATCGCCATCACCGCCTACGCCACCGCCCACCTCCTGCTCGCCGCCCGCTTCGGCGAGCGCTGGTTCGACGACGGCGACGCCTTCGAGGCGTACTCCGCCCTCTTCGCCCGGCTCTCCCCCCTCGGCCGTCGCAGCGACGGCCGCCTCGTTCTCCGCAACCCCTTCCACGGACTCGACGCGACACCCGAGCGGCCCGGACTCGTCGCCACCGTCTGCGTCCTGCTCGGCTCCACCGCCTATGACGGCTTCTCCGACAACCCCTCGTGGATCAACGCCATACAGACCTCCCCCCTCGGCCGCATCCCCACGGCCACACTCGGACTGCTCGGTTCCATCGCCCTCGTCGGCACCCTCTACTGCCTCTGTGCCGCCGCCACCCGCCTCGTCAGCGGCCCGCACCCAGGCCCGCTGACCGCCTTCGCGCACTCACTCGTACCGATCGCGCTCGGCTATCTCACCGCCCACTACTTCTCCCTCCTGGTAGTCGAAGGACCACGCACAGTAAGCATGGCACTCGGCACTGACAACGCCCCCGAACCCGTGCCACCCCTGGGTCCCGGCGGCCTCGCCGCCCTCCAGGTCATCGCCGTCGTCACCGGTCACGTCCTCGGTGTCGTCGCGGCCCACGACCGGTCCGTGCGACTCTTCCCGCCCGCGAAGGCGGTGGCCGGACAACTGCCGCTGCTGGCGCTGATGATCATTTACACCGTCGGAGGGCTCAGTCTTCTGCTGAACTGAGACCCCCGCGGAACCGAGAAGCGAGGAGCGGCATGATGGACCCCGTGCCTCCCGCCCACTCCCTGCGCCGAACGCCGATCCAGCAGCGCAGCGCCGACCGGCTCGCCCGGATCCTCGACGCCTGCGCCGAACTGCTGGACGAGACCGGGTACGAGAACCTCAGCACCCGTGCCGTGGCCCTGCGCGCCGGCGTGCCGATCGGTTCCGTCTACCGCTTCTTCGGCAACAAGCGGGCCATGGCCATTGCCCTCGCCCACCGCAACCTGGACCGCTACGTCGACGGCATCGCGGACCGGCTCGCCGACCTCGCGGCCACCCACTGGCGGCCCGTCGTGGACGCGGTACTGGACGAGTACCTGGCCATGAAGCGCAGCGTTCCCGGCTTCGCGCTCGTCGACTTCGGTGTGCCCGCACCTCCGGCCGAGGGTCCGGAGGCGGATCCCAACCATCAGGTCGCCGCCCGGCTGACGGAACTGCTCTCCGCGCACCTCGCCCTGACCCCGGACGCCACCCTGGAGCGTGCCGTCCTCGTCGCGGTCGAGGCCACCGACGCGCTGATACAGCTCGCGTTCCGGGCCGACCCGGCCGGGGACCCCGGCATCGTCGCCGAAACCCGCGCGATGATGCACGCGTACCTCGCCCGCGTGCTGGACTGACCCTGCCGCTGCCGCTGCCGCTGCCGCTGCCGCTGCCGCTGCCGCTGCCGCTGCCGCTGCCGCTGCCGCTGCCGCTGCCGCTGACCCTGCCGCTGCCGCTGCCGCTGCCGCTGCCGCTGCCGCTGCCGCTGCCGCTGCCGCTGCCAGTGTCCGTGCCGCGGCCTCTGCCGGGCCCGGGAGAGGTGCCGGTCGTCACCCGCACCCATTCGGTCCCGCACACCCCTCCCCTCCATGCGTACCGGTCGGTATGCTCGATGCGCTCCGCATGCCCGTGCCCGTGCCGCAGACCGCCGCCCCTGGAGGGCCCATGCCCCGCACCGCCCTGCGTATCTGCCCCCTCTGCGAAGCCACCTGCGGCCTCACCCTCACCCTCGCGGACGGCGTAGTCACCGGAGCCCGCGGTGACCGCGAGGACGTCTTCAGCCGCGGCTTCATCTGCCCCAAGGGAGCCGCGTTCGGGGCGCTCGACTCCGACCCCGACCGGTTGCGGGGGCCCCTCGTCCGCCGCGACGGCCGATTGCAGGAGGCCACCTGGGAGGAGGCCTTCGAGGCCATCGCGGCCGCCGTCCCCGCCCTGGTCCAGGAGTACGGGGCCCAGTCGGTCGGGGTCGTGCTCGGCAACCCGAACGTCCACACCATGGCCGGCGCCCTCTACCCGCCCCTGCTCCTCAAGAGCCTCGGCACCCGCAACCTCTTCACCGCCAGCACCCTCGACCAGATGCCCAAGCACGTATCCAGCGGGCTGCTCTTCGGCGACCCCTTCGCCATCCCGGTCCCCGACCTCGACCGGACCGACTTCCTGCTGCTCCTGGGCGCGAACCCGGTCGAGTCCAACGGCTCCCTGTGCACCGCCCCCGACTTCCCGGGCCGGCTCAAGGCCCTGCGTGCCCGCGGCGGCACCCTGGTCGTCGTCGACCCGCGCCGTACGCGCACCGCCGCGCTCGCCGACCGCCACCTCGCGCCGCGCCCCGGCAGCGATGCGCTGCTGCTCGCCGCCCTCGCGCACACCCTGATCGAGGAGAAGCTCGCCGACCCCGGAGCGCTGGAGCAACACTGCGACGGCATCGGGGAACTCGGCGCCGCGCTCGGGAGTTTCACTCCTGAGGCCGTCGCACCCGCATGCGACCTCACCGCTGCCGAGATCCGCACCCTCGCCCGCGAGCTCGCGGCCGCACCCACCGCCGCCGTCTACGCCCGGATCGGCAGCTGCACCGTCGAGTTCGGCACGCTCGCGAGCTGGCTGATCGACGTACTGAACATCCTCACCGGCAACCTCGACCGGCCGGGCGGAGCCCTCTTCCCGCTCTCCGCGACGGCCCCCGCGGGCCGCCCCGCGGGCCCGGGCAAGGGGTTCGCCCTCGGCCGCTGGTCGAGCCGGGTCGCCGGCCATCCCGAGGTCAAGGGCGAGCTGCCCATGGCCGCCCTCGCGGAGGAGATCGAGACCCCGGGTGACGGGCGGATCCGGGTCCTGCTGGCCATCGCCGCCAACCCGGTCCTGTCCGCACCCGACGGCGATCGGCTGGACCGGGCGCTGGCCCGGCTGGACTTCATGGTCTCGGTCGACCCCTACCTGAACGAGACCTCACGCCACGCCCACGTCGTCCTGCCACCGCCGCCGCCCTCGCAGAGCGCGCACTTCGACTTCGCGTTCAACGGGTTCGCCGTGCGCAACCAGGCCCGCTATTCGCCCGCCGCCCTCCCGTTGGCGGACGGGCGCATGGACGAGTGCGAGATCCACGCGCGCCTGATCCTCGCGGTCTCCGGGCTGCACGGTGCGCCGCCGGGGGCAGTCGACGAGCGCGTCATCGCCGACAGCCTGGCCCGGGCCGTCACCGATCCCCACTCACCGCTCCACGGCGGCGACCCGCAGGAGCTGGCCCGCCGGCTGACCGGACGCAGCGGACCCGAGCGGCGCCTCGACCTGATGCTGCGCACCGGCCCGTACGACCTGACACTCGACGATCTGCGGCAGGCGCCGCACGGCATCGACCTCGGCTCGCTGCGGCCCCGGCTCCCGGGCGTGCTGAAGACCCGAAGCGGCAGGATCGAGCTGCTCCCGAACCCGATCGCGGCCGAGCTTCCCAGACTGCGTGCGGCGCTCGCCGACCGCCCCGCCGCCCTGGTGCTCGTGGGCCGCCGCCATCTGCGGTCCAACAACAGCTGGTTGCACAACGTCCCGGCCCTCACCGGAGGTTCCAACCGCTGCACCCTTCAGGTCCATCCGCAGGACGCGGACCGGCTCGGCCTCGTCGACGGAGGTCAGGCCAGGATCACCGCCGACGGCGGGAGCCTGGAGGTGCCCGTCGAGGTCACCGACGCCATCCGCAGCGGTGTGGTGAGCCTTCCGCACGGCTGGGGTCACGACCGGGCCGGCTCTCGGCTGTCGGTGGCCGCCGCGGCGCCCGGCGCGAACGTCAACCAGCTGCTCGACGGCTCCCGCATGGACCGGCTGTCCGGTACGGCGGTGCTCAACGGTTTCCCCGTCGAGCTCACACCGCTGCCCTGAGCTGGGGTTTTGCTCGTATTGCTCACGCGCAGACGTCTTGTTGGGGCAAGGAGGGGGCACCTACCTTCCCCACATGCTGACCTTCCTCGGCTTCACCATGATCGCGACATTCCTGGTCCTGATCATGATGAAGAAAATGTCGCCCATCGCGGCGCTCGTCCTCATCCCCGCACTCTTCTGCGTGTTCGCAGGGAAGGGCGCGCACCTCGGCGACTACGTCATCGAAGGCGTCGGCAAGCTCGCCCCGACCGCCGCCATGCTGATGTTCGCCATCGTCTACTTCGGCGTGATGATCGATGTCGGCCTCTTCGACCCGATCGTCCGCGGCATCCTGCGCTTCTGCAAGGCGGACCCGATGCGGGTGGTGGTCGGCACCGCCGTCCTCGCCGCGATCGTCTCGCTCGACGGCGACGGATCGACCACCTTCATGATCACCGTCTCGGCCATGTACCCCCTCTACAAGCGGCTCGGCCTGAGCCTGGTGGTGATGACGGGCGTCGCGGCCACGGCCAACGGCGTCATGAACACCCTGCCCTGGGGCGGTCCGACCGCGCGCGCCGCCACCGCCCTCAAGCTCGACGCCGCCGACATCTTCGTCCCGATGATTCCGGCACTCGCGGTGGGTCTGCTGTTCGTGTTCGTCCTGGCGTACGTCCTCGGCGTGAAGGAGCGCCGCCGGGTCGGCACGCTGGTGCTGCCCGGTCAGGCGGCGCCGGAGGCCGCCGAGGCGGAGCTGGTCCCGGCCGCGCCCGGCACGGCCGCCGCGGCCGTCGCCGAGACGTCCACGTCCGTCGAGGGGTCCGCCGGATCCAAGGCCTCCGCCGGATCCAAGGCCTCCGCTGGATCCGCCGCTTCCGCCGCAGGTCCGGGCGACGTCGCCCCGCACGGGAGCGGTTCCGCCCCCGAGCCCGAGGACGGTTTCCAGGGCCTGGACCCCGACCGCCCCACCCTGCGGCCCCGTCTCTACTGGTTCAACGCCGGCCTCACCGTGGCCCTCCTCACCGCGATGATCATGGAGCTGCTGCCCATCCCGGTGCTGTTCCTGCTCGGCGCCGCCCTCGCCCTCACCGTCAATTTCCCGCACATGCCCGACCAGAAGGCCCGGATCGCCGCCCACGCCGACAACGTCCTGAACGTCGCCGGCATGGTCTTCGCCGCCGCCGTCTTCACCGGGGTCCTCACCGGCACCGGCATGGTCAAGCACATGGCCGACTGGCTCGTCGGCGCCATCCCCGAGGGCATGGGCCCGCACATGGCGCTGGTCACCGGCCTGCTCAGCCTGCCGCTCACCTACTTCATGTCGAACGACGGCTTCTACTTCGGCGTCCTGCCCGTCCTGGCCGAGGCCGGCGCCGCCCACGGGGTCTCCCCGCTCGAGATCGCCCGTGCCTCCCTCGTCGGCCAGGCCCTGCACATGTCGAGCCCACTGGTTCCGGCCGTCTACGTCCTCGTGGGCATGGCCAAGGTCGAGTTCGGCGACCACACCCGGTTCACCGTGAAATGGGCGGCCCTGACCTCACTCGTGGTCCTCGCGGCAGGGATGCTTTTCGGCATCATCTGAAATCCCGTGCCCTCTGGCCGGTAAAAACTACCGACGCTAGTTTGTAGGGTGTTCGCGAGGTCGGATCTACGCGCTCGTGCGTGCTCGGGAGGAATGCCATGAAGGCCCACGACGGGATGTACATCGACGGCGCGTGGCGGCCCGCCGTCGGCAGCGATCTGATCGAGGTCGTGAACCCGGCCGACGGCCAGGTCATCGCCCAGGTCCCGGCCGGTACCGAAGAGGATGTGGACGCGGCCGTACGCGCGGCCCGTGCGGCCCTCCCCGGCTGGGCCGCCACGGCCCCGGCCGAGCGGGCCGCCCTGATCGGCGCGCTCCGCGACGCACTGCTGGCCCGCGCGGGCGAGCTGACCGAGACCATCACCGCCGAGCTCGGGTCCCCGCTCGGCTTCTCGAAGGCGGTCCACGTCGGAGCGCCGATCGCCGTGGCCACCTCCTACGCCGAACTCGCCTCCTCGTACGCCTTCGAGGAGCGGGTCGGGAACTCCACCGTGCTGCTGGAGCCGATCGGGGTGGTCGCGGCCATCACGCCCTGGAACTATCCGCTGCACCAGGTCGTTGCAAAGGTGGCGCCCGCTCTCGCCGCCGGCTGCACCCTCGTCCTCAAGCCGGCCGAGGACACCCCACTGACCGCACAGCTCTTCGCCGAAGCCGTGCACGAGGTGGGCATCCCGGCCGGGGTCTTCAACCTGGTGACCGGCACCGGTCCGGTCGCCGGCCAGGCCCTCGCCGCGCACGAGGGAGTCGACCTCGTCTCCTTCACCGGCTCGACCGCGGTCGGCAAGCAGATCGGCGCCACGGCCGGCGCCGCCGTCAAGCGGGTCGCGCTCGAACTGGGCGGCAAATCGGCCAATGTCATCCTGCCCGGGGCCGACCTGGTCAAGGCCGTCGCGGCAGGCGTCGGGCACGTCATGAACAACAGCGGCCAGAGCTGCAACGCGCTCACCCGGATGCTCGTCCACCGGGACCACTACGAGGAGGCCGTCTCGCTCGCGGCCGCCGCCGTCGCCGACTACCCCACCGGCGACCCCCGCGAGGCCGGTGTCCGCGTCGGCCCGGTCGTCAACGCCAAGCAGCACGAGCGCGTCCGCGGCTTCATCACCAAGGGCCTGGAGGAAGGTGCGCGGCTCGTCGCCGGCGGGCCCGACGCCCCGCTGGAGCAGGGGTACTTCGTGGCGCCGACGGTGTTCGCCGACGTCACGCCCGACATGACCATCGCCCAGGAGGAGATCTTCGGCCCGGTGCTGTCGATCCTCCGCTACGAGGACGA
Organism: Streptomyces sp. NPDC001549; assembly: GCF_042894025.1. Classification (NCBI taxonomy): domain Bacteria; kingdom Bacillati; phylum Actinomycetota; class Actinomycetes; order Kitasatosporales; family Streptomycetaceae; genus Streptomyces; species Streptomyces sp. NPDC001549. The sequence continues at coordinate 110,544 of NZ_JBIAVJ010000030.1, forward strand.
GGAGGAGGCGCTCAGCATCGCCAACGGCACCGTCTACGGCCTGGGCGGCGCCGTCTGGGCCGCCGACGACGCGACGGCCGTGGCCTTCGCGCGCCGGATGGACACCGGGCAGGTGGACATCAACGGTGGCCGCTTCAACGTGCTCGCGCCCTTCGGTGGCTACAAGCAGTCGGGTGTCGGCCGCGAGCTGGGCGCGCACGGCCTGGCGGAGTACCTCCAGACCAAGTCCCTGCAGTTCTGATCCCCTCGCCCGCCCCGCCCGAACTGACGCACGCCCGATCTGCCGCACCCGCCCCGCACCGGAAAGACGAGATGACGACCATGGTCCGCGCCGCTGTCCTGCCCGCCGTCGGAGCCCCGCTGGAGATACGGGACATCGTGCTGCCGGATCCCGGCCCCGGGCAGGTCCGCGTACGGCTCGCCGCAGCCGGGGTGTGCCACTCCGACCTCTCCCTCACCAACGGCACCATGCGGGTTCCCGTCCCCGCCGTCCTCGGCCACGAGGGCGCGGGCACGGTCCTCGCGGTGGGGGAGGGCGTCACCCACGTCGCCCCCGGTGACGGCGTGGTGCTCAACTGGGCCCCGTCCTGCGGAGAGTGCCACCACTGCACGATCGGTGAAGTCTGGCTCTGCGCCACGGCGCTCACCGGGGTCGGGGCCGTCTACGCGCACGACGCGCAGGGCACCGCACTGCACCCCGGGCTGAATGTGGCCGCCTTCGCCGAGGAGACCCTCGTCGCGGCCAGCTGCGTGCTGCCCGCCCCCGCCGGGATCCCGCTCGCCGAGGCCGCCCTCCTCGGCTGCGCCGTCCTCACCGGCTACGGGGCCGTCCACCACAGCGCCCAGGTCCGCCCGGGCGAGTCGGTGGCCGTCTTCGGAGTCGGCGGGGTCGGCCTGGTGGCCCTCCAGGCCGCCCGGATCGCGCAGGCCGGCCCGGTCATCGCCGTCGACGTGTCCCCGGCCAAGGAGGAACTGGCCCGCGCGGCCGGGGCCACCGAGTTCGTGACGGCCTCCGACACCACCGCCAAGCAGATCCGCGCGCTGACCGGCGGGCAGGGAGCCGACGTCGCCGTCGAGTGTGTCGGCCGGGCCGAGACCATCCGCGGCGCCTGGGAGTCGACCCGGCGCGGCGGCCGCACCACGGTCGTCGGCATCGGCGGCAAGGAGCAGCGGGTCACCTTCCACTCCATGGAGATCTTCCACTTCGCCCGCACCCTCACCGGCTGCGTCTACGGCAACAGCGACCCGGCCCGCGACCTTCCGGTGATCGCCGAGCACGTCCGCGCGGGCCGTCTCGACCTCGGTGCCCTGGTCACCGACCGCATCACCCTCGACGGCATCCCGGCCGCCTTCGACGCCATGCTGGCGGGCAAGGGCGGCCGCTCCCTCATCGTTTTCTAGCCGGGTCCGACGCGGGCGCCCGTGTCCTGCTTCTGCCGCAGGTGCCGGTGCGCGTCGTACAGCGACCAGTAACCGGGCGCGTCCTCCGGGTACCCGTTGCTGAGCCAGTCCAGCGCCTCCTCGCCGCGCGGGTCGTGGAGGAGTACGAGGGCCCGTACCGCCTCGATCTGGATCTCGACCGACGGATCGGCGAGGAGCGGCCTCAGCGCGTTGCGTACCGCACGGGAACGGTCCGCCTGCCGCGCCAGCGCGCGGCAGCCCTGGACGCGCACCTCGGCGTCGGGGTCCCGAAGGTGTTCGAGCACCTCCCGGAGCACCCCCTCCTCGTCCCCGCAACCGCCGAACGCACCCGCGACGGCCCGTCGGACCACGGCGGACGGATGCCGCGCGTGGGGGAGCAGGGCCTCCGCGAGGGCGGCCCGGGGCAGTGCGGGGCAGTCCGGCAGGCCACGGAGCAGAACGGCGAGAACCTCCGGCGCCCGCTCGCAGGCCGCCCACGCGAGGAAGAGGTCGCGCGCCCCTTCCGCCACGCACGCGTGCCCGTCGCCACACCTCCCGCCCTCTTCGCACGCGTCGAAGAGGGCGATGCAGCGGACGACCTCGGCGCCGAAGTGCCGTACGGACGGGCGCGCATGGGCGCGCAGCGCCGCCGCCTCCTGCCAGTTTTCGCGGTCGGCCCGGCGGTACAGGACCTGTACGGCAGCATCGCGCGTCACGCCCTGGAGGTCGGCCTCCGTCTCGGCGCGGGCGAGGAGCTCGGCGAAGGGGGCCCGTATCCCGTGGGCGGCCTCCAGGAGGCAGAGGATCGCCGTGTGCCCGGTGCGGACCTGCGCGTCGGTGCCCGGCAGCCGCAGCAGGCCGGTGAAGGAGTGTTCGCCGTCCGGGACCCGGCTGAACTCCGCCGGTCCGGTGGCCCCCGTCCGGTGGCGCAATTCGTTCTCGGCGCCCTTCTCGTGCCAGTGACGGGCCAGTTCCAGGGCGGTCCGGCCGTCGGGGCCCGTGGGCCACAGCGGCACCGATGAGGACATGAGGAGCTCGGTGACCGCGTAGGCCCCGGCGTCGACCGCCCGCAGCAGCGGGGTCCGGCCGTCGGGGCCGATGCGGTCGAGCCGGGCCCCGTGGGCGCGCAGGGCGTCGACCACCGGGTACGAGCCGCGGACCGCCGCGATGTCCAGCGCCGACAGCCCGTCCGCACCGAGCGCGTCGACGTCGAGCGCCTTCGCACCAGGCGCGTCCGCACCGGGCGCGTCCGCACCGGGCGCGTCCGCGTCGCGGCCCTCCGGAGCGGCCTGCTCGGCCGCCCGCAGCAGCGCACGGACGCGCACCGCGTCGTCGGCCCGCACCGCCGTGACCAGGTTGACCAGGTTGACCAGGCCGGTGTCCCCGAGCGTCACGCCGTCTCCTTCAACGCCTCGTACTGGAGGGCCAGTCCGTCCAGCAGCGCCGCCAGGCCCGTCTCGAAGGCGCCCTCGTCGACCTCGCGCCCGCGCTCCGCCAGCAGGTGGGCCTGGCCCAGGTGCGGGTAGTCCGCCGGGTCGTATGCCGTGCGGTCGTCCACGAAACCCCCGGCGAAGGAGGCCACCGCCGAGCCCAGGATGAAGTACCGCATCAGCGCACCGATCCGGGTCGCCTGCGCCGCCGGCCAGCCCGCCGCCGTCATCGCCCCGAAGACCGCGTCCGCCAGCCGCAGCCCGGCCGGCCGGCGGCCCGGCCCGCGCGCCAGTACCGGCACGATGTTGGGGTGGTCCGCCAGGGCGTCCCGGTACGAGTGCGCCCACGCGTGCAGAGCCGCCCGCCAGTCCTGGCCGCCGTCGAACATCGACAGGTCCACCCGCGCGCTCACGGCGTCCGCCACCGCGTCCAGGATCTCGTCCTTGGTGCGGAAATGGTTGTAGAGCGAGGGCCCGCTGACCCCGAGCGCGGCCGCCAGCCGCCGCGTCGACACCGCTTCCAGCCCCTCCGCGTCCACCAGGGCGCCGGCCGCCTCGATGATGCGGTCCCGGCTGAGGAGGGGCTTGCGCGGTCTGGCCATGCGCCACATAGTAGGGCCTGCCCGCCATAAACTACCGGTGCTAGTTAAAGGCGCCGATCCCGCCCCGGAGGTGCCCGGTGAATCTGGAGCTGAGCGAGGAGCAGACCGCCGTCCGCAGGCTCGCCCGCGAGTTCACCGAGCGCGAGGTCGTCCCGTACGCCGCCGAGTGGGACCGCGCCGAGCGCGTGGACCGGGCCATCGTGAAGAAGCTGGGCGCGCTCGGATTCCTCGGCCTGACCGTCCCCGAGGAGTACGGCGGCTCCGGCGGTGACCACCTCGCCTACGTGCTGGTCACCGAGGAGCTCGGACGCGGCGACTCCGCCGTGCGCGGGATCGTCTCCGTCTCGCTCGGCCTGGTCGCCAAGACCATCGCCGCCTGGGGCACCGAGGAGCAGAAGCGCGCCTGGCTGCCCCGCCTGTGTTCCGGCGACGCACTCGGCTGCTTCGGCCTGACCGAGCCCGGCACCGGCTCCGACGCCGGCAGCCTCACCACCCGGGCCGTGCGCACGGGTGACGCGTACGTCCTCGACGGCAGCAAGATGTTCATCACCAACGGCACCTGGGCCGACGTGGTGCTGCTCTTCGCCCGCACCGGCGACGAGCCCGGCCACCGCGGGGTCTCCGCCTTCCTCGTCCCCACCGACACCCCGGGACTGACCCGCCGCGAGATCCACGGCAAACTCGGCCTGCGCGGCCAGGCCACCGCCGAGCTCGTCCTCGACGGCGTCCGCGTGCCCGCCTCCGCGATGCTCGGCCCCGAGGGCAAGGGCTTCTCGGTCGCCATGTCCGCCCTCGCCAAGGGCCGGATGTCGGTCGCCGCCGGCTGCGTCGGCATCGCCCAGGCGGCCCTGGACGCGGCCGTCTCGTACGCCGCCCGGCGCGAGCAGTTCGGCCGGCCGATAGCCCACCACCAACTGGTGCAGGAGCTGATCGCCGACATCTCCGTCGACGTGGACGCGGCCCGTCTGCTGACCTGGCGGGTCGCCGACCTCATCGACCGCGGGCAGCCCTTCGCCACCGAGTCCTCCACCGCCAAGCTCTTCGCCTCCGAGGCCGCCGTGCGCGCCGCGAGCAACGCCCTCCAGGTGCACGGCGGGTACGGCTACATCGACGAGTACCCGGCGGGCAAACTGCTGCGCGACGCCCGCGTGATGACCCTGTACGAGGGCACCAGCCAGATCCAGAAGCTGCTCATCGGCCGCGCCCGCACCGGGGTTTCCGCCTTCTGAGGTCGTCCGCGGCCTTCGCGGGCCTCCGCGGGCCTTCTCAGGCCGTCTCGGGCCTTCTCGGGCCGTCTCGGGCTTTCCGAGGCCGACTGAGTACCCGTATGAGTACGCGTGCGGATGTGCTCACCCGCCGTCCGCCCGATGCTCGATCCATGAACGAGACACCGGTCAAGCAGCAGGGCACGGGGGCGTACTACGGCCAGGCCGTCGCCTCCTTCGGCATCGCCATCGGCGCCGTGGCCGTGGGGATCTACAACCTGGAGGCGAACGGCTGGGTCCGGGCCTTCCTCGGCATCGCGGTCCTCTACCTCACCACCTCGGCCTTCACCCTCGCCAAGGTGATCCGTGACCGCCAGGAGGTCACCCAGATCGTCAGCCGGGTGGATCAGGCCAGGATGGAGAAGATCATGGCCGAGTACGATCCCTTCGCGCCGAAGTAGCCGACCCGCCGGGCCCGGTCGGCCCGACATCGCTAAGCGCTTGCTCACCCTCCGGTAGGGTGTTCACTTCCACACGGTGAAGGGTGAGTGAGCGATGGGCAGCGCGGAGGATACGGTCGACGGCTACCGGCCGTGGTCCGAGGTCACCCCCGACGCCGCACGGCGGCTGCTCGTCGCCGCCGTCGACGCCTTCGCCGAGCGCGGGTACCACGCCACCACCACACGTGACATCGCGGGCCGTGCCGGCATGAGCCCGGCCGCGCTCTACATTCACTACAAGACCAAGGAAGAGCTGCTCCAGCGGATCAGCCGGATCGGCCACGACAAGGCGCTGGAGATCCTGACCACCGCCGCCGACGGCCCCGGCAGCGCCGCCGACCGGCTCGATGCCGCCGTGCGGTCCTTCGTGCGCTGGCACGCGGCGCACCACACCACCGCGCGCGTGGTCCAGTACGAGCTCGACGCTCTCGCTCCGGAGCACCGCTCCGAGATCGTGGCGCTGCGCCGGCAGAGCGACGCGGCCGTGCGCCGCATCATCGCCGACGGGGTGGCCGCGGGGGAGTTCGACGTCCCCGACGTGCCGGGCACCACCCTCGCCGTGCTGTCGCTGTGCATCGACGTGGCCCGCTGGTTCAACGCGGCCGGCCATCGCACGCCCGACGAGGTCGGCGGGCTCTACGCCGACCTCGTGCTCCGCATGGTCGCCGCGCGGCCGGGCCCTCAGAAGTAGTAGCGCGACACCGACTCCGCCACGCACACCGGCTTGTCGCCGCCCTCGCGCTCGACCGTGACGGTGGCCGTGACCTGCACGCCGCCGCCCGCCTCCGCGACCTCCGTGATCACGGCGACGGCACGCAGCCGTGAGCCGACCGGCACCGGCGCCGGGAAACGGACCTTGTTCGTCCCGTAGTTGAGGCCCATCCGCATGCCCTCGACCCGCATGATCTGCGGTACCAGGCTGGGCAGCAGTGACAGCGTCAGATAGCCGTGCGCAATGGTGGAACCGAAGGGTCCGCCCGCTGCGCGCTCCGGGTCCACGTGGATCCACTGGTGATCGCCGGTGGCGTCCGCGAAGAGGCCGATCCGCTTCTGGTCCACCTCCAGCCACTCGCTGGGGCCGAGCGGTTCGCCGATCCCGGCGTGCAGCTCCTCGGCGGACGTGAAGACCCTCGGCTCGGCCATGCCCTGCTCCTGTCTCTCGCGGACGGCTGACGGACGAATAAGCGCTTGCTCAGCATGCTGGGGGGCGTATGCGTATGTCAACGGACCTCCGACTACGCTCGGCCGGGTGCCGCAGATTCCCGAGAAAATCCACGAGCTCACCGTCGGTCAGCTGTCCGCCCGTAGCGGCGCGGCCGTCTCGGCGCTCCACTTCTACGAGGCCAAGGGCCTGATCAGCAGCCGCCGCACCTCCGGCAACCAGCGCCGCTACACGCGTGACGCGCTGCGCCGGGTGGCCTTCGTACGCGCCGCGCAGCGCGTGGGCATCCCGCTGGCCAGCATCCGCGAGGCGCTGGCCCAGCTCCCTGAGGAGCGCACCCCCAACCGCGAGGACTGGGCCCGTCTCTCCGAGGCCTGGCGCGCCGAACTCGACGAACGCATCACCCGGCTCGGCCGTCTGCGCGACCACCTGACGGACTGCATCGGCTGCGGCTGCCTGTCGATGGAGACCTGCGCGCTGTCCAACCCGGACGACGCCTTCGGCGAGCGGCTCACCGGCTCGCGGCTGTAGCGACCGCCCGCGCCACCACTTCCCGCGCCACCACTTCCCGGGCCGCCGTCACCAGTTCGGCGTTCGACCGGGCCGGCCGCCCGTCGGGCAGGTGCGTCACATCGCCCACGCCGGTCCGCACGCCGGTGCCGCACCGCGCGGCCAGCCGCAGCACCGGCCAGGCGGCCGCGTCCCGCCCGTACAGCAGCACCGGTACGGGCGGCAGTGCGCGCAGCCCCGCGACCAGGGCCGGATCGGCCGCCGCCAGCTCGGCCGAGAGCCGGACCCGCGCGGGCTCACGCACCGGCCAGGCCAGGAACCTGGCCAGCGGCTCCGGCCCGGCCGCACCGCCCAGCGGCACCACCGCGACCACCGCGACCCCCCGCGCCAGCAGGGCCTGCGCCAGCTCCGCCGCGCCCGGCTCCCCGAAGTGCACCACCGCCGCCCGGTCCGGCAGCACCGTCCACGAAGCCACCCGCTCCAGCCGCCCCACGGGATCGGGCTCGGCGGCGATCGACACCGGCACCGAAAGCGCTACGCCGACCCCCGTACGCCGCAGCACCTCCAGCACCGGTCCGATCACCCGCGGCGAGAGGCTCTCCCGCCCGCACGGCGTCCGCGGATGCACCAGCACCTTCCCCGGCCCCGGCGCCGCCCGCCGCGAGCGCCGATTCCGCCAGCGCCTCCGGCGACATCGGCACGGCCGGGCCGTCCGCGGCGCTCCGGGAGCCGTTCAACGACACCGGCAACGACACCGGCAACGACACCGGCAACGACACCGGCAACGACCGCAGCGGTCTCACGCGGCTCCCGCCGAGGGAGTGTCCACCAGGGCCGGTCTGGGCACCACGATCCCGCAGCCCGCGCACACCGGCCCGTCCCAGGCCAGCGCCCCCGCCCAGGGGCCGACCGGAGCCACCACCGGCCAGTGCAGTTCGGTGTCCCCGCACACCGGACACGCCGTCCCCGGCCCCGACTCCAGCGCCCGCACCAGCCTGCGCAGCACCTCGCCCAGCGCCCCCTCCGGCCGCACCCCCGGATCCGCGCACCGCACCACCGCGTCCCCGCTCCCGCCCCACGCCCACTCCGGCCGGCGCAGCCCGTGGTGCTTTTCCCGCCGGCGCCGTTCCGCGAACTGCCGCTCGTACTCCAGCCAGACCGCCCGCGCGTCCTCCAACTCCTCCAGAGCGGCGACCAGCCGCAGCGGATCGGCCCCCCGGTCCTCCGGGGCGATCCCGTGCCGGTCGCACAGATGCCACCACGTGGCCCGGTGCCCGTAGGGCGCGAACCGCTCCAGGCAGCGGCGCAGGGAATGGCGCCGCAAGGCCCGGTCATTGCGCGCGTCGCGCACCTGGTAGGCCAGACTCCGGAATCCCGCCATCACACCATCACCTCCGCCGATGTGCCCAACATGCCCGGCCGGAGGCAGGCGCATGCGGGGGCGGTCGAGGCGTGCGGGTGGCACATGGCCAGAACTCAGCGCCCCATGCGCCCCGCGGTCACCACCACCCGTGCCAGTTCCTCGTGGCAGATGTCGCTGTGCGCCCCCGACGGGGCGCCGCCGCGCCGCACCACGGAGCCCGCGTCCACACTGACGCAACCGGCCGCGGGCATCCCCTCGCGCAGGGCGGTCTCGAGGCTCAGCCGGGGCGCGCCCGGGACCGCCTGGACCCCGTCGTGTCCGATGGCGCCCCACCGCTCGTCGAAACCCAGCAGTCCGGCCGAATCCCCTGCCATCCGGGAGGCCAGCGGGTAGAAGACCTTGAGGGCCGAGTCGTGCGGGGAGTGGCAGGCGACCACCGGCCCGTCGACCCGGCGCTGGAGCCCGCGCAGGGCCCCGCCGTTGCCCTTGTCGTGCGGCAGCCGGTCGGCGAACGCGTAGTGGGAGAAGGCTCCCTGGAGCAGGGTCACGGATTTCACGTACCGGGCCCGGTCCGGCACCGCGCGCAAGGAGAAGGAGACGACGCGCGCCCCGAAGCTGTGCCCGATCAGATGGAACCGCAGGGCGGGGCGGGCGGCGGCCAGCTGGGCCAGCACGGGGCCGAGGCCGCGTTCGCCGACCACGCCCGCCCGCTTCTTCATCTTGTAGTACGTCGCCTGCCGCAGCAGTTCCTTGGCGCCGCCCCACAGGCCGCGCAGCCCGCCGCCGGCCGTGAGGCCCGGACCGCCGGGGCCCGCTGCGGCAGCCGCCTCCGGAGTACCCGGAGTACCCGGAGTACCCGGCGTGCCCGCCCTGGCCAGAGCGACGGAAAGGGCCCGGCACACCTCCAGCACATCGTCCGTGAAGATCGCGGGTACCGACGGTGCGACCGCCGCGGGCACCGCGTCCACCCCCGCCAACTCGCGCACCAGGGCGCCGAACTCGATGAAGGCGGCCGCCGAATCCGGCCGCTCCTCCAGCAGTTCCGCCACCCGGTCCAGCTCCGCCCGCCGCTCCGGCCAGAACTCCCCGAGCGCCCGGCGGGTGAGCGGGTCCAGTGCGCTGCCGAAGCCCGGTTCCGCGAGGGCGCCCGGCGCGTCGAAGTCCGGTATCGGCTCGTCGGAGAAGCGCATCGCGGGCCATACGACACCCACGTACCCCAGGCGCACCCCCGACCCCACCAGCCCCTCGAAGGGCGCGAAGAACCGGTCGTAGAGGCGCGTCGCCGTGGACCGGTCGCTGTTCCAGCCGTGCGCGAAGACCAGCAGGTCGGTCGCCTCCATCCGGGACACCATCCCCTGCGTGACCCGGTCCACGTCCCCTTCGGAGTCGAAGGTCAGCTCCGCGTACGGCCGGACCCCGACCCCGGCCCCGACCCCGGCCCCGATTCCGAATCCGAATCCGCCACCGATGTCCGCCATGACGTCCCCCTTCACGCCGTGCCTCCGGTGCAGTCAGCATCCTGCTGCGGGGCCCGCCCGGCCAGCCCCCCGACGCGGTCGGATCACGGGTACAGCAGATACCCCTCGCGTACCGCCCCGAAGCGCGCCAGTCCCGCCGCCCAGTCACCCATGACCTCGTCCACGTCCGCCCCCGCGTCGACCAGTGTCCGCACCCGGTCCGAGCCGGTCAGCCGGTCGATCCAGTGGTCCGCGCGCCAGCCGAAGCCGCTCCACACCCGCCGCGCCGTGATCAGCAGCCCGATCCCGGCCCGTACCGGGTCGAAGGCCTCCCGGTCGTGCACGATCAGCCGGACCCCGCCGCACACCTTCCCCACGTGCTTGGAGAACGTCGGCGTGAAGTACGCCTCCCGGAACCACACCCCGGGCACCCCCAGCGCATTCGCCGCCTCCGCCCACCGCCGGTCGATCCCCTCCGCACCGACCACCTCGAAGGGCGTGGTCGTCCCGCGCCCCTCGGAGAGGTTCGTCCCCTCGAACAGACAGGTACCGGCGTACGCGAGAGCCGTGTCCGGAGTCGGCATGTTCGGGCTCGGCGGCACCCAGGGCAGCCCGGTCTCCCCGAAGAACGTCTCCCGCCGCCACCCGGACATCGCCACCGCCGTCAGCCTGAGCGGCCGGTCCGTCAGGAACTCGCCGTTGAAGAGCCGGGCCAGCTCGGCCGCCGTCATCCCGTGCGCGAGGGCGATCGGCTCCCGGCCGACGAAGCTCGCGTACGGCCGCTCCAGTACGGGCCCCGCGGCCCGCCGGCCGCCCACCGGATTGGGCCGGTCCAGCACCACCACCGCCTTGCCGGCGAGCGCGGCCGCGCGCATGCAGTCGTAGAGGGTCCAGATGTAGGTGTAGAAGCGCGCCCCGACGTCCTGAATGTCGAAGACGACGGTGTCGACCCCGGCCGCCGTGAACACGTCCGCGAGCTTCTGCCCGCTCTTGCCGTACGTGTCGTACACCGGCAGCCCGGTCGCCGGATCCCGGGAAGCCCCCTCCGAGTCGCCCGCCTGCGCCGTTCCGCGGAAGCCGTGCTCGGGCCCGAACACGGCCACCAGATCGACCCGTTCGTCCGCGTGCAGTACGTCGACCAGGTGCCGGGCGTCGGCGGCGATCCCGGTGGGGTTGGTGACCACCCCGACCTTCTGCCCGGCCAGTGCGGCGTACCCGTCCGCGGCGAGCCGCTCGAAGCCGGTACACACCCGGCCGGCCGCCGCCGCCCCGACGACCTTCCCGTCCCCGGTCCCGGTGGTCCCGGTGGTCCCGGTGGTCCCGGCGGACCTGGATGGCCCGGCCGCTCCCAGGGTGCCCGCCGATCCGATGGCCCCCGCCAGCCCCAGCACCCCGCGTCGCGACAGCGTCATCCCGCCACGCTAGGGGCCGCGCCCCTTTCCTCCTGACATACCGACCGGTTAGTCTGCCCGCGATCCGGCATCCGGCCGCACGAGAGGTGGACCCCGTGAGCGCGTACCAGGACCAGCGAGTCGTCGTCACCGGCGCGGGCGGCGGCATCGGCGCCGCCCTCGCCCACCGCTTCGCGGCCGAGGGCGCCAGGGTGGTGGTCAACGACCTCGACCCGGCCAAGGCCGCCGCGGTCGCGGCCGCCATCGGCGCCCGGGCGATCCCGGTTCCGGGCGATGCCTCGGCGGTCGTGGCCGAGGCCCGCGAGGCCCTCGGCGGCACGGTCGACGTCTACTGCGCCAACGCCGGGCTCGCCTCGGGCGGCGACGCCTTCGCCGACGAGGCCGTCTGGGAAGCGGCCTGGGACACCAACGTCATGGCCCACGTCCGCGCCGCCAGACTGCTGCTGCCGGACTGGCTGGAGCGGGAGAGCGGCCGCTTCGTGTCCACCGTCTCGGCCGCCGGGCTCCTGACCATGATCGGAGCGGCCCCGTACAGTGTCACCAAGCACGGTGCGCTCGCCTTCGCCGAATGGCTCTCGCTGACCTACCGCCACCGCGGGGTCCAGGTCCACGCCATCTGCCCGCAAGGGGTGCGCACCGACATGCTGACCGCCGCGGGCTCGGCGGGCGAACTCGTGCTCGCGCCGACCGCGATCGAGCCGGAAGCGGTCGCCGACGCATTGTTCGACGGCATGGAGAAGGGCCGGTTCTTGATCCTCCCGCACCCCGAGGTCGCCGATTTCTATGCCGCCCGCGCCACCGAGCCGGACCGCTGGCTGAGCGGCATGAACCACCTCCAGCAGAAATGGGAGTCCCGGTGACCTCCTCCCGGCACGCCTCCCGGTATGCCGCCAAGCCGTGGCTCGGGCTGCTCGCCGCGGCCCAGCGGGCGCCCGTCGCACCGCCGCCCACCGTGCTGCACGCCTTCCGCGAGGCCGTCGCCCGGGCCCCCGAACGCACCGCCCTGGCCTACTTCGACGGCCGGATCGGCTACGCCGAGGCCGACGCGCTCTCCGACTCCGTCGCCGGCCACCTCGCGGCGCGCGGCATCCGCCGCGGGGACCGGGTCGCCGTCATGCTGCAGAACACCCCGCACTTCGTGCTCGCCGTCCTCGCGGCATGGAAGGCCGGAGCCGTCGTCGTCCCGCTCAACCCCATGTACAAATCCGGCGAGGTGGGGCACATCCTCCGCGATTCCGGGGCCGCCGCACTGGTCTGCGACGGCGGCGCGTGGACGGCGTACCTGCGCGAGGCCGCGCGGGACAGCGCCGTGCGGACCGTGCTGACCGCGTCGGACCTGGACTTCCAGACGCGCAACGACCCGCGCGTCTTCGGCCCGGCGGCGGACCGGGCCGCGGCCCCCGCCCGGCCGTTCGTGCCCGCCCAGGCGGCCGCGCCGGCCGCGCCGGACGCGGTGCCCGACCGGGAGCTGCCGGCCGCCGCGGACACCGCCGCCGATCCCGCCACCTCCGCCCTCGGCACCGCCGACCTCCTCACCGTGGCCCGCGGCAGGCGACCCGCGCCGGCCGAACCGTCCCTCACCGCCGCCGACACCGCCCTCATCAGCTACACCTCCGGCACCAGTGGCACCCCCAAGGGCGCGATGAACCCGCACGGCGCGCTCACCTACAACGCCGTCCGGCAGGTGACCTCCCACCCCCTGCCCGAGGGCGCCACCTACTTCGCCCTCGCGCCCCTCTTCCACATCACCGGCATGGTCTGCGAGCTCGCCGCCTGCCTCGTCAACGCCGGCACCCTGGTCCTCGCCCACCGCTTCGACGCCGGCGCCGTCCTCGACGCCTTCCTCGAACACCGCCCGGCCTACACCGTCGGCCCGGCCACCGCCTTCATGGCCCTCGCCGCCCACCCCGGGGCCACCCCGGACCACTTCGCCTCGTTCCAGGTGATCTCCTCCGGCGGCGCCCCGCTCCCGCCCGCGCTCGTCGGGCGCCTGCGCACCGCCTTCGGCTTCTACCTCCGCAACGGCTACGGCCTCACCGAGTGCACCGCCCCGTGCGCCAGCGTGCCCGTCCACCTCGAAGCCCCGGTCGACCCCGCCTCCGGCACCCTCTCCGTGGGCCTGCCCGGCGCCGACACCGTGGTCCGGATCCTCGACGAGCAGGGCGCCGAGGTCCCCTTCGGCGAGACCGGCGAGATAGCCGTCCGCGGCCCCCAGGTCGTGCCCGGCTACTGGGGCCTGCCCGCGGAGTCCGCCAAGGCCTTCCCGGACGGCGAACTGCGCACCGGCGACGTCGGATTCATGGACCCCGACGGCTGGCTCTACGTCGTCGACCGCAAGAAGGACATGATCAACGCCTCCGGCTTCAAGGTCTGGCCGCGGGAGGTCGAGGACGTGCTCTACACCCACCCCGCCGTCCGCGAAGCCGCCGTGGTCGGCGTCCCCGACGCGTACCGCGGGGAGAGCGTGAAGGCGTACGTGAGCCTGCGTCCCGGCACCTCGGTGGAGCCCGCTGAGCTCGCCGCCTACTGTGCCGAGCGCATCGCCGCGTACAAATACCCGCGCCGGGTCGAGATCCTGCCTGTCCTTCCGAAGACGACCAGTGGCAAGATCCTGCGACGGGAACTGCGCGAGCGCGGCTGAAAACAGTCGGACGGTCGTACAGCTGGTCGCCGTGACCAGGCAGGAACGAGGAAGGGAAGGTCAGCGCCATGGCGGCACGGACCACGGAACCCGCAGGCACGCACGAGGCCCCGGTACCGCAGCGGCTGCTGGCCGTCGCCACCCGGCTGTTCGCCGAGCGCGGATACGACCGCACCTCGGTCCAGGAGATCGTCGAGGCGGCCGGTGTCACGAAGGGCGCGCTCTACCACTACTTCGGGTCCAAGGACGATCTGCTGCACGAGGTGTACGCGCGGATGCTGCGGCTCCAGCAGCAGCGCCTGGACGCGGTGGCCGATTCCGACGCGCCCGTCGAGGAGCGGCTGCGCACCGCGGCCGCCGACGTGGTCGTCACGACCATCGAGAACCTCGACGACGCGATGATCTTCTTCCGGTCGATGCACCAGCTCAGCCCGGAGAAGTCCAAGCAGGTGAGGGCGGAGCGCCGGCGCTACCACGAGCGCTTCCGGGCGCTGGTCGAGGAGGGCCAGCGTACGGGTGTGTTCTCCAGCGCCACCCCCGCCGACCTGGTGGTGGACTACCACTTCGGGTCCGTCCACCACCTGTCCACCTGGTACCGGGCGGACGGCCCGCTCACCCCGCAGCAGGTCGCCGATCACCTCGCCGACCTGCTGCTGCGCGCGCTGCGTCCCTAGTCTTCTGAGTCGGGAATTCTGTTCAGATAACTGGCGAGGCGTTCGAGGATCTCGTCTGCGGTCTTGGTCCAGACGTAGGGCTTGGGGTCGG
>NZ_JBIAVJ010000031.1:0-121103 GCF_042894025.1 Streptomyces sp. NPDC001549
CATCAGACAAGCGGACTTCAACAGCACGAGGACCCGGGGGCATAAAAACAGGCTACAGACTTAGCCCTGAGATTTCCGGCGCATCACACTAGTGCTGTGACCGGCAAGGTTCACCGGGTCACGACGCCCGGCCACAGCACTAGGGCAGGCCGGCCAGGGTTTCGCAGCCGGTGGCGAAGTCGGTTCCGTCTTCGCCGTCGCAGGCGTCCGGGCCGTCCGGGCCGTCCGGGCCCCCGGTGAGGAAGTCGCCGGCGGGGCCTGCCTTGAGGGTGTCGATGCCCTCGCCGCCGTCGAGGAAGTCGGCGCCTCCCGCCGTTCCCGCGCTCGCCGTGCCGGTGAGGTCGACGTTGTCGCCGAAGACGCGGTCGTTTCCGGCGCCGCCGCTGATGGTGTCGTTGCCCGCGGCGGTGCGGAGCGCGTCGGCCGGGCCGCTGTCCCCGACGAGGAACTCGTCGGAGGCGCCGCCGATGATCCGGTCGTTCCCGGCGCCGGTCGCGCGTCCCCCCGCCGGGTTGGTGACGGCGTGGTCGCCGATCGCCGAGATCCCGCCGTCGGCGCCCAGGTCCAGCAGGTCGTTGCCGCCGCTGCCGATCGCGTGCTGCGCGGCCTCGCTGTCCCCGGTCATGGTCTCGGCCCCGGGCCCTCCGAGGAGTACGTCGCTCCCCGCGCCCGTGGCGTTGCCGGCGAAGGCGCCGGAGTCACCGAGCAGGGCGTCGTCGCCGGGGCCGCCGTCGATCCGGTCGGCTCCGCCGCCCACCGCGCTCAGTCCTCTGCTGTCCCCCGTCATCCGGTCGTTGCCGGGACCGCCGATCAGCTGATCGTTGCCGCCGCCCGTGGCGTTGCCTCCGGGGGCGTAGCTGTCGCCGGTGAACTGGTCGTCCCCGTCGCCTCCGAGGAGGCGGTCGTTGCCGCCGCCCGAGGCGTTGCCGGCCGGGCTGAAGCTGTCGCCGCGCAGCTGGTCGGCGCCCGCCGAGCCGTCGATGGTGTCGTTGCCGAGTCCGCCGATCAGGATGTCGTCGCCCGCCAGCCCGCAGATCAGGTCGTTGCCGCCCTGGCCGTGGATCGTGTCCGGGCCCGGAGTGCCGACGATGACGTCGTTGCCCGGGGTTCCGTCGGTGGTCGCGCCGGGGGTGGCGACGACGAGGGTGGCGGGTACGCCGAGGCAGGTCACCGCCCGTGCGCTGACGTCGCCGGTCCCGAGGAGGACGACGGATCCGGCGGCCAGGGCGCAGGCGAGGCCGGCGGCGGCCACCCGGCGCGGGCGATGTCCCGGCTCGGCCGCACGCTGATGTTCCCGGTGGGGCATCGTCTGTACTCCCTTTGCCGCAATTAGTCGGACTATCGCCATAACTAGTCGGGGCATGGGCCTCGGTGACGCCGACACACGGGCGGGCTCGGGCAGACGGCTGACGCGGATCGCCCCCATGGAGCAACGCCGAGGAGCGCGGGCGGACCCGTCAGGGGGCCGGCTGAGGACCCCGTCTCCTCCACCCCCTACCGGGGTATGACATCCGACTTGGCTCCACGGTCGGACGTGGGCGCGGATACCCCCTACCTACCTTCCACCTCGTCACGAGGAGAGGAGAAGGGGCATGCGCCGCTTCGGAAGGACGATGGTCACGGCCGCGCTGGCGGTGGCGCTCGTCGGGGGGACAGCCGGGTGGGCCTCGGGCGACAGCCAGGCGGCGGTCACCGGACCGCCGCCGGGCACCGCCGCCTGGCGGGCCGACACGGCGTCCGGCCGGCCGCTGCCCGATCCGGCGACCGCCGCGCCGCGCGAGGTGGCCGCCTTCTTCGCCGGGCTGGACGACGCGGCTCGCCAGGAGCTGCTGCGGTCCCACCCGCTGGTGGTGGGCAACCTGGAGGGGGCACCGCTCCCCCTTCGGTACGAGGCCAACCGGATCGCCGTGGTCGCCACCGGTGAGGCGCGCTACACCTCCCTCGCCGCGCCGGACCGGCAGATCCTGGCCTTCGACCCGCGCGGCCGGGGCCAGGTGGCCGAGGTGTTCGGGGACCTGGAGCGCGCGGAGCACGTCTCGGTGATCGTGCCGGGTTCGGACAACGACGCCGCCACCTACGACGCCCCGCGCAAGCCCCACACCGGCCCGGCAGGGATGGCCCGGGCCCTGCGCGAGGCAACCGGTGCCGGGACCGGGACTGGGACCGGGACCGGGACCGGGACCGGAGCCGGGACCGGAGCCGGGACCGGCGGGTCCACCGCCGTCGTCGCGTGGATCGGTTACACCACCCCGGTCGGCGTCGGCCTGGACGCGGCCGACGGCCGTCTCGCCCGGGCCGGAGCGGCCCGGCTGGCCCGTTTCACGGCGGGACTCGACGCGGTCGGCACGCCCGACCCGGTGCTGTTCTGCCACAGCTACGGCTCGGTGGTGTGCGGGCTCGCGGCCCGGCACACCGACGCCGCCGACCTCGTGGCCTTCGGCTCCCCCGGAATGCGCGCCGACACGGCGGCCGCCCTGCGCACCGGGGCCCGCGTCTGGGCCGCCCGGGGCCCCTCCGACTGGATCGCCGACGTCCCGAACGTCGAGTTCGCCGGGATCGGCCACGGCGCCGACCCCACCACCGCGGCCTTCGGCGCCCGCCGGGTGCCGGCGGCCGACGTACAGGGCCACACCGGCTACTTCATGCCCGGCACCCAGTCCCTGGCGGCCTTCGCCGCCATCGCGAAGGGAGAGGCCCGATGAGCGCCTCCGCCACCCTGGCCCCGCTGCGGAAGGCCGCCGCGCGGATCGACGGCCGGACCCCCGCCCACCGCGACCGGGCGATCGACGGGCTGCGCGCGCTGGCACTGCTGGCCGTGCCCACCGGCCACTGGCTGCTCGGCGGCTTCACCCTCGACTCCGACGGCGGGCTGCACAACGCCAGCCCGCTGTCCGCGTTCGGCGGCCTGGCCCCGGCGAGCTGGGTGCTCCAGATGCTGGGCATCTTCTTCCTCGTCGGCGGGTACGCCTCGGCGCTCTCCTTCGGGCGCCGCACCGGGTCGACGGGCGCCTGGCTCAAGGGCCGCGTCGTCCGGCTGGGGCGGCCGGTGCTCGGAGTGACCGCGGTGTGGGCGCTGGCCGCGCCCGTGCTGTACGCGGCCGGGGTGCCGGAGGCGTCGCTGCGGACCGGGGCGACGCTGGTGGTCCAACCGCTGTGGTTCGTCGGGGTGTACGTGGTGGTCACCGCGCTGACCCCGTACTGCGTGCGGGCGGCGCGGCGCCTCGGCGGCTGGGCGGCCGCCCCGCTGCTCGGTTCCGTCGCCGTGGTGGACTTCCTGCGCTACGGGCCGCTCGCCGACCCCGTACCGTCGTGGCTCGCCCTGGTGAACATCCTGCCGGGCTGGCTGTTCGCGTACCAGCTGGGCGTCTCCTGGGGCGAGCGGCGGATCGGGCGGCGCGGGGCCTGGCTGCTGCTGGCGGGCGGGACGCTGCTGTTCGCCGCGCTGCTGGCGGTCTTCCACTATCCGGCGTCGATGGTGGGCGTACCGGGTGCGGCGCGCACCAACTCGCACCCGCCGTCGCTACTGGTACTGGCCCTGGCCTCGGCGCAGTCGGGCGCGGCGATCCTGCTGCGCGACCGGCTGGCGAAGCTGCTGGCGCGGCCAGCCCTGTGGGCCCCGGTGGTCGTGATCAACCTGTCCGCGATGACGATCCTGTGCTGGCACCAGACGGCGATGCTGGCCGCGGCCGTGCCCGGCTCGTTCGTGGGTGAACTGGCCGGGCTCACGACGGCGCCGGACCGTCTGGGCTGGATCGGGGCACGGCTGGCGTGGATGCCGGTGTTCGCGGCGCTGTTGGTCGCTCTCGCCCGCTACGCGAGGCGGTTCGAGGTCGCGCCGCGGGAGGGACGCCGGGCGAGCGCGCTGCGCCGGACCGTGGCCGGGCTGCTGGCGGCGGGGTTCGCGGTGTTCGCGCTGGGCCTGGCCTGAGCGGGACCCGGCGGATACGGGATCCCATATCCCATATCCCGGATACGGCGAGAGCGCCGCTCCCTCCGGGGAGCAGCGCTCTCGTCACGTACGGGCGCTCCGCGTCAGGCGATCGAGGCGGCGACGATCGCGGCCACGGCGAGGTTGCAGGCGGCCGAGACCCAGACCGCCGGGTGGGGCTCCGGGTCCACGACGATGGCGCCGAGCTTGCCGGGGGTCACCAGGTCGAGCACGAGGAAAGCCACCGCCATCAGGATCAGGCCGAGCACACCGAAGGCCGCGGTGGACAACAGGCCCTTGCCGAAGTCCGCGTACGTCGTCCAGATCGAGGTGAAGACGATGCCGCCGATGCCGAGGAGCGCGGAGCTGAGGAAGAGGGCCGCGTTGCGGTTGCGCTCCTCCCAGATCTGCTTGGGAAGCTTCCCGGGCGTCAGCACGTCCACGAGGACGATGCCGAGGATCAGCAGCACCAGGCCGAGGGCGCCGTAGGCGCTGGTGCGGCCAAGTCCGTTGATGATGTCGCTCATTGAGAAGCCTGTCTCCGCGTGGGTGGGAAAGTATGTGCCGTGGAGAGGCCGAATCTATCGCACGGCCTTGACGCGGACCATGGGGAGGTCAGCAGATGGTAAAGGTCAGGGCCGCGCGGCCGGCCGAGGCGGAGGACCTGACCGGGCTGGTGATGCGCTCCAAGGCGCACTGGGGGTACGATGCCGCCTTCCTGGCCGCGTGCGCGCCGGAACTGCGGATCCGGGCCGGCGACGTGGCGGCCCGCCGTGTCGTCGTGGCCGAAAACGGGCGGGGAGAGGTCCTCGGGGTCGCCTCGCTGGAGGGGACTCCCCCGCTGGCCTCGCTCGGGCTGCTCTTCGTGGAGCCGTCCGCCATCGGCCAGGGCGTGGGACGGCTGCTGTACCAGGACGCGCTGCGGCGGGCCGTGGACCTGGGGGTGCGCCGGCTGGTGATCGACTCCGATCCGCACGCGGCCGGGTTCTACCGCGCGATGGGGGCGGTGGCGGCGGTGGCTGCGGTGGCAGCGGCCGCACCGGACGTGGCAGCCGACGATGCGGCCCTGGTCCGGTTCGAGGCGGCTCCCGTTCCGCTCGCCGACTGGGCGCGGGCCTGGACCGGTGGCGGGCGGGCCGTACACCTGGGCAATGTCGGCGAGTTCAACGCGCAGTTCGCCGACGCCACCCTGGACCCGGAGCAGCGGCCCGCGCACCACTACGCGTGCCTCGCTGCCTTCTACAGTCCCTACCCGGCCGCCCTGGTGCTGCCGCGGCCGGTACCGCGCGGCTGGACCGAGCTGGTCTGCCGCCAGCTGGGCTGGAGCGGGGTCGAGGTGTACGACGGCCTGCTGGACGCGGATCCCGGCCTCGCCGATGCCGTACGGGCCCGCCCGGCGCTGGCCGCTTTGCTCACCAGGGCGGGGCTGCCCCTCGTACCCTGGGGGCGCACCCGGCCGTTCGGTCGGCTGTCGGGCCGGCCGTGGCGGCCCGGGGAGCTGCGCTACGAGTCGAAGTCCGCGGCGCACGCCCTCTTCGGGCGGATCCTGGCGGACGGCGGGCATCCCGGGATCGTGCTCCCCCGGCAGTGGCGGGCCGACGGGCGGTGGGCGGCGGCCCGGATGCTGGCGGCCAGGACCAGGGCGGGCGAGAGCACCGTTCTGAAATCGGAGCACGGTGTCGGGGGTTCGGGCACCACGGTGGTCACCCCCGAGCGGGTCCGTGCCGCGGGCGGGGCGCGGGCCGTGCTGCGGCGGCTGCCGCGCGGACCGCTGCTGGTGGAGGAGTACGTCGGCGGCGGTCCGGCGGCCGGGGCCGGCGAGGGGCCGCGGGATCTGACGTACGACGGCTTCGTCGACGACGCGGGCCTCGCGCACGAGGTGGGCGGGGCGGTGATGGACGTGGCGGACGGCTGTTACCGGGGTGCCACGGTGGGCCCCGGGGTGGTGCCCGCGTGGGCGGAGAAGTCCCTCACCGCCTTCGGCACGGCGGTGGGGCGGGAGCTGGCGGAATCCGGTTACCGGGGCTGGTTCGACGTGGACTTCGTCGCCGACGGGGCGGGGCGGCTCGCGCCGACCGAGACGAACCTGCGGCTGACCGGGCCGTCCGTCGCCTTCATGGTGGCGGCCCGGCTCGACGCGCTGCGGGGCGCGGGGCACCTCGTACGGATCGCCGACCGGGTGGAGCTGGGCGCGAGGCTGCCCGAGGCACAGCTGGACGAGTTGTGCGCGGCCCTGGCCCGGGGCTGCGCGGAGCTCGGGGCCGTGTTCGTCCCCGCGATCCCGACCGGGGCCTTCGAACCGGCGCCCTGGCTGGGTGTGCTGGTGGCCGCGCGCAGCGGGGAGGCGCTGGACGCGGCCGAGGCGCTGGTGCGGGCCGAGGCCCTGGCGGTCGGGGCGATGTTCGGCCCGCCTTGAGCCGTCTCTTCCCGGTGCCCCGGTCAGCGGTCGGGCCAGTCGTCGACGGGGTCGTGGAAGTCGAAGGGGTCGGCCGGTTTGCTGACGACGTAGGCCGCGACGACGACGCCCGCGATCATCAGCGGGATGTTGAAGGCGTAGACGAGGGCGGCCTGGCGCGGCCAGTCCTGTTTGGCGGCCAGCCGGTAGAGGTTGTCCTGCGGCCACCAGGACAACAGCAGGTAGGACACGGCCAGATGGGCGGCCACGGTGAGGGAAGGGCCGCGGCGCTGGCGCAGCATCCGGGCGCGGCCGCCGAACAGGAACACCACTCCGACGCCGAAGGCGACGCACTCGAACAGGTACAGCAGGGAGAACAGGAACGCCCAGGGCTGCGGCACCCCGGTGAGGTCGGTCGATCCGGGCCAGAGGAGGTTCGTCAGGATCAGGGCGACGAAGCCCAGGACGACTCCCCCGCAGCCGGCCGCGCAGCCCGCCGGGGTCTCGCTGTTGCCTGCGGCGGCCCCGGACTTGCCGGACTTGCTTCCGGCGGTCCGCGCCGCCGCGGGCAGGATGGGCAGCGGCAGGGCGTCCCGGTCCTCCTGGCCCGCCGTGGTGCGGGGCAGGGTGCGCAGCCGGATGACGGTGCGCGGGGACTCCTCGCGGAGCACCTTGCCCGCCAGGTGGTCGCGCAGCTCCTCGATGTCCGGCAGCGGGGCCCCTGCGGACCCGGTCCGTCCGCCGGGCGGTGGGGCCACGTACGCGACGAGCCGCCGCGGGCCGCGGGGGCCGTCGACCCCCTTCAGGATGGCCGCGCCGATCCCCTCGTGGCTGCGGATGGCGGATTCGACGGGGTACGGGTCGAGTTGGCGGCCGCCGGGCAGGGTGATCCGGTCCCGGATCCGGCCGCCGTACTCCAGCAGCCCGTCCTCGCGGAGCAGGCCGAGGTCGCCGGTCGGTATCGCGTCGGCGCCGTCCGGCGGGCCGAGGCGGATCTCCCCGCCGCGTACCTCGGCCCGGAAGCCGGGGAACGCGGTGCCGAGCAGGGAGATCTGTTCCGGGTCGTCCAACGGGTGGGGCAGCTGAGGCAGTTCGAACCAGGTGCCGATGCCGGCGCACTCCGCGGAGCCGTAGACGTTGAGCACGCGCGCGCCGGGGCGCAGCCGGACCTGGAGGGTCGCCTGCTCGTCCAGGTAGAGCCGGTCGCCGGAGACGGCGAGCAGCCGCAGGGACCGGCAGGCGGGGTCGGCCCCGAGGTGGGCGGCCGGGGTGAGGCTGCCCTGTTCCGCGTCCTCGATCAGCAGTCGGGCGGCGCCGGCCGGGTCGGTGTGCAGCACGGTGACGCGGTCGGTCTCGACGGCCGCGCGGATGCCCTCGGGCTTCCAGGCGGAGCGCGGGGACAGCACGAGGGCGCCGCCCGAGCACAGGGCCCGGGTCCAGCCCGCGGCGAAGGCGGTCACGTCCGGACCGGCTGTGAACAGGTGCCGGTCCTGCGCGGTCGGCCGGGCCACCTCGGCCCAGCCCTCGTGGGCGGCGAGGAGCAGCCCGTGGCTCACGGGCACCGCGCGCGGCTCGGCCGCCCCGGTGAACAGGACCGCGGCGACGCGGCCGGGCGGCGGGGCGACCGCCCCGGGAAGCCGGTCCGCAGGCGCGTCCGCGGGCCGGTCCGCAGGCGGATCCGCGGGCGCGTCCACGGGACGGTCCACGAACCGGCCCGCGGACTGTTCGGTGCGCGGCCCGCCGATCGCTGCGGCCTCCGCGTCGAGCCGGATCACCCGAGGGCCGCCGCCGTTGTCGAGGGCGGCATGCTGGGCGGCATCGGTGAGCAGGACGAGGGGCTCGGCCGCGGCCAGCTGCCGGCGCCCGGAGCGCGGGCTCTCCACGTCGATGACGGCGTAGGACCCGCCGGCCTTGAGGACGGCGAGGAGGGCGACGACGAGTTCGGTCTGCCGGGCGGTGCCCACGGCGACGAGTGCGCCGGGCGGCAGGCCGGAGGCGAGCAGACGGTGCGCCAGCCGGTCGGCTCGCGCGTC
The DNA here is from genome assembly GCF_042894025.1 of Streptomyces sp. NPDC001549. Lineage (NCBI taxonomy): Bacteria > Bacillati > Actinomycetota > Actinomycetes > Kitasatosporales > Streptomycetaceae > Streptomyces > Streptomyces sp. NPDC001549. Next base: position 8,357 of record NZ_JBIAVJ010000031.1, read on the forward strand.
CAGTTCCCCGTAGGTGAGGCCGTCCGGGCCGGAGATGAGCGCACGGGCCCCGGGGGTGTCCCGGGCCCACTGCTCGAAGCGGTGCAGGACGGTGTCGGTGGTTCGTTTGCCGAAGCGTACGGACTCGGATCCCTGCGTCATGGACCGATGATGCCACCGGGCACCGACAACGGACGCGGGTCGGCAAAATCGCTCGTGCGGGCGGGAGTTGGCGCCCCGTGCGGGCGATCCCGGACCGGATGCTTGACCTGAAGTTCGGTTGAGGTCCTAGCGTTCGGGTCATGGACATGGAAGTCACCGCCTGGACATCGCTGCACAGCGCGATCAACGCCCAGCAGGACCGTCGTACGCTCTCGCGGGCCGGCCTGCGCCGCGTCGCCTCCTTCGCCCGCCCGCACCGCCGCGGGCTCACCTTCTTTCTTCTGCTGAGTGTGGTGACCGCGCTGCTCGCGGTGGCCACCCCGGTGCTCGCCAGCCGGGTCGTCACGGCCATCGTGGAGGGCCGCGACAGCTCCGCGGTCACCCGGCTGGCCCTGCTCATCGCGCTGATCGCGGTCGCGGAGGCCGGGCTCGGACTGCTGACCCGCAGACTCTCCGCCACCCTCGGCGAGGGGCTGATCCTGGATCTGCGGACGGCGGTCTTCGACCACGTGCAGCGGATGCCGGTCGCCTTCTTCACCCGGACCCGGACGGGGGCCCTGGTCAGCCGCCTCAACAACGATGTGATCGGCGCCCAGCGGGCCTTCAGCAACACCCTGTCGGGGGTGGTCGCCAATACCGTCACCCTGGTGCTGACCCTCACCGTGATGCTCAGCATCTCCTGGCAGATCACTCTGCTGGCGCTGGTGCTGCTGCCGGTGTTCGTGCTGCCGGCTCGCCGGATGGGGGCGCGGATGGCGGCGATGCAGCGGGAGGCCTCCGCGCTGAACGCCGCGATGGGCACCCAGATGACCGAGCGGTTCTCCGCCCCGGGCGCAACGCTGGTCAAGCTCTTCGGGCGGCCCGCCGACGAGTCCGCGGAGTTCGCGGCCCGGGCGGCGCGGGTGCGGGACATCGGGATCCGTACGGCGATGGCCCAGTCGGCCTTCATCACGGCCCTCACCCTGGTCTCGGCGCTGGCCCTCGCGCTCGTCTACGGGCTCGGCGGGTTCTACGCCCTGCGCGGTTCCCTGGACGCCGGTTCCGTCGTCGCCCTCGCCCTCCTCCTGACCCGGCTGTACGCCCCGCTGACCGCACTGGCCGGCGCCCGTGTCGAGGTGATGAGCGCGATGGTGAGCTTCGAGCGGGTCTTCGAGATCCTCGACCTGAAGCCGCTCATCGCGCAGAAGCCGGACGCCCGCCGGGTGCCGCAGGGGCCGGTGGCCGTGGAGTTCGACCGGGTCTCCTTCGGCTACCCGGCCGCCGACAAGGTCTCGCTCGCCTCCCTGGAGGAGGTCGCCACCCTGGATGCCCGGGGCGGTACGCAGGTGCTGCACGAGGTGTCCTTCCGGGCCGAGCCGGGCCAGATGATCGCTTTGGTCGGCTCGTCCGGCGCCGGCAAGTCGACGATCGCGCAGCTGCTGCCGCGACTGTACGACGCCGACGCGGGCGCGGTCCGGCTCGGCGGGATCGACGTACGGGACCTCACGGCGGACTCGATCCGCGAGACGCTCGGCATGGTCACCCAGGACGGGCACCTCTTCCACGAGTCGGTGCGCGCCAACCTGCTGCTGGCCCGCCCGGAGGCCTCCGAGGAGGAGATCTGGGAGGCCCTGCGGCGCTCGCGGCTGGACGGGCTCGTCGCCTCGCTGCCGGACGGGCTGGACACGGTGGTCGGGGAGCGCGGCTACCGGCTCTCGGGCGGGGAACGGCAGCGGCTGACCATCGCACGGCTGCTGCTGGCCCGGCAGCGGGTGGTGATCCTCGACGAGGCCACCGCGCACCTGGACTCCACCTCGGAGGCCGCGGTGCAGGAGGCCCTGGGCGAAGCCCTGGCGGGCCGGACGGCAGTGGTGATCGCGCACCGGCTGTCGACCGTACAGGCGGCGGACCTGATCCTGGTGGTCGAGGACGGCCGGATCGCGGAACGGGGCACGCACACCGAGCTGCTGGCGGCGGGCGGGCGGTACGAGGAGCTGTACCGCACCCAGTTCGCCGTGTCGGGCGGCGAGGCACCGGTGCCGGGCGCATGATCCTGTGATGGACATCAAACTGGAACTCGTCGCCGTCCCCGTCACCGACGTGGACCGGGCCAAGGCCTTCTACGAGAAGCTCGGCTTCAACGCCGACCACGACGTCACCGTCAGCGAGGACATCCGCTTCGTCCAACTGACCCCGCCGGGCTCGGCCTGCTCGATCGCGATCGGCAAGGGGCTGACCCGGATGACCCCGGGGTCGCTGGACAACATGCAGGTCGTCGTCACCGACATCGAGGAGGCGTACGAGGACCTGCGCGGCCGGGGGGTGGAGGTGACGGAGATCCAGGACCTGCCGTGGGGCTCCTTCGTCTACTTCTCCGACCCCGACGGCAACGGCTGGGCGGTCCAGCAGACCACCCCCCGCAAGTCGGCGGGCCCCGCGTAGGCCGTCTCCGCCGGTGACGCCGGTTGGACGTTCCGCCGAGGGCGGGGCGCGACCGTGGTCGGGAAAGCACCTTGCCTGCGGGCCCTGTTGACGGATTGGCTGGCCAGGTCAGGACGGCAAGGTGACTCCCCGGGGAAGCGAATGACATCCATGCTCGACGGCTGTACCCCGTGGCCCGACGAGTTCGCCGACCGTTACCGGGCTGCCGGGCACTGGCGCGGCAGCACGCTGGACAACCTGCTGCGCGACTGGGCCCTGCGGTACGGGCCGCGGACCGCGCTCGTGCACGGCGGTACCCGCGTCACGTACGCGCACCTGAACCGGCGTGTGGACCGGATGGCCGCCGGGTTCCGGCTGCGCGGCCTGCGGACCGGGCAGCGGGTCGTCGTCCAGCTGCCGAACGTTCCCGAGTTCGTCATCACCGTGTTCGCGCTGATGCGCGCCGGCGCGGTCCCCGTGTTCTGCCCGATGACGTACCGCGCGTCCGAGGTGTCCCACCTCGTGCGGGTCGGGCAGGCCGTCGGCTATGTCGGTCCCCCGGCCCACCAGGGTTTCGACCTCACGGCGATGGTGGCGGGCATTGCTGCCCAAGGCCCCTTCCTGCGGCGGGTGTTCACCTTCGAGGCCCCGGGCGAAGCGTCCCCGTACGGCGGCTTCACCGTCGACCCGGCGGGCTGCCAGTACTACCCCCTGGGCTCCCTCGACTCCCCGCCCGAGCGGCCGCTCGCGCAGAGCGCGGACCAGGTGGCGTTCTTCCTCGTCTCCGGCGGTGTCACGGCGGAGCCGGCACTCGTTCCGCGTACCCACAACGACTACGCCTGCCAGGTCCGGGCCGCGGCGGAGCTGGTGTCGCTCACCGGGAACGACGTGTACCTCGCCGCGCTGCCCGCCGGGTCCGACTTCGCCTTCGGCTGCCCCGGCGTCGTCGGCGCCCTCTCGGTCGGCGGCACCGTCGTCCTGGCCGAGGACCCGGGGGCCGCCGCATGCCTCTCGGCCGTCGCGCGTGAGCGGGTCACCGTCACGTCGCTGGAGCCTGCCGCCGCCCGGCGCTGGCTCGACCTGCTTCCCTCGGTCCAGACCGACCTGAGCAGTCTTCGTCTCGTGCAGATCGGCGGCGGGCCCTTGGACCGGGCGACCGCCGATCAGGTGGGGGTCCCGGGTTGGGCTGCCGCCTGCAGCGGGTCTTCGGCACGGCCGAGGGGGTACTCACCCTCACCCGGCCCGCCGATCCGGACGAGACCGTACTCACCACGCAGGGCCGCCCGCTCTCGCCCGACGACGAGATCCGCGTGGTCGACGCCGACGGCACGGACGTGCCCGACGGGGAGACCGGCGAGCTCCTCGCCCGCGGTCCCCGCACCCTGCGGGGCTACTACCGGGCGCCCGACCGCAATGCGCGCTCCTTCACCGCCGACGGCTACTTCCGCACCGGCGCCCTCGCACGGCGCACCCCGGACGGCGGGCTGGTGGTGACCGGCCGCCTCAGGGACGTTCCGTCCGCTCCGTGACGGGCGGGAAGGAGTCGGTGGGAGGATGTGCCGATGCCGACACCGATGCCGATGCCGATGGACCGTGAACCGATGGATCTCGACGCCTACGTCGAACGGACGCGCGGCGGACCGTGCTTCGTGTGCGCCTTCCTCGCCGGGGATCCCGACTACGCGCACGAGACCGTCTTCGAGGACGAGCACCACGTGGCCTTCCTCGACCGCTGGCCCACGCTCCCCGGAAAGGTCCTGGTGGCTCCCAAGGCCCACATCGAGCACGCGGTGCGCGATCTGGACCCGGCGGCCTACACCCGGCTGATGCTCGTCGTACGGGAGGTGGCGCTCGCCGTCGAGGACGTCTTCGACAGCGAACGGACCTACCTGTACTCGCTGGGGAGCCGACAGGGCAACGCCCACCTGCACTGGCACATCGCGGCGCTGCCGCCCGGAGTCCCGTACGAGCGGCAGCAGTTCCCTTCCCTGATGACCGAGAACGGGGTCCTCTCGCCGTCGCCCGCCCAGCAGGCCGCCACGGCAGGGCTCCTGCGCGCGGCCGTCGCCGCGCGCGGAGCCCTCGAACCGCCGCGGTGAGCTCAGGCCTCCGCGGCGGCGTGGTGGTGGTCGAGCTCCCACGCGTGGTGCTTGAACTCGTGGCGGAAGTCGGCGTGGTCCTCCCACTGGCGGGCGATGCCGCGCAGTACGTCCCAGTTCTGTTCCACCGCCTGGTCGATGACGCGGCGCATGGCCGGCTCGGCGGATTCCCGCTTCTCGATGAGGCCCTTGATGGCGGAGGCCTCCAGGACGGAGTTGCGCAGCGCGCGCAGGGCGCGGGAGGTGTCGTCCATGGCGAAGCCGTGTTCGCTGCCCGTCGCCTCGTCGAACAGCGGGGTGAGCCGCGCCTCGATGAATGCGGTGATCCGCTCGAAGTGCTGCACGTCCATCGGGGGCTCCCTCTCCTGCCGGACCACGCGGTGTATCCGGCGTCTCCACTCGCTTCTGCTGTTCAGGCGCCATTATCCAGCAGTCGGCCGGCCCGGCCGGCCCCGGCCGGGGCTGCCGTCAACTCCCCCCTCACCAGGGCCTTTTCCTCGTGATCTATGTTGATGGTCCGGTGTGAGCAATCGATATGGGGGACCGGTGGACGGGAATCCAGGGCTGACAGAACGCTTCGAAGAGCACCGCTCTCATCTGAGAGCGGTGTCCTACCGCATGCTCGGCTCGCTCGCCGAGGCCGATGACGCCGTGCAGGAGGCCTGGCTGCGCCTCGACCGGTCCGACGTCAGCGATGTCGGGAACCTCGGCGGCTGGCTGACGACGGTCGTGTCGCGCGTCTGCCTGAACATGCTGCGCTCGCGCGAGTCCCGGCGCGAGGACCCCATGGAGGCGTATCCCTCCGACCCCGCCGTCAGCCGTGCGGACACCGTCGACCCCGAGCAGGAAGCCCTGCTGGCCGATTCGGTCGGGCTGGCGCTGCTGGTGGTGCTCGACCAGCTGGCACCGGCCGAGCGGCTCGCGTTCGTGCTGCACGACCTGTTCGCCGTGCCCTTCGACGAGATCGCCCCGATGATCGAGAAGTCCGCGGCGGCGACCCGTCAGCTCGCCAGCCGCGCCCGCCGCCGGGTCAAGGGGGCCCCGCTGGTGCCCGAGGCCGATCTGACCCTTCAGCGCCGGGTCGTGGACGCCTTCCTCGCCGCCACCCGCGGCGGGAACTTCGACGCGCTCGTCACCCTGCTCCACCCCGACGTGGTACTCCGGGCCGACAAGGCCGTCGGGCCCACCCCCGCCCCGCTCCTCGTCCGCGGCGCCGTCACCGTCGCCACGGGTGCGATGGCCGCGATGCAGCGGGCCCGGTCCACGGCGCCGGCCCTGGTCGGCGGAACGGTCGGCCTGGCGATGGCCCCGCTGGGACGCCTGTTCCTGGTGCTCGGTTTCACGATCGAGGACGGCCTGATCACCGAGATCGACATCGTGGCGGAACCGGAGCGTCTCGGCGCGCTCGAAATCGCCGCGCTCGATGTCTGAGGGCCGGCTGTCCGGCCCGCGGAAGCGGCCGTAGCGATTCCGTGCCGCGGCCGCCTCTTCAGGGCCGCGGCACGGCGCTCACATACTGGCGCCGTGACCGACTGCGTCAAGCACCTGCCCACGGGGGCGATACCGCAGGGCATGGTCGCGGCGTGGGGCGTCGACACCGCCCCACGCCGGCTCCGGGCCCGCGTACCGGCGGTGTTCGCGCCCGCCGCCGGGAGCCTCCTCCTCGCGGGCCCGGTCCTCCTTGAGGAGGAGCGCAGGCGCGAACGGGCGCGGAAACGCGCGGAGTCGGAGTCACGGAGCTCCGACTCCTCCACCGGCGGCGGATGCGGCGGCGGGGGATGCGGCGGCGGGTGCGGCGGCTGCGGGTGACGCCGCGCCCCCGGGGGCCGGGGCCAGGGCCGGGACCCGGCGGTCAGGGCGCGAGTACGTCCAGTTCCTCCAGCGCGCCCACCGCGATCCGGCGGGTCAGTGCATCGGCGCGCGCCGCGTCGCCCTCGCGGATCGCCTCGGCGACCTGGACGTGCAGGGTGACGGCGGCGGGGTCGGGATCGTGGAACATCACCGCGTGCTCGGTGCGGCCGGTCAGGACCTCGGCGACCACGTCCCCGAGGCGGGCGAACATCTCGTTGCCGGAGGCGTTCAGCACGACGCGGTGGAAGGCGATGTCGTGCCGCAGGTAGCCCTCCAGCTGGTGGCCGCGTGAGGTGCGGACCATGCCGAGGGCCGCCTCGGTGAGTTCGGCGCACTGCTCCGGTGTGGCCAGCGTCGCGGCGAGCCCGGCCGCGACCGGCTCGATCGCGGAGCGCAGCACGGTGAGGGACCGCAGTTGCCGGGGCCGGTCGGTGCCGGCCAGCCGCCAGCGGATCACGCGCGGGTCGTAGACGTTCCACTCGTCGGTGGGGCGCACGGTGACACCGACCCGGCGGCGGGACTCGACCAGGTGCATCGATTCCAGGACGCGGACGACCTCCCGTACGACGGTGCGGGAGGCGTCGAAGCGTTCGGCGATCTCGTCGGTGCGCAGGACGCTGCCCGGGAGGTACTCCCCCGCCGTGATCGCGAGGCCGAGGGTGTCCAGCACGTGGGTGTGGAGCCCGGGCCCCTGGCCGGGACTGCCTTCGGTGGTCATGGCGTAAGCGTACGGTGACGCTTCCATCGACAAAAGATGTGATGTTTCCGACGTGAGGCTTGAATACGTAGTACTTAATGCGCTTCAGTGGTGCCACACGAACCGATGTCGACGAGGACAGCGAGGTAGGCGTGAGCACCCAGCGCGTCATTGTGGTGATGGGCGTGGCCGGTACGGGCAAGACGACCGTGGGGCAACTGCTCGCCGAGGCCCTCGGCATTCCGTACGCGGAGGGCGACGCCTTCCACCCGGCGGCCAACGTCGCCAAGATGTCGGCCGGCATCCCGCTGGACGACGCGGACCGGTGGCCGTGGCTCGACGCCATCGGCGAGTGGATCCGCAACCGCGCCGGCCTGCGCAGCGGTGTGATCGCCGCCTCCTGCCTCAAGCGCGTCTACCGCGACCGGCTGCGCGCGGCCGCCCCCGGGGCCGTCTTCGTCCACCTCTCCGGTGAACGCCCGCTGATCGAGAAGCGCATGGCGGAGCGCAAGGGCCACTTCATGCCCACCACTCTGCTGGACTCGCAGTTCGCCGCGCTGGAGCCGCTCCAGGACGACGAACTCGGCGTCGTCGTCGACGTGTCCGGATCCCCGGAAGACATCACCGAGCGGGCGCTGGCCGCCCTGCGTCAACTCCCCGCACACGAGAACTGAGGATCCCCACCCGTGACCGGTCTCAGCGTCGAGACTCTGGCAGCGGCCGCCACCGGACCGATCACCTCGGCCGGGAACACCCAGCTGGGGATAGCCGTCCTGGCGGGCATAGCCGTCATAGTCCTGCTCATCACGCGCTTCAAACTGCACGCCTTCCTGGCCCTGACGGTCGGCTCGCTGGCCCTCGGGGTCTTCGCCGGCGCACCGTTGGCCAAGACGATCGCCAGCTTCACCGCCGGACTCGGCGCCACGGTCGCGGGCGTCGGCGTACTGATCGCGCTCGGCGCGATCCTCGGCAAGCTGCTGGCGGACTCGGGCGGCGCGGACGAGATCGTGGACACGATCCTCGCCCGGGCCAAGGGCCGGGCCATGCCGTGGGCGATGGTGCTGATCGCCTCGGTGATCGGGCTGCCGCTCTTCTTCGAGGTCGGCATCGTGCTGCTGATCCCGGTGGTGCTGCTGGTCGCCAAGCGGGGGAACTACTCCCTGATGCGGATCGGCATCCCGGCACTGGCCGGCCTGTCGGTGATGCACGGGCTGGTCCCGCCGCACCCCGGACCCCTCGTCGCCATCGACGCGCTCCACGCGAACCTCGGGGTCACCCTCGGGCTCGGGGTGCTCGTGGCGATCCCGACCGTGATCATCGCAGGGCCGCTGTTCTCCCGGTACGCGGCGCGGTGGGTGGACATCCCGGCGCCGGAGCACATGATCGCGGCGCGCCCCTCGGCCGAGTTGGAACACCGGCCCCGGTTCGGGGCCACGGTGTTCACCGTGCTGCTCCCGGTGGCGCTCATGCTCGTCAAGGCCCTCGTCGACATTGTGGTCGACGACCCCGCCAGCCCGGTGCAGCGCGTGACCGATGTCGCGGGCTCCCCGATGATCGCGCTGCTCGCGGCCGTCCTGGTGGGCATGTTGACGCTCGGCCGGGCGGCCGGCTTCACCCGGGACCGGATCTCGGCCACGGTGGACCGGTCCCTGGCCCCGATCGCGGGCATCCTGCTGATCGTGGGCGCGGGCGGTGGCTTCAAGCAGACACTGATCGACGTCGGCGTGGGTCAGATGATCCTGGACGTGTCCGAGAACTGGCCCGTGCCGACCCTGTTGCTGGCCTGGCTGATCGCGGTGGCCATCCGCCTGGCCACCGGCTCGGCGACGGTGGCCACCATTTCGGCGGCCGGGCTGGTGGCCCCGCTCGCGGCGGACATGTCCACCACCGGGACCGCACTGCTGGTCCTGGCCATCGGGGCCGGCTCGCTGTTCTTCAGCCACGTCAACGACGCCGGCTTCTGGCTCGTCAAGGAGTACTTCGGGATGACCGTCGGTCAGACCCTGAAGACGTGGTCGGTGATGGAGACCATCATCTCGGTGGTCGGCCTGGGCCTCGTGCTGCTGCTGTCACTGGTCCTGTAGCTGGGCGGCGGCCAGCGCGAGCCCGCCCGCCGCCGTGGCGCAGCGCGCCGCGAGCCTGGTGACCTCGGCCTGCAGGGCCTCGGTCTCCCGGCCGTGCCACCCCGGCGCCATGGCCGCGACCCGCAGCCGGACCGCGTGCGTGCGCAGCGCGGCGGCATGGCCGCCGAGGCCGCCGTCCGGCTGCGGCGGCGCCGGCCGGGGCGGCCGGTCCGTGACCCGGCGGCGGGCCGGGCCGCGGGTGGGCGCGGCCCCCGTCGCGGCCGGCCCTTCGGGCTGGGCCGGGCCTCGGTCGCAGAAGGCCCAGAAGGCGGCGCCGAGCCCGAGAACCGGTTCGGCGGTCTCGGCCCGGCCGGTGGCGACCTGCCAGCCGGCGTGGTCGTTGAAGGGGTTCGCGTCCGTCAGTGCGTGCCAGGCGAGGATGTCGGCGAAGGACGGGGCCAGCAGCGCGAAGGCGTGCTCGGCGCCGCGCTCGCGCATGATGGCGCGGAACAGCCGGACGGCCTCGCCCTGGCGGCCCGCTCCGACGGCGGCCAGGACCGCGGCCGCGCCGGGATCGTCGAACAGTTCGGGGCGGCCCGCGCTCGCGGCCCGGATCCTGGCCTTCAGCCCGCAGACGGCGATGCTGATCGCGAGGCTCTCCCGGCCCGCCAGGACTCCGGCGAGCCGCCCGGCCCGGGCCACACCCCGGCCGCGCGGGGCCCAGCCGAGGCCCGACGGGTCGGTGAGCGTACGCAGCAGGGTGCGCCAGCCGAGCCGGCTACGGCCGCCCCGAGCGAGGGCGGCCGCGGGCAGCCGGGCGCCGAAGGCCAGGCCGGAGGCGTAGCGGGCGGCCTCACCGACCGCGTCGGCGGCCTCGGCGAGGGCGCGGCACGGGGCGTCGAGCAGGTCGATGTCCGGGGCGGTGGACGCGGAGGTCGCGGCGTCGGGCATGTGATCCTCGTGGGGTTCGGCACGGGCTCGGGGACGGACAGGGTCGGACACGGGCGGGCAAGACGGGCAGGGACAGGTCGGAGTCGGAGTCGGAGTCGGAGTCGGACAAGCCCGGGTGCGAACGGGGACCGGGCCGGGCGCCGGGGCGCCCTCAGCGGCGGGTGAGCCTGAGCCGGATGCCCTGCGGATCGAGTGTCGGCGGCAGCGGTCCCACCGGGTCCAGCACCGGCCGGGTGCCTGTGACCCGATGGCCGCGCAGCACCTCGGCGCAGAGCGCGGCGGTGGCCATCAGGCCGAGCTGGTCACCCGGGCAGCGGCCGCCGCCGTGGCTGAAGGGCGCCATCCGGATGTCCTGGTCCGCGCCCGGGTTCTTCCACCGGCCGGGCACGAACACGTGCGCGGCCGGTACCCGTTCGGGGTCGCGCTGATGGAACGCGGCGGGCACCAGCACCGAGGTGCCGGCCGGGTAGCGCACGCCCCGCCATTCGGTCTCGGCGCGGGTGACGCGGATCAGGTCGGGCACCACCGGGTACAGCCGCAGGGACTCCCGGACGCAGGCCCGCAGCCGGGGCAGTTGGCCCCGGTCCGCACCGGCGGCGGCTTCGGCGGCCGCCTCGGCCGTGGCAAGGTCCTGCTCCGCGGGGTGCGCCCCGAGCAGGAGCAGGGTGCGCAGTAGCGTGTCCGGGACGGCGTCCATGGCCAGCAGCCAGTGCTGGGCCTGGCCGACGGGGTCGAGGGTGCCGGTCGGATCGGCGTGGCGGGCGGCCCGCCCGACGAGGGTGTCGCCGTCGGCCCGGGCGGCGTACTCCTCGATGCGGGCGCGGGCCTTGTCGTGCACGGAGCGCGCGGCGCGCACCCGGCCGCCGCGCCGGCTCCTGCCTTCGGCGCGCAGCTGGGTGAGCCATCCGCTCAGCTCCTCGTCCGCGGCTGCCGCGTCGCCGAGCACGATCCGCCGGGCGGCGCGGTGCACGGCGTACCGGGCGCGGGCGAGGTCGAGGGTGACGGCAGCGGTGGAGGCGGCGGTGAAGGTGCCGGTCGCGGGGGCGGAGGCGGTCAGGTGCCGGGCCTCCTCGGCGAGGGCCGCGAGGAAGGGCCCGCAGGAGGGGTGCACGGGCCGGCCCGCGGCCAGCACCTCGGCGCTGACCTCGCGTCGCTCCGCACGGAGCTCGCCGCGGGAGCAGCCGGAGTCGGCGGGCTCCTCGGGGTTCAGGCCCCGGCACTTGTCCGGCGGGGCCGCCGCGAGCACGCTGACGGGTTCGGCGTAGAAGCGGCGCAGGTCCTGCGGGTCGAGGAGGACGAGGACGGTCCGCCCGGAGCGGGTGCGGACCAGGGCGGGCGCGTCACCGTGGCGTGCGCGCAGGGCACGCAGCGCCGCGGCGGAGGTGCGCACCTCGCCTGGGCGGGGCCGGGTCAGTCCGCGCAGCAGGACGCCGAAGCCGGCGAGGGCCGCCCGGGCGGTGGTTTCCGGGGCCGGGGCCGGGGCAGGGGCCGCGTACCGCGGCGATTCCTTTACGGACGTTGCGGACGTTACGGACGTCCGCCGGCCAGGGGCTCCCGCGCCCAGCCCCCGCACGGCCGGCCCGCGATCCGCGAGCGGTGCCTCACCGCGGGGTGACCGACCGGCCCGCTCGGGGCGGCGGCGGGCGGCGAGAGCCCGTACCCGGGCTCGGAGCCCATCGAGGGCGGCCCCTTGGACCGTACGCATCCGTGCACCTCCGCGGCGGGAGCGACAACGCTCGGCGACAACGGCATCACCGTACGTCCCACCTGTGCAGTCCGCGCTCCGAGGACCACGTCAGGGGTCCAGCCCGACCAGCAGTGCCGCGATGTCCAGTCCGGCGGTGAGGTAGGAGGTGAAGGCCTCGTTGTGCAGGGCCCATGGCGAGCGGCCTCGGCGCACACGGGCGATGGCCTCGGCGGGTGTCAGTCCCCGGTCGACGAGGCACTGGGCGACGACGAGGCCGGACCTGTTGTAGCCCGAGTGGCAGCGGACCAGTGTGGTGAGGCCCGAGTCGAGGGCGAGTCCGGCGGTGCGGGCGAGGCGCTGGACGGTGTGGAGCTGGTCGGTGGTGAGCGCGGCGTCCGGCATTTCCGCCACGACGTGCTCCGCGCGTGGTCCCGGGCCGTGGCCGGTCCGGGTGAAGAGGCTGATGACGAGGTCGAACTCGTCCTCCACGACGACGGGCCACAGCTCACCGGCCGGGTCGGTCCAGTAGTGGCCTCCCATCCACAGGCCTGGTGCGATCTCGTCCCACGGGGAAGGCGGCCCGGGTACGTCCCGGTCGCGCCGTCGGGTCTTCCTCATACGGCCGGCCTCCTGGGGACGGCCTCCAGGATCTCATACAACAGGCCCTCATTCAGCGGCAGTTGGTGCGAAGGCCGCTTCGCGGAAGGCAGTGCGCGGCGCACCTCGCCCGACGGTCGGCAGGAGGACCGCCCAGCGGCGGTGGCGGGGGGAGACCCAGAGGGCCGGGCCACCGTCCTGCGGGGCGTGGTGGGTCCAGACCCCGTGCGGGGCGGGGTCCCAGAGCAGGCCGCGGGCGGGGGTGAGTTCACCGGTGCGGATCCGGAGCGACTCGGTGGTCCAGGCGCGGCTGACGCCCGCCGGGTCCACCGGGTCCAGGAGGTGGCACAGGAAGCGGACGAGGTCGGCGAGGGGCGCACGGAGGGTGCCGTCGGTGAAGCGGGTGCCGGTCATGCCCAGGGGGTGCCAGACCCGGGTGGCCGCGAGGTCGGCGAGCGGGCGGCCGGAGAGCTGTTCGGCGAGGCGGGTGAGGTGGGTGAGGTGGGTGAGGGCGGCGGTCCCGCCCGGGTGCGTGAGGAGGTGGTGGGCGGTGGTCCCGGCGGGGATGCCCTCGGCGGCCGTGTCCCCGTATGCGGCGAGCGGCGTGTGCAGCCGCAGCGCGCCCTCGTCGACGAGGCTGCCGATGACCGGCCAGAGCGCGAGGGCGCCGCTGAGGGCGTCCACGTCGAAGGCGGCGTCGGCGGGGTGTCCGCCGTCCGAACCCGCCTGTGGTCCCCCGGGTCCGCCGACGGCCCACACCGCCCCGGGGTCGGCGGACTCCACGAGGGCCCGGACGGCGGTGGCCTGGTCGCACAGGGGGGTCATGGTCGCCCACGTTAACGAGCCGGGCGGCGGCGACCCGGCAGGCCGCCGCGGAGTCCGTGCTCCCGCCACCCGAATGCCCCCGCGGCAGCAGGAAGGGGCGGGGCGCCGGCAGGCGCCCCGCCCCCGTGTTCTACCGGCCGGGCTGGCTCTTGTCCGGGCGGTCGGTCACCCGCAGGGTGTTCAGCAGGGGCTTGCCGAATCCGCTGTGCGTGACGAAGCGGACGTTGAGGACCCCGTCCGTGACCGTGACCGTGTACGTACGGGTCAGGGCCTTGTAGGTGCCCGCCTCCAGGGAGATGTCCAGGGAGGGAAGGACCTGCGTGCCCTCGGCCAGGACGTCGAAGACGCGCTTGTCGGGCTTGGTGGAGGAGAGCTCCGCGAACCCGAGCTCCACCGTGTAGGTACCGTTCGGCACGTTGTCGAAGCGGTACTCGTACATGCCCTCACGGGCGTTGCGGAACAGCCGCTGCTCGTCCGTGCCGGCGATGGTGCGGCCGGTGGCCTCCACGGTGCTGTTGCCCTGGTAGCCGTAGGAGCCGGGCGTGTACTTGCGGTCCGGGGACCAGGCGTCACCCAGGCCGTCCGTGGTGGTGTAGCCGGATCCCGCGTCCAGGCCGACCTGATAGCGCGGGACGACGACCTTGACCGGGACGGAGAGCACCGGGGTCCGGCCGCTCGCCGAGGTGATCTTCAGGTCGGCGGTCAGGACCGCGCCCGGGGTCAGTCCGGTCGTGTCGACCGAAAGGGTGAGCGGGGTCTTCGCCCCGGTCGCGAGGGTGCCGGTCGCCGGTGTGGCGGTCAGCCAGGTCGCGTCCTCGGACACCGTGAACTCCGTGCCGAGGCCCGGGTTGGTCAGCTCCAGGGTCCGGGTCCGCTGCTGGTTCGCCGGGAGGACGACCTCCACGGACGGCTTGGACGCCGTCACCTTTCCGGTGCGCAGGGACTGGGTCACCGCCGTGACGTCGGCGGCCTTGACGTTCACCGTCGCCGTGGCGGACTCGTACTGGGGTGCCGCCAGCGAGACGGGGAGCGAGCCCGACGGGCTCTGCACGACGTACCCGCCGTCCGCGGCCGTGGTCGCCGACACCGCCGTGTCACCCGTGCCGACGGTCACCGTGGCGCCGGCGACGCCGTTGCCGTCGTTGGCGTCGAGCACCCGGCCCGCCACCACACCGCTCTTGGTGGTGCGGAAGGCGATGGAGAGGCCGTCCGTGATGACCGCGGTGTTGAAGGAGTACTTGAAGGCGTCGGTGCCGGCCGCGTTCTCCACGCCGACGGTGGCCGTGGAGCCGCCCTTGATGCCGGTGCCGCCGGTCCCCTTGTAGGAGTAGGAGACGGTGCCGTCCTCGCCGATGGCGGCCGAGAAGGAGAACTTGTCGGCCTGCGCCGACCAGTGGGACACCTGGCGCCACTCGATCACGTAGCTGCGGTGCGGAGCGGTGCCGCTGACGCCGGTGAAGACGCCGGAGCCGCTGCCCGCGGCGCCGACGACGAGGTCGTCCCAGAACGGGTACAGGGCCGCGTTGGGCGTGGCCGTGCTCGGGAGGTCCCCGTTGATGTCGCCGGTGTTGTTGCCGCCGAAGCTGACGGTGCCGTTGGTGCCGATCCAGGCCTGGCCGTACGTCTTGCCGTACAGGGGCAGCGGGAAGGGCAGGTCGACGCGCTCGGTGGTGTTGTCACCGGTGAGCGCGAGCTGGCGGGTGCCCTCGGTGTACGGGCGGTCGCCGGCGGCGGCGCAGGCGTAGCCGTAGCCGTCGGTGCGTTCGGGCAGGTTCACCGCGACGGTGGCGTCGCCGGCGACGGTCACCTTCGCCGTGCCGCCGGTGACGCAGCGGGAGGCGTGGGTGGCGTTCACGTCGTACGTGCCGTGCGGCAGGGTGACCTCGAAGCGGCCCTGGCCGTCGGCGGTCGCGGTCACCGGGGTGTCCGCGATGGTGACGGTGGCGCCCGCGGCGGGGCCGGCGGCCGAGGAGACGGTGCCGGTGAGCTTGCCGGAGGCGGCCTGGGTGAGGGTGAAGTCGCCGGTGGCGGTGGCGTTCTCGGTGACCGTGGCCGTCCCGGTCTGCTGCCCGTAGCCGAACTTGGCCGCGGTCAGGGCGTAGTCGCCGACCGAGAGGGAGGCGAAGCGGTAGCTGCCGTCGGCCGCGGTGGTGGTCGTACGGTCGATCGGGCCGTCGGCGGTGATCTTCACGCCCGCGACGGGCTGGCCGCCGGAGCGTACGGTGCCGCCGAGCGAGCCGATGGCGCCGCGCGGGGCGGCGGTCACGGCGGCGAGGACGTCGAGGCGGCCCTCACCGAAGACGTTGTTGTCGGCGGCGTTGCCGCCGCACTGGCTGCTGTCGGTGTCCAGGGCGGTGCCGTCCAGGAGCGACTCGGTCTGCGCGATGTCGCCTTCCAGGGCGGGTGCGGCGGACCAGAGCAGGGCGACGGCGGCCGCGGTGTGCGGGGAGGCCATCGAGGTACCGGAGAAGGCCTCGTATCCGCCGCCGGGGACGGAGGAGCGGACGTTCACGCCGGGGGCGGCGATGTTCGGCTTGACGATGCCACCGGGGCCCGCGCCGCGCGAGGAGAAGGACGCGATCGCGTTGTTGATGTCGAAGGCGCCGGAGCTGTAGGAGCTGGCGTAGTCGCCGGGCGAGCCGGCGGTGTTGCAGCTCGGGCCGGCGTTGCCGTTGGAGAAGGCCGGGAAGATGCCGGCGGCCCGCCAGGTGTCGACGATCTGCTGGTACCAGGTGTCGCCGCCGCTCCCGCCCCAGGAGTTGTTGACGATGTGCGGGGCGAGGTCGGGGCGCGGGTTCTGGCCGCTCGGATCGGTCGGGGCGACGATCCACTGGCCCGAGGCGAGGAGGGAGGCCTCGGAGCAGGAGTTCGACTCGCAGCCCTTGGCCGCGATCCACTTGGCGCCGGGGGCCACGCCGATCTTGTTGGCGCCGCCGTCGTCGCCGACCATCGTGCCCATCGTGTGGGTGCCGTGGTCGTTGTTGTCGCACGGTGCCGCGGTGGTGCACACGCCCGCCGGGTCGAACCAGTTGTAGGCGTGGTCGTACGTGCCGTCCGCCTTCTTGCCGCGGTACTGGTTGTTCACGGCCGGGTGGGTGTAGTCCACGCCGCTGTCGATGTTGGCGACGACGATGCCCTCGCCGCGCACCCCGGCCTGGTCCCAGACCTGCGGGGCCTTGATCCGGTCGATGTTCCACTCGATGGCGTCGGCGACGGCCTTCTCCCGCTTGCCCTCGGTGGGCTTGGGGAGGTCGACCTTGTCGTCGGCGTCGATCCGGGCGACCTCGGGGCGCTGGGCGAGGGTCCCGGCGAGCTTCTGGCTGCCGACTACGCGCACGGCGTTCACGATCCAGTACGAGGTGTACTCGGCGCCGGCGCCCTGCAGGGCCTTGACGACCTCGGCCTGGCTGCGGGCGGCGTGGTCCTTCTTGATCCGCAGAACCGTTTCGGCCTTGGCGGCGCGGGTCTGCTGCTTCCCCGCGGCGGTGAGGTCGGCCGCGCTGTCGAGGTAGACCCAGAAGGCCGCCTTGGCGGAGTCGTCGAGCTGGGCGCGGAGCCCCGGTTCGATCTTGCGCTCGGCCGCGGTCGGGGCGGCGGGGCCGGGGTCCGGCGCGGCCGCGGCGACGCCCGCGCCGATCGGCAGGAGCAGGAACGAGGTGAGGGCGGCGAGCGCCGTGCGTAAGGACCGTGCGGGCCTTGCCGACCTTGTGGGCCGTAGGGCTCGTGGGGACCGATTGTCGCGTTGGGCCACGTGTTGTCTCCTCGTACGCCGTGTGCGGGTTGTGCGGGAAGGGTGCGCGTGACGTGCGCGGGTCATGGTGAAGGAGGCGTCATGTTCATTACAAGAGGGGCTTTTCGGCCGTCCTGCGACCCGCCCCGGTGGCCCGTACCGGCCGCGCGGGCCAGCCTGAAGACATGACTGCGCCCGCCGAGCCGTCCGGAGCCGGTGTCCCGATCGCGTCCGCGCGTGGCCGGTGGATCCTGCTGACCACCGTGCTCGGGTCGACCATGGCCATGCTGGACGGGACCGTGGTGAACGTGGCGCTGCCGCGCATCGGGGAGGATCTCGACGCCGATCTGGCGGTGCTCCAGTGGACGGTGAACGCCTATCTGCTGACCCTGGCCGGGCTGATCCTGGTCGGCGGGTCACTGAGCGACCGCTTCGGGCGGCGCCGGATCTTCGTGCTCGGCGTGGTGTGGTTCGCCGTCGGCTCGCTGCTGTGCGGCATCGCGCCGAACGCCGGGGTGCTGATCGCCGCCCGGGCCCTGCAGGGCATCGGCGGGGCGCTGCTGGCGCCCGGCTCCCTGGCCCTGATCCAGGCGTCCATCCGCGCCGAGGACCGGGGCCGGGCGATCGGCCTGTGGTCGGGGCTCGGCGGGGTGGGCGCGGCCGTGGGACCGTTCCTCGGCGGCTGGCTGGTGGACGGGCCCGGCTGGCGGTGGGTGTTCCTGCTGAACGTTCCGCTGGCTGCGGTGTGCGTGCCGGTCGCGCTGCGGCACGTACCGGAATCGCGGGACCCGCAGGCGCACGGGCGGTTCGACGTGGCCGGGGCGGCACTCGGTGCGAGCTCCCTGGGGCTGGTCACCTACGCGCTGATCGAAGCCCGGTCGGGAGCGGCGGCGGTGATCGTCGCGGCGGTGCTCGGGGTCCTGCTGGGCATCGCCTTCGTCTACGTGGAGCGGCGGCGGCCCGATCCGATGGTGCCGCCGGACATCTTCGCGTCCCGGCAATTCACCGCCGTCAACCTCGTCACCCTGTGCGTGTACGCGGCGATCGGCGGGTTCTTCTTCCTCGTCGTGCTCCAGCTCCAGGTGGTGTCCGGCTACTCGGCGCTGGCCGCCGGGGCCGCGATGCTGCCGACGACCCTTCTCATGCTCCTCCTGTCGGCGCGCTCGGGTGAGCTCGGGGAGCGGATCGGGCCGCGTGTCCCGCTCACGGTGGGGCCGCTGCTGTGTGCGGGCGGGACGCTGCTGATGCTGCGGGTGGGCCCCGCGGCCTCGTACGTACAGGACGTGCTGCCCGCGATGGTCGTCATGGGCATGGGCCTCGTGGCCCTGGTGGCCCCGCTGACGTCGACCGTGCTCGCCTCGGTGGATCCCGGCCGGGCGGGCCTGGCCAGCGGCATCAACAACGCGGCGGCGCGCGTCGCCGGGCTGCTCGCGGTGGCGGCGCTGCCGCTGCTGTCCGGGATGGGGCCGGAGTCGTACCGCTCGGCGACCCAGTTCGACGCCGCTTTCGGGCGGGCCATGCTCTGGTGCACCGGGGCGTTCGTGGCCGGCGCCGCCCTGGCATGGGCGACCGTACGCTCCCACGTGCCCGAGGCGTGCCACCCGCAGTGTCATACGTACTGTGCGGTGTCGGCCCCGCCGCTCGAACCCCGTGAGGAGTCCGGCTGATCCCGTGTGCTGGAGCGCGACGGCCGATCTGGTGGCGGGCACGGCCATCTCCGCCGCCGGGATCGTGTGCCTGGCGCGGGTACGGCGGGCCCGCGACCTGCCGGTCGCCGCGCTGCCGCTGCTGCTGGGCGCGCACCAGCTGATGGAGGCCGCCGTCTGGGGCACGGGCGGCGGCTGCTCCCCGGCCGCCACGGCCTGGGCGGTGATCGCCCTGCCACTGCTGGCGCTCTGGGTGCCGGCCGGGGTCCTGCCGGCGGCCGCGCCCGAGGTCCGGCGCCGCCTGTGGGGGCCCATGGCCGCGGGTCTGGCCACCGCCGCCGTGCTCTCGTACTGCCTCGCGACCCGGCCGGTGACCGCCGAGATCCGGGGCCACCCCATCGGCTACGGCGTGAATGTTCCGTGGATGCCGCTGGTGCTGACGGGTTATCTGTTCGCCACTCTGGGCTCCCTGCTGCTCGGGGGCGACCGGCGGTTGCGGACCCTCGGCGTGGTGCTGGCGGTGGGGGCGCTGGCCTGCTCAGCGCTGTGGCGGCTGGAATTCGCCTCCACCTGGTGCGCCTTCGCGGCGGTCGCGTCGCTGCTGGTCTGGGGCTGGGTCCGGCGCCCGTACACCGCTCCCCTGTCACGTGATCGACCGAAAGTTACCTAGACGTATGTAGTGACTTCACACGCAGGCGGCAGTAGAACTCGTTCCCATTCTGTCATCGAGTGAGGAACGTCACATGAGCGATAAACCGCTGTCTAGAAGTGTCTCCAACGGGATCTCCCGGCGCGGATTTCTCGGTAGAACAGGTTCTGTTATCGGGGCCATGGCCCTGGCGGGCCACATCACCCCGGCCCAGGCGGCCGCCCCACCCGGCCCGGTCTCCGACGGTGCCCGGGTACCGGCCCTGGTCATCGGCACCGGCTACGGCGGATCGGTGGCGGCCCTGCGGCTGGCGCAGGCCGGCGTGGACGTGCAGATGATCGAGATGGGCATGTCCTGGGACACGCCCGGCTCGGACGGCAAGATCTTCCCCAAGGTGACCAGCCCGGACTACCGGTCGTTCTGGCTGCGCACCCGGACCAAGGCGCCGCTCAGCAACTTCCTCGGCTTCCCGATCGACAAGGACGTTCCGAAGTACACCGGGATCCTGGACGCCGAGGACTTCGCCGGCATCACGGTCTACCAGGGCCGCGGGGTCGGCGGCGGTTCGCTGGTCAACGGCGGTATGGCGGTCACGCCCAAGCGCGCGAACTTCGCCGCCGTCCTCCCCTCGGTGGACGCCGACGAGATGTACGCCACCTACTACCCGAGGGCCAACGCCGGTCTCGGGGTCGGCATGATCGACCCGGCCTGGTTCGACACCGCCGACTGCTACCAGTTCTCCCGCGTCGGCCGCAAGCACGCCCAGCGCTCCGGCTTCGCCTGGACCTTCGTACCCGACGTGTACGACTGGGACTACATGAAGCGGGAGGCCGCCGGCACCGCCACCAAGTCGGCCCTGGCCGGCGAGATCCTCTACGGCAACAACGCCGGCAAGAAGTCGCTCGTCCAGACCTATCTCGCGCGGGCGAAGGCCACCGGCCGGGTCGCCATCTCCGCTCTACACAAGGTGACTTCGGTCTCCCCGGCCGCGGGAGGCGGCTACACGGTCACCATCGACCAGATCAACACCACCGGTGACACCGTGGCCACCAAGACGGTGACCGCGGACCGGGTCTTCTTCGCGGCCGGCAGCGTCGGCACCAGCAAGCTCCTGGTCAAGCTGAAGGCCACCGGAGCACTGCCGAACCTCAACGGCGAGGTCGGCAAGGGCTGGGGCGAGAACGGCAACGTCATGTGCGGCCGCGCCAACCACCTGTGGGACCCGACCGGCAAGCTCCAGTCGACCATCCCCTGTTCGGGCATCGACAACTGGGACGCGGGCGGCGCGTTCGCCGAGGTCGCACCACTCCCCACCGGGATCGAGACGTACGCCTCGTTCTACCTGTCGATCACCAAGAACCCGAACCGCGCCGAGTTCACCTGGAACGCGGCGACGGGCACGGCCGAGCTGAGCTGGCAGACCGCCTGGAAACAGCCGTCCGTCTCCATGGCCAAGACGATCTTCGACAAGATCAACTCGAAGGAGGGCACGATCTACCGGACCGACCTGTTCGGTGGCAACAAGATCTGGAACGACACCCTCACCTACCACCCGCTCGGCGGCGCCGTCCTGAACAGGGCGACCGACAACTACGGGCGCCTGCACGGCTACACCGGCCTGTACGTGATCGACGGCGCGCTCATCCCCGGCAACGCGAGCGTGAATCCCTTCGTCACCATCACGGCACTCGCCGAACGCAACATAGAGAAGATCATCGCCACCGACCTTCCGTAGAGCCGCGTCCACCCCCCAGCGGCCGGGGCCATTCGGATCTCCCGAACGGCCCCTTTTGCCTGTGTGCCGCGCCCCGCCGCTCAGTGCCCCGGCAGCACGCAGACGCTGTCCAGGCCGAGCACGTGGTTGAGCCGGCCGAAGGCCAGCCAGGACCCGATGCTCATCGTCAGCTCCACGATCTCCAGCTGGCTGTAGTGCGCGGTCATCCGGTCCCAGAACTCCTCGTCGAGCCCGTGGTGGTCGAGGGTGTACCGCTCGGCGTACTCCGCCGCCAGCCGGGTGCGCTCGTCGAACGCGCCGGTCGTACGCCACTCGGTGACCGCCTCGGAGAACTCCTCCTCGACCTTCTCCCCGTCCCGCTCGGTGCGCCAGTCCAGGCAGAAGACGCACCCGTTGATCTGCGCGACGCGCAGCCGGGCGGCCTCGAACTCGCGCAGGCCCAGGGTGGTGTGGGCGTACACGGACAGGGAGAAGTTCGCGGCGGCCATGCCGATGCCGGGGACCATGTCGCCCCACACGTACTCGATCGGGTGCTGGCCTTCGGGGATGTCGATCCTCATGACTGTTTCCTTCCGAGTCTGCCGGTGGCGGGGCGCAGCGGGATGTCGAGGGCGTCGTAGAGTCCGGGTTCCGCCTCGATGAGCCAGTCGATGGCGCCGACGAGGCGGCCGACGGCGGTGGCGTTGCCGCCCGCCGAGCGGTTCTCGCCCTCGTCCGTGGCCTCGATGGTGACCTCGATGCGCGGGCGGCCCTCGATGACGACCCGGTGGGCGCCGTCGCCGCCGTCGGGCGGCATGGGCCAGTCCGGTGCGCACGAGGCATGGATGCGGGTGACGTGCTCGATGACGATGCGGGGCTCGCCCTCGACGATGCCCTGCACCTCGAAGCGGATCGCCCCCTGGGTGCCGGCCTCGAACTCGCCCATGGTCCTGGTGGTCACCGTGGTGTCGAGCGCGCGGCGGTCCGACGTCTCGCGGATCTCGTCGAGTTCGACCCCGAGCGCCCGGGCCATCATCCGTATCTGCCCGCCCCACACCATGGTGGGGATCGAGGGCATGAGCATCATCGGCTCGTGGTCCATGGGCTGCCCCATGCCCACGAGGTGGCGGACGGAGTCCGGCTGGTCGTAGGTGGAGTAGTCGAAGATCTCCTGGCAGCGGATGACGTCGATGGTGGTGCCGAGTCCGCTGAGCAGGAGCGGGAGTATGTCGTTGCCCCACCCGGGGTCGACACCGGAGGCGAAGAGCGAGCCGCCGCCCTCCGCGACGGCGGCGAGCACCGGGTCGCGGAACTCGGGCGGGGCGCCCAGGTGGTCGTAGAGCGGGTACAGGGCCGGGCTGACGACGACCGCGCCGGACCGGACGGCGCGGGTGATGTCGGCGAGTGCCTCGTCGGGCCGGATGTCTCCGGACGCGGCGTACACCACGGCCTGGGGGCAGGCGGCGAGTACGGCTTCGATGTCGTCGGTGGCCTCTACCCCCAACAGGCGGTCGAGTTGGCCGAGTTCTCCCGCGTCGCGGCCGACCTTGGCTGGATTGTGGACGATGACTGCGCAGAGTTGGAGCGCGGGATGGGCCTCGACGGCACGGATCGCCAGACGGCCCACGTTGCCGGTACCCCAGACAACCGTGGAAATCATGCGCGGAGGGTAGCCACAGGTCCTTTACGTTGCCAGAGTCGCGCGGCCTGAACTCCTCCGTCTCCTCCGGCTACTGGTTTTGGCCTCCCAGGACGAAGAGGAGGTAGACGAAGAAGGCGAAGAGGTGGCCGACGAACAAGTACGCGATCAGCCGGATGATCAGGCCGCGCGGGAACTTGGATTCGAAGCGGGCCCGTATCGTCGCGGGCACGGGCGTGGGAGTGGGAGTGGGCGCGGGCGCGGGCTTCTCGGCTTGGGACATGGGTACGGCTCCTCCGCTATCGGTGGTGCGTGGTCGTGGGCGTGGTGGGCGCGGTCGTGGTGGCGCCGCCGAGGCACAGCCCGGCGAGGCTGCTCTGCAGCAGCGTGTGGACGAAGAGCAGGTCGGCCCCGCCCGGGGAGGCAGCGCCGATCCGGTGCGGGGTGAGCGAGTCGAAGTGCGCGCTGTCCCCGGGCTCCAGCAGGTGCTCGGCCTCTCCCAGGTGCAGCCGCAGCCGCCCTTCCAGGACGTACAGCCATTCCTCGCCGGGGTGTACGCGGACCAGCTCGCCCTGGCTGCGGCCGTGAGGCACGTGCACGCGCAGCGCCTGCATGCCCCGGCCGGAGCCACCGGCCTGCCAGTACGTCCAGCCGTCGGCCTCGCGGGCGCCCGGACCGCCGGCCCGTACGATGGGATCCGCGACGGCGGGGGTCTCGCCGAGCAGCTCGGAGACGGTCGTACCGTAGGTGCGGGCGAGTCCGAGCAGGAGCGGCAGCGAGGGCTGGCGCCGGCCGGTCTCCAGGCGGGACAGGTGGGCGGGCGAGAGCCGGGCCCGTGCGGCGGCGGCCTCCAGGGTGAGTCCGGCGCGGCGGCGCAGGTCCCGCAGCT
The DNA here is from genome assembly GCF_042894025.1 of Streptomyces sp. NPDC001549. NCBI lineage: Bacteria > Bacillati > Actinomycetota > Actinomycetes > Kitasatosporales > Streptomycetaceae > Streptomyces > Streptomyces sp. NPDC001549. The sequence continues at coordinate 31,935 of NZ_JBIAVJ010000031.1, forward strand.
GCGGGGCCACGGCGGTCAGCTCGTCCGCCGGTTCGTCGGGACCGGCCGCGCCTTCGGGGCCGGTGTCGGATCCGGGTGTCATACCCCCGATTGAGCCAGATTCTTGCCTGCCTGGCAAACCACCTTGCCTCTGAGGCAAACCGCTGCGGCGGGCGGCCCCCGCCTCGCCTGTTCGATGGCCCGTTGCCGGGCGAACGCGTCACCGCGGCTGCGCGGGTTCCGCGCCGTAGAGGCCGGCTCCTCGCCGTGGGCCTGCAGGTGCTCTTCCTGCTCGCGGTCCTCTACGTGCTCCACCGCACCCGGCTCTGGCGCAGACTGCGCGAGGGCGACGGCGACTTCGACGACGAGCAGGGCGGCCGGCCCCCTGCCGGTCCTCGGCCGGCCCCCGGCCGGTCCACCCCCTAGCCGGTGTGTGCCGCCAGGACCGTGGCCACCGTGTCCGCCTCGGTCGCGGTCTTGTCCGGGCGGTGGCGCAGGACGCGGGCGAAGCGGAGGGTCACTCCGGCCGGGTAGCGGGAGGAGCGCTGGAGGCCGTCGTAGGCGATCTCGACGACCAGTTCCGGGCGGACCCGGACGGTGAAGCCGTCGTCCTCGACCGCCAGCCCGCGCAGCCGCTGCGTCTGCCAGCGCAGCATCTCGTCGGTGAGCCCCTTGAAGGTCTTGCCGAGCATGGCGTACGTCCCGTCACCGGCACGCGCCCCCAGGTGCAGGTTCGACAGCAGGCCGGTACGCCGCCCGTGGCCCCATTCGGCGGCGAGGACCACCAGGTCGAGGGTGTGCACCGGCTTCACCTTGAGCCAGTGTCTGCCGCGCCGGCCGGCCGCGTAGGACGAGTCCAGTGACTTGACGACGACCCCCTCGTGGCCGCGGCGCAACGTCTCGGCCCAGAACTCCTCGGCCTCGGCGCCCTGCTCCCCCGGGTCCTCGACGGCGAGGCGGCGGACCCGGGCGTCCTCGGGGACGAGCGCGGTGAGGGCCGCGTACCGATCGCGCACCGGCAGGTCGAGGAGGACGTCCTCGCCCACGGCCAGGACGTCGAAGAAGTAGGGGACGACCGGGAGCGTCCGCCGGGCGGCCTCGACGTCGGCCCGCGAGCCGACCCGGCTCGCGATCTCCTGGAAGGGGACGGGGCGGCCGTCCGCCGCCCGTCCGATGACCTCGCCGTCGAGGATGAACCGCTCCCCGGGCAGCGACCGGGCCAGCTCCGCCACCTCCGGCAGCCGCCCGGTGATCTCGTCCAGGGAGCGCGTGTAGATCCGTATGTCGTCGCCCTCGCGGTGGACCTGGACCCGGATCCCGTCCAGCTTCTCCTCCACCGCGCACGGCCCGAGCACCGCCAGCGCCTCGGCGACCGACTTGGCCGTGCCCGCCAGCATCGGCTGGACGGGCTGCCCCACGCGCAGCGTGACCGTGCGCAGGGCCTGCGCGCCCTCGGCCAGGACGGCCGCCGCCACCCGCGCCAGCGAGCCGTCCAGCATCACCGCCCGGCGCAGTGCGGCCGCCGGTACCTGGGCGGCCGCTGCCACGCCTTCCAGGGCCACCGCGTCGAGCGCGCCCTGGCGCACCTCGCCGGACAGCAGGGCGCGCAGGAACACCTGCTCGGGCCCGGTGGCCCGGCCCAGCAGGCCGGCGAGGATCCGGCCGCGCCGCTCCACGGACCCGGTGCCCGCCACCGTCGCGAGTTCACCGACCGCGGTGTCGACGTCCCGGACGGTCAGGACCGGGTCGGTCGCCGGTTCGATCTCCTGGGCGAGCGAGCGCCAGCCGATGCCCGGGCGGCCCTGCGGGAGGCGCCCGGAGAGGTAGGAGATGACCAGGCCGGCCTCCTCGGGGGGCGCGGCGGCGAAGAGCTCGGCGAGCAGGGCGCTCTTGCGGGACCGGGCGGAGGTGTCGGCGACCTCCCGGGACACGCGTGCGACGTCGGCCAGCAGCATGCGGCCATCCTCCCGCCCGCGGATGTGCCGCGCAGGTCGGGGGCGGGCCGGGACGGGCCAGGGCCTGTGGCGTGTACCGCAGCTGCGGTACACGCGGGGCCCGGCCTAGTCCTCGAGAAGGTGGGCGGTTCCGCCTGTGGGTGCTCGGAGCCCGGGGAACGGGCGCTTAGGGTGCCCGTATGAAGCTCCGAATGCCCCGGCGCCGCCGAGACCGTCTGCTCGCGGGCGCCGCCGCGCTCGCGGTCGTGGCGGGGGCCGGTACGTGGACGGCCGCGTCCGCGACCGGTGACGAACCCGCCGTGCACCGCCAGGACCAGGTCGTGAACATGCCCGGCGCCGGGATCGACACCTCCTATTTCACCGCGGGCGGCGGTGCGGAAAAACGACCCGCCGTCCTCCTCGGGCACGGTTTCGGCGGCAGCAAGGACGACCTCCGCGAGCAGGCCGAACGCCTCGCCCGGGACGGGTACGCCGTCCTGACCTGGTCGGCCCGCGGCTTCGGCCGCTCCGAGGGCCGGATCGGCCTGAACGACCCCGAGTACGAGGTCAAGGATGTCTCCCGGCTCATCGACTGGCTCGCGGCCCGGCCCGAGGTGCAGCTCGACGCGGCCGGCGATCCGCGCGTCGGCGTCTCCGGGGCCTCGTACGGCGGCGCGATCTCGCTGCTCGCGGCCGGGCACGACCCGCGGGTCGACGCGATCGCCCCGCAGATCACCTACTGGAACCTCGCGGACGCCCTCTTCCCGAACGGCGTCTTCAAGAAGCTCTGGTCCGGCATCTTCTTCACCAGCGGATCGACCGACGGGATGCAGCAGGCCGTACCGGGCCAGCGGCCCGGTACGGCGGCCGGCGCGCCCGGCTGCGGACGGTTCCAGCCCGAGCTCTGCGCGATGTACGAACGCGTCGCGGTGGCGGGGAAGCCCGATCCCGAGGCCCGCACCCTGCTGGAGCAGCGCAGTCCGTCGGCCGTCGGCGACCGGATCAAGGTGCCGACCCTGATCGTGCAGGGCCAGGACGACTCCCTCTTCCCGCTGGACCAGGCCGATGCCATGGCCAAGGCCATCGCGGCGAACGGCGCGCCCGTCTCCGTGGACTGGGCGGCCGGCGGGCACGACGGCGGGATGCGCGAGGCCGACCGGGTCGAGGCCCGGGTGGCCTCCTGGTTCGACCGCCACCTCAAGGGGGACGAGGGCGCCGGCACCGGCCCGGCGTTCCGGGTCACGCGCTCCGGAGGCATCGACTCCACCGACGGCGAGGTCACCCTGCGCGGCGCGGCCGGTGACCGGTACCCCGGGCTGGAATCCGGCCCGCGGGAGTTCGCCCTGACGGGGCCGGAGCAGACCTTCGCCAATCCGGCGGGCGGCGCGCCTCCCGCCCTGTCCTCGCTGCCGGGCATCGGCGGGCAGCTCGCCGCCTTCGGGGCCGGGCTCTCGCTGGACTTCCCCGGGCAGAACGCCCGGTTCGAGTCGGCGCCGCTGGCCGACGACGTGACGATCACCGGCACCCCGACTCTCACCCTGAAGGTGAGGTCGACAGCTGCGGACGGCTCGGCCGTCCTGTTCGGCAAGGTGTACGACGTGGGGCCCGACGGCCGTCAGCAGGTGCTGCCGAGCCAGCTGGTCGCACCGGTGCGGGTCGAGAACGCGCAGCAGGGTGCGACCGTGCGGCTGCGGCTGCCCGCGATCGACCACTCCGTGGCGGCCGGACACCGGCTTCGGCTGGTGATCGCCGCGACCGACCTCGGCTACGCGACCCCGGCGGCGCCGGCCACGTACACCGTCGCCGTGGAGGACCCGCTGGCCGTGCCCGTCGCCGCACAGGTGCGGTCCGCCACGGCCGGGCTGCCCGCCTGGACCTGGTGGCTGCCGCTGGGCGCGGTCGCGCTGGCCGCGGCGCTGCTGGGCGTGCGGCGGACCGGCCGGGGGGCCGCCGGGCCGCGGTCCGGCGCGTCGCAGCCGGACGCGGCACTGGCCGGCGTACCCCTGGAGATCACCGGACTGACGAAGCGCTACGCGAAGGCGCAGGACCGGTTCGCGGTGAAGGACCTGTCCTTCCGCGTCGAGAAGGGGCAGGTGCTGGGGCTGCTCGGACCCAACGGGGCCGGGAAGACCACCACCCTGCGGATGCTGATGGGGCTGATCTCGCCGGACGCCGGGGAGATCCGGGTGTTCGGGCACGCGGTACGGGCCGGGGCGCCCGTGCTGTCGCGGGTCGGGGCCTTCGTGGAGGGCGCCGGATTCCTCCCGCACCTGACGGGCCGCGCCAATCTGGAGCTCTACTGGCAGGCCACGGGCCGCCCGGCCGAGGACTCGCACATGGCCGAGGCCCTGGAGATCGCCGGGCTCGGCGACGCGCTGGAGCGCGCGGTGCGCACGTACTCGCAGGGCATGCGCCAGCGCCTCGCGATCGCGCAGGCCATGCTCGGAATGCCGGACCTGCTGATCCTCGACGAGCCGACGAACGGCCTGGACCCGCCGCAGATCCGGGAGATGCGGGACGTGATGATCCGCTACGCCGCGGGCGGGCGGACGGTCATCGTCTCCAGTCACCTGCTGTCGGAGGTGGAACAGTCCTGTACGCACCTGGTCGTCATGGACCGCGGGCAGCGGGTCGCGGCGGGCGAGGTCTCCGAGATCACGGGCGGCGGGGACACGCTGCTGGTGACGGTGGCGGAGCCGGTGGACGAGGTGAGCGTCGAGAAGGTGGCGGCGCTGGAGGGAGTGGGTTCCGTGGTGGCCGCCGATGACGGGCTGCTCGTACGTCTCGAAGGCGCGACGGCCGCGGGGCTGATCGCCGAACTCGTACGGCTGGAGGTGCCGGTGAGCCGAGTGGGCCCGCACCGGCGACTGGAGGACGCGTTCCTCACCCTGATCGGAGGTGCGGCGTGAGTACGGCGACGACGGTGCGGGAGGTGGCTCCGGGCTACCGGGCGAGCCGTACGCTGCCGCTGCGCGTGGAGGCGCTGCGGCAGTGGCGCCGACGGCGGACGCTGGTGATGGGCGGGGTGCTGGCCGCGCTGCCCTTCATCCTGATGATCGCGTTCGCGGTGGGCGGCGGGCCGGGCAGCCGGGGCGGCGGGAACGGCCGCATCACCCTGATCGACACGGCCACGGCCTCGGGCGCGAACTTCGCCGCGACCTGTCTGTTCGTCTCGGCCGGCTTCCTGCTGGTGGTACCGGTGGCGCTGTTCTGCGGGGACACCGTGGCCTCGGAGGCGAGCTGGTCCTCTCTGCGCTACCTGCTGGCCTCGCCGGTGCCCCGGGCGCGGCTGCTGTGGAGCAAGCTGGTGGTGGCGCTGGGCTTCAGCCTGGCGGCGATGGTGCTGCTGCCGGTGGTGGCGCTGGCGGCGGGCACGGCCGCGTACGGGTGGGGGCCGCTGAAGCTGCCAACGGGCGGGGCGCTGGCGGTCGGGGACACCGTGCCGCGGCTCGCGCTGGCGGTGGCCTTCGTCTTCGTCTCGCAGCTGGTGACGGCGGGTCTGGCGTTCTGGCTGTCGACGCGGACGGACGCGCCGCTGGGCGCGGTGGGCGGGGCGGTCGGGCTGACGATCGTCGGCAATGTGCTGGACGCGGTGACGGCGCTCGGGTCGTGGCGGGAGTTCCTCCCGGCGCACTGGCAGTTCGCGTGGGCGGACGCCCTGCAGCCGCAGCTGGAGTGGGGCGGGATGGTCAAGGGGGCGGTGGTGTCGGTGTCGTACGCGCTGGTGCTGTTCGCGCTCGCCTTCCGCGGGTTCGCCCGCAAGGACATCGTGTCCTGACGGGACGCGGACGGCGCACGGCCCGCGGCGCACGACCCGCGGCCCGCGGCCCGCGGCCTGGGGGACCTCGGGCCGTGGGCCGTTGGCCGGGGACCGGGGACCGTTGGCCGGGGACCGTGGGCCGTCCGTGGCAATGCGGCCGCGCCCGAGTGTGGCTGCGGTCCACTCGCCCGGCACGATGAACAACCGCGGTCATCACGACCGAGGGGTACCGCCCATGCACACAGCAGGACGTCCGGCCCGCAGGGCCGTGCTGACGGGTGGCCTCGCGGCCGCCGCCACCGTCGCGCTCGCGGGATGCTCCTCGGCGGGCACCCCGAGGGAGACGACCGCCGCACCCGAGCCGCGACCGGACACTCCGAAGGCCGCCATCGAAGCCGCGTACAAGTCCCTGAAGGACGGCACACCCCTGCCCGGGAACCTCCAGGCGATCGTGAGGGCGGTGGAGCCGGTGTACCGGCTGACGGTCGAGAACCCCGGCGCCGACCCCGTCGACACCATGATCCACAACCAGATCCGGGTGACCCCGGACGATCTGCGCTCCCACTCCGACCTGGCGCCCCTCGTGAAGAAGGGCGCCCTGGCCGTCGTCGGCGCCTACTACTCGCTGGACACCGGCAAGGTGGACGTCCTGACGGGGGCGCCCGTCTGAGCCGTCACTCGGGCCCCCGCGCCCCCGGGATCGCGTCGATCGCGGCGAGCAGCTCGGCGCCCAGCGGACGGTCGGCGACGGCCGCGTTGGCGCGTACCTGCTCGGCGGAGGTGGCTCCCGCGATGACGGAGGCGCAGCCGGGCTGGGCGGAGAGCCAGCCGATGGCGAGTTCGAGGACGGTCCGGTCGTGCTTCTCGGCGAGCGCGGCCAGCGCTTCGACGACGTCGAGGCGCTCCTCGGTGAGGTACGAGTCGCGGCCTTCGAGCCGGGAACCGGCCGGTACGGGCGCACCTCGGCGGATCTTGCCGGTCAGCAGGCCGTTGGCGAGCGGGAAGTACGGGAGGACGCCGACGCCGTAGTGGAGGGCGGCCGGAACCAGCTCGCGCTCGACCGACCGCTCCAGCAGCGACCACTCGTTCTGCGCCGACACGAAGGGCACCGAGCCGGTCTCGCGGGCGACGTGCGCGGCTTCGGCGAGCTGCCAGCCCGAGAGGTTGGAGTGGCCGATGTAACGGACCTTGCCCTCGGCGACGAGCTCGGTGAGCGCGGCCAGGGTCTCGGCGATCGGGGTGGCCGGGTCGGGGCTGTGCAGCTGGAAGAGGTCGATGTGGCCGGTGTCGAGGCGGCGCAGGGACTCCTCGACGGCACGCCGGATGTAGGCGCGGCCACCGCGCGATCCGGCGGCGGGCCCGTACTTCATGTCCACGCCGTCGTAGCCGAACTTGGTGGCGAGGACGACCTGGTCGCGGCGGCCCTTGAGGGCCTGCCCGAGGTGTATCTCGGAGCCGCCGGCGCCGCCGTAGATGTCGGCGGTGTCCAGGAGGGTGATGCCCGCGTCCAGGGCGGCGTCGACGACGGCGCGGGTGGCCTGGGCGTCCAGCCGGCCGCCGAAGTTGTTGCAGCCGAGGCCGACGGCGGAGACCTGCAGTCCTGAACTGCCCAGGGGGAGATAGCGCATGCGGTTCGTTCCTCCGACTCGACGAGTACATGATCAACTGAACTTTCAGTCTAGGCGTCCGCCCCGGTCGCCGGACCGGAATCCGGGCAGCGGGCTGTGAACGCCGTGTGACACGCGAGGGCCCCGGCCCCACCGGCCACCTCGGCCGCCCCGGGTAATTTGACCGTGTGGATCATGACGCCGCCCCGCTGGCCGCGGCCGCGTTCTGACCGGAGTTCCCCCGACCCGCCCGGGGCGGGGGTCGGCCCGACCCGAAGGAAGCCCGTGAACCGGAAGCCGATACCGGCCGCCGCCGTCGCCACCTGCGCGGCCGCCGTTCTCGCCTTATTCGCCGGACCCGTCAACGCCGAGGAGACCACCCCCGGTCCCGTCGCCGGCGCCTCGCCGACCAGGGGGCCGTCCGTCCCGCCGACCACCCGCCCCACGGTCATGCCGTCGGGCACTCCCGTCCCGGGCACTCCCATCCCGGGCGCCACCCCCACCCTGGTCCCCACCGCCACCCCGAACCCCACCGCAACCCCGCAACCCGGCAGGCCCACCGGCCATCCCGGAGGCGGAGGCACAGGCGGAGGCGGGGGCGGAGGCGAGACGCCCACCCCCACGCCCGGATGCCCGCACACCGTGCCCCAGCTCCCCACCCCCGAGAGCGTCCCCGCGTACGGCACCGTCACCGTCGACATGTGCGCCACCGACCACCGCACCGGCCGCGGCAAGCTGGTCTTCACCGCCGGGTACAGCAGCGGCCCCATCACCTACCGCGTCACCCTGCGGTGGACGTTCGAGGGCAAGCCCGAAGCCGGATGCGAAGGGTGCTGGTCCTCGGCCCGCTACGACTACACCGAGGACGTCTACGTCAACGACGCCGTCCAGGCCGAACCTCTCGCCGTGAGGTTCGTCCTCCAGCACCGCGGCCAACTGATCGGCGAGCAGCGGCCCGGTACCGGCGTGACCGTCGTCGACATCCAGCCCATGGAACCCGCCGGGCAGGACAACCCCACGTTCGTCGGCCCGGTGCCCGGCGCCACGCCGCCGCCCCAGTCCCCCTGACCTCTCCCCCGCCGTACGGGCCCGTCCCTGAACCCAGACGGCCTGGGCAAAGTCTTGTCGATCACTTGTCGAGCCGGACCAGGGTGCCGGCAAGGGTGATGGCGGCCTGGCGGCGGGCGGGGTGTTTGTCGTGGCGGGTGGCGATGCCTCGCCACCGCTTGAGGCGGTGGAAGCAGCGTTCGACGATGTTGCGTCGCAGGTAGACGGCCGTGTCGGAGCGGCAGGGCCATTCCCGGCGCCGGGCTCGGCCCGCGAGCCGGTCGACACGCTCCGGGATCGTGGCTTTGATGCCGCGCCTGCGGAGGCAGGCGCGGCAGGTCCGGGAGGAGCAGCCCTTGCCCGCGATGACCCGCCCGGGCCGTACGCGAGGTGAAGTTTGCCGGTCAGCCCGCCGCGGGAGCGTCCGGGGGCCCGTTCATCGAGCCCCATTTGGCGGCGGTGTGCTGGTGGGCCCGCACGATCGTGGCGTCGATCCGGGCGGCGGCCGGGAGGCGGTCGAAGGTGCCGTCGGCCGCCCAGCGGGCGAAGCGCCCGGTGACGGTCTGCCATGGGCCAAACCGCTCGGGCAGGTCCCCGCCAGGGCACACCGATGCGGAACGTGAACACGATGCCTTCGAGCACCTGAGGGTGATCACGCCACCACCCACGAGCCCGACGCGACTCCTCCAACGCCTGCGCCCACTCCTCCTCGAACGCCGGCACCCACCGCTCCGCACGGCGGTCCGCGCGCGGCTGGGCAAGGAGTTCGGCCGGCGTACCGGGGGCGGGCGCGTACGGGGTGGCGGCGGGTGCTACCCGCAACGGTAGAAGGACCCTGACAGCGGCCGTCGCGGTTCGGGCGGATGCGGTAGCCGAGGCCAGTCAGGACGGTGGCGCGCACGATGTCCATCACGTTGCCGACCGTCTCGAAGCGGGTGACGGCGCCGCCTGCACGACCCTGCCCCCAACCACCGTTGGAGCCTCGGCACGTCCTCACACGGACTCGCCGAATGTGTGAGTCCAAGCACTTTCCAGCGGATCCCGGGACCGACTCGCGCTTCTCCACGTCTGGATCTTGAAGAGGCAAGAACACACGGGGGGGGTGGTCGGCCATCGGCCCGAGGCACCCCTTGGAAGAAGGGGGCTCAGTGACCAAGCTGCCACAAAGGTTCTACTGGTGTTTGGGGGCAGCCGCCGGGCTGGTTGTCGCGGCACTGATCGCATTCCTCTGGAGTCTGGCCGAGGACCAGAGACCTCCGCTCACTCCCGCCGACGTCCAGGGAACGTGGACTTCTTGGTCGGCCCCCGACGGCGGGCGCCTGACCGTCCGGCCGGACGGCACCGCAGACCTGCAGCGGGTGGCGAAGCCGGCACCTGACTGCGGGATGCCCTCCGAGCCCGTTCCCTCCACTTACAGCGGCCCGGCAACTTGGGTTTTCGACACCTACCCCGATGAGTGGCCGGGCATCAGGTTCGACTACCAGTCCCCGCTCAGCGGGAAGACCTGCACGATCTACCTCCCCATCACGATCTCCGAACAAAACGGCACCCTGGGATTCTTCCCCCACGATTTCCGCTCCCACTACAAGCGCGACACCGCACACCCGGGCTGACACCAGCCAACCCCCGGATGCACGAGCCGTGGCCGGGCGACGGGCAGGGTCGCAACTCCCCCAGGCCTCCCCCGCGCTGCCACCAGGGGCTAGCCGCGCAGCAGCAGGGTGACCGGCCGGGCAGCCGGGGCCTGGGCCTCGACGACGACATCGACCAGCTTCAGCCAGGCAGGACACTCCGGTTTTCCGCCGACGCCAATGTCGGCTGCTTCGCCGACGCAGGAGCGTGGACGACCTTGTCCGCGCCGTTTCGCACGTTCAAAGACGGCAGGCCGGTGCCCCGCGACGCCGAGCGACTGCCCGGCTGGTGCGAGTGGGTGCGCGACGAGTCACAACAAGCCCTGGTCCGGGACCGGGGCGGTCCTGCCGCTGGGCAGCAGGAGCGCAGTCGGCCGACGCGCTCAGCCCGCACTCCCTCTGCCCGGCTCGGCGAGTACGCCGGCGGCGGTCCGGGGCGTGTAAGTCGGATGGCCGACAGATAGCCGGAATGGAAAAAGTTTTCCGCAGACGTCTATCGAATGGCCGTTCGCTGGGAATGCTGCGTGTGATCTCCCGCCCTGCCCGACGCTCCCACACGGCGTTGCCCGGGCGGGCCTTCCGTTCTGAGCCCTCGGGAGGTACGACGCCATGCAGTCATCCCCCACTCCGCCGCCGGCCCCCAGCCGCCGCGGAATCCTCACCGGCCTCGGCCTGGCCGCTGTCACCCCGCTCGTCCTCGGCATCACCACCCGCCCCGAACGCCCACACGTCCCGGTCGGCCCGACGGTCCTGCTGCGCGACGCCTCCCTCGTCCTCACCATGGACCCGGCCCTCGGCAGCGGCCCCCTCGGCGCCCTCGAGAACGCCGACGTCCTGATGCGAAACGGCACCATCGCCTCCGTCGGCACGGGCCTGCGGCCCCCGCCCGGTACCTGGATCGTGGACGCTTCGGGCAAGCTGGTCATGCCGGGGTTCGTCGATACCCACACCCACCTCTGGCAGGCGGTGATCCGCGGGGGCTGTACCGACGGGGACCTGTTCGGCTGGTTCACACGATGTACCGACCCCCAGCGGGGCCGGCTCACCCCCGAGGCCCTGCGCAGCTTCGTACGCCTCGCCGCCCTCGACGCCGTCCAGTCGGGGGTGACCACCCTCGTGGACTGGGTGGACATCTTCTCGTACGACCTGATCGAGAGCTACGTACGGGCCCTGGCCGGAACCGGAGTGCGGTTCATCTACGCGATGTTCCCCTCCGAAGCCGACCCGACGCTGGTCACGAAGGTGAAGAAGGAACTCGTCGACCCCGTTCCGCTCGGCGGTTTCCAGGTCGCCACGCACGCGGCGCGAGCCGTCCAACACCTCAACCACGCGCACTGGGAAGCCGCCCAGGACCTCGGAGTCATGCTCAATTCCCACGTCCTGGAACGCCCCGAGCAGCGTGCTGACGACCCCATCGGGGTCCTCACCGACATCGGCGCCCTCGGTCCGCGGCTCCTGATCAACCACGCGATCCACCTGACCGACGACGAGATCGCCGCCGTCTCCGCGCACGACGTGCGTGCGGCTCACTGCCCGCTCAGCAACATGCGGCTGGCCTCCGGCATCATGCGGCTGTCCGAGTTCGGGCGGCGGGGCGTCAAGGTCGGCCTCGGCCTGGACGGCGGAACCAACGACAGCTCGGACTTTCACACGCTGATGAAGACGGCCATCGGCCTGCAGCGCGCCCGCGCGACGGAGGCCGGGATCTTCCCGCAGGTGCACGACGTCCTGCGGATGGCCACGCTGGGCGGCGCCGAGGCCCTCGGGATCAGTGACCGGACGGGCTCCCTGACCCCCGGAAAACGGGCCGACGTCGTGGTCGTCGACCCGGCCGCCCTGAACTTCGCGCCGCGCTTCGACTGGGTCGGCCAGACCGTTTTCAACGGGCGGCCCGAGAACGTCGAGGCCGTGTTCGTGGACGGACGGCCCCTGAAGTTCGACGGCCGGCTCGTGGACATCGACACGGACCGCGTCGTACGGGAGGCGGAGACGGCCGCCGCCCGACTCCGGGCGGCGGCCGGATAGACCACGTCAGCCCGGCGGACCGTGCGCAGCCCTCATCCGGTTTCTCCGGCCCCCCTCGCCCCGGCTGCGGTGGGTGATCTCAGGCCTGCCGTGGCGGCCCGGCCGTGCACCGGATTGGACGCTGTCCCGGTCCGGTGGCACTCGCCGTCGCCGCCCAGGCCGGGCAGGGCGGGCAGGCCGGGCAGGCCGGGGGCCGGGCAGGGCGGGCGCACCACCCCTCCGCAGGGGGGCCGGGGGTGGGAGCGGAGCTCACAAGCGGCGAGGCCGGCGCCGCGGGTCAGCCCACCGCGTCCCAGGCCCCCATCGGACCGTCCAGCCAGGCGGGTGGCAGCTCGGCGGCGTCCCACTCCTCCCGCAGTGCGGCCGCCGGCGTGGCGAGCCGCTCCAGCACGGCGACGCTGGTGGCGGAGTGCAGAAGGGAGTAGCGGCTGTGGATGGCGGTGGCGCTGCCGGGCCCGTACTCCACGTACAACCGCTCCAGACGGGCCCGGTGCGCTGCGGCGAAATCCGCCAGTCGGCCGGCGTACCGGGCCCTCTGCCGGGGGGTCATCGTGGCGAGGACGGCACGGAGCACCTCCTCGGTGACCTCGGGGTCGAGGTCGGAAACGGTGGTGAAGGAGAGGTAGAGGGGGGTGACGGCCGCCTTCGCCTGTTCCACCTCCATGCGCCCGACGGGCGGCCGGGCGGCCGAGGCGGCACTCGGTCCGTCGGGGTCGACGGTCTGCCGCAGTGCCCGTCCGGCGATCTCGCCGAGCTCGTCGGTGACGGCACGGGCACCGTCCAGCCAGCCCGACTCGTACGGCTCGCCCTTGTCCCCCGGTACGGACCCCCCGAGCGCGCCGACCTCCTCGCACGCGCCGGCCAAGGCGCCTGCCTCGACCAGGGCGATCAGGCCCGCCGCATCGTCGGCGGAGACCCCCGCCCGGCCGAGCAGCTGGAGCAGCGTCCTCTTCGCGTTCAGGACGCTGACCGAGTCCAGCTCCTGCCGGTTCTCCTCGGCGGCATGCATCGGATCCTCCTCATCCTGTGGGTCGGCGGTGCGGTGCGGTGCGGTGCGGCGCGGCGCGAAAGCGCGGAGCGCACCGTTTGACAGTTCAACGCGGGACGGCGCCGCTGTGATCCCTTCGGACGCCCTGCTGCTCGACGACTACATCCGTTCAGCGGAACCGAGCGCCTCGACCGCCTGGAGGGCGGCGCTCAGCACCCCTGGTCCAGGCCCGGCGCGGCTCCTCTTTGCGGCGGGGGCGGGTCAGCCCAGGACGAGCGGGAACCTCACCGCCACGTCGCGCAGTTCGGCCCGCTGCGCGTCGGTGGGCGCGCTGCGGCCGGTGCCGACCAGGAGCGCGTCCCGGTCTGTGAACGACGCGGGGAACGCCGCCCCGGCGATCCGCTCCAGCATGGCGCGGGAGCGGGCCAGACTCTCCTCGGGCGGCCGGGTCCGCGCGTCAGGGAGGTGGGCGATCAGGTCGAGGTGGTGCAGCGTCCACTCCAGGACGTACGCGTCGAGGTAGTCACCCACGGTGAGGACCTTGTCGCGGGTGCCCACCCGGGCCCTCGGGTCGGCGAGTTCGGCGGCGCGGCCCGCGGCAGAGCCGACGTCGTCGAGGTGGAACCGGAGCAGATGCGGGTCCCCGTAGGCGGCGGCCAGCCGGACGGTGAGGGCGTCGAGCGGGTCCTCGCCGCTCGGGGGCCGGTCCTCGACGTGCCAGTAGGTCACCGCGTCGACGGTCGGCTCCGTCGCGGCGGGGGTGGCGAGGGTGATCAGGACGTCCTGGGCATCGATGACCAGGTGGCACACGAGGTCCCGTACGAGCCAGCCTGCGCAGCCCGACGGCCGTGCGAAGTCCGGGTCCGGGATCTCGGCGACCGCCGTGCGCAACGCCGTCCAGGAAAGGGTGAAGAGGTCCACACGGGCACCGTAGTGCGGCGCCGCCGCGGCGGACAAGCGAGGCTGTCCGGTCCGGCCGGGCGATTCCCGTCGCCCCGTGCCGCGGGGTCGGAGCGCCCCGTCAGGGTTCCGACGTTCGCATCCGCTGCGGCCGTCCTGACACTGTTCACCGTCGCGTTCGCCGGAGTGCTGCTCGGCGCGGTGCTGTGGCGCCAGGGCGTGTGTGGCCACTCGGCTCTGCGCACCGGAGTCGCCGTCGCGCCGGGACCATGGCCGGCGCCGCCGGTCGCGCTGCGGATCGGGCCCGCCGTCGCCGGATGCGGTGCGGCCGCATCGCTCTGGTGGGAACCGTCCTGTTCGCGGCCGGCATCCTGTGGCGGGCCGCGACGCTCGACTCGGGCTCGGCCCACGCAGCCTCGCTCCTGCCCGGCATGAGGCTGACCGGCCTCGCCGTCGGCATGACGCTGCCGGTCCTGACCGGGGCGTCGGCGGCCGCCCTGCCGCCGGCCGGCTTCGCGCGTCCACGTCGGAGATTGCGCGATGAGCGGCGGCAAGCCCCTCGACCGCGAGGAGACGCCCGCCACGGCTTCCGCGCGTCTCGCGCCGCTCCTGGCGCGCCCCGACCCGTGTCCCACGCTGATCTGCATTCCCGTCCACGGATGCTCGGGCCCGCCAGGGGTCAGCGCGGCCCCAGCTCGCACCGGCGCCGCGCGGCGGGGCCCGGACGGATGCGGCGGGGGCGAGCGACACGGGGAACTCCACCCGCCAACGGTGACCCGGCACCGTGAACCAACCGGGGAGGCGCAATGCTCAAGCGCGCACGCTGCGAGTCGTCGAGGAAGCATGGAAAAGCGGGGACGGCACGCTGCGGCTGATCGTCTTCATGGGAGCGGCCACCTGCGCCGCACTCACCCTCGGTGGTGGCGCCTGGCTCGCTGGGCCGGTCTAGCGGTGCTGAGGCGCGATCCGGATTTATCGGAGCCAGGCGGTCTGAGGATTGTCGAGAACGTGCCACCGGCTCCGTCCCAGGGACATCAGCGGCCACCACCGGCCGCACGAGGAAGAAGGAGAAACCAGCATGGCGATTCTGCGGATGGACAACGTCGGCATCGTCGTCGAGGACATGGATGCCGCCATCGCGTTCTTCGTCGAACTCGGTATGGAGCTGGAGGGCAGGGCTGAGGTCGAGGGCCCCTTCGCCGACCAGTGCACCGGACTCGACGGCGTCCGCTGTGACATCGCGATGGTCCGGACCCCGGACGGTCACAGCCGGATCGAGCTGGCGAAGTACCGCAGCCCCACGGTGATCAGCGCCGGGCCGCGCAACCGGCCGCACAACATTCTGGGCACGCACCGCGTCATGTTCGCCGTCGACGACATCGAGGACACCGTTGCCCGTCTGCGCCCTCACGGCGCCGAACTCGTCGGCGAGATCGCCCGGTTCGAGGACAGCTATCTGCTCTGCTACCTCCGCGGCCCGGAGGCATCATCGTCGGACTGGCCGAGCAACTGCGCTGAGCAGCAGAAACCGAACCATGCAGCCGAGCGAGATCATCGAGGTGCTGAACCGCCCGGTCAGCCGGGAGCTACTGGCGTCACGTGACCCGCCTGGCCTACGTCGCCAAGACGCAAGGATCGCTTGGCGCACCAGCCCCTCCGGCATCACGCGGCGCAGGAGGTCTGCCCGCCGGTCGACGATTCGGATGGCTGCCGGTCGCCGGGGACGTCTGACTGGGGGGCGGTGCCCGGCGGCGGGCGACGGGCCGCCGGGCGGACATGGCTCAGACCAGCGCGTTCTTGTAGAAGATGCTGGAGCGCCGGTCGCCCTCCACACCGGTGGCGAAGCCGATGAAGAGACGGGCCTCGCCAGCGTTGGTGCGGTAGATCGCCAGGCCCTCGGGCTCGCGGTGGTGGAGGGTGGAGCCGGCCTTCGTGAGGACGGGGCCCTGCGTCACGGTGCCTGTGTTGATGTCGATGCTATTCGCGTGAGCGGCTGTACCGGCCGCGGTGCAGCTGCGTGGTCCACGGCGGCATACGGCTGCGGCGAAGGAGGACACGGCGCTCCGGGAAACGCAGAGCCACCTGGACTTCGAACTCGACTGGGAGCGCTGGCTCGGACCCGACCCCGGCTGCCAGCACGTCTGCGCATCCCTGCGCCGGATCACCGCCACCGACGGCCCCACAGCCTCGTAGGCCGGTCGGGCCGGGGATACGGTCCATGACCAGCGCCCGAAGCCAGCGTCCGCAGTCGGCAGGACCGGCACCGGATCGGCAGCGCCACGGGGCCGGGAGCAGCCCGTCCGGGCACGCATGACCCCCGCGAAGACGGCCACGACGTCCACGCCGCGTACGGGCGGCGAGGCCGCCTTCCGGAAAGGCCTCCAGGCCCTCCAGGAGTACATCGCGCGGAATGGCCGGCCCGCCGCGGCCGGCTCGACCCGGCGCAGCTCGCCGCGCTCACCGAGCTCGGCGTCGACTGGGCGCGGCCGTGACCGCCGGCACACGGCGAGAAAGGATCAGATGGGGCGGACCTGCTGTGCCTGGGGACCCTTGGGGCCCTGGCCAGTGGTGAACTCCACCCGCTGGTTCTCCTCAAGCGACCGGAACCCGGACGCATCGATTTCGGAGAAATGCACGAACAGGTCCGGAGTACCGTCATCCGGCGCAATGAACCCGAACCCCTTCTCCGCGTTGAACCACTTCACAGTCCCCTGAGCCATGACGCGCCTTCCCGATCCACCCCAGCCCGCGAACACCGCGGCCGGCAGCAACCCGTTACTCCCCCACCCTGCACAGGCGAAACACCACTAAGGAGTGAAAGAGGCGCGACCGAGCACGACAACTCCCCCGCCTCCCAGCCCCGCCTCCACCACCATGGTCACCTCGACAGCCCAGACCACGGCATCCGCGTACCGCGGCGGGGGCAGCCAAGATGCTGTGCAGAAAGCGGAAGGCCACCATGCGATGCACGCCGTGCGCGCGGTACGGAGCTTCGCACACGGACCCTTCGTCCCGCGGGCCGGGCTCGTGGGCGGTGGCGTGATCACCGTCAGGCCCTCACCCGGCTCGACAAGTGATCGGCAAGACACTGCCTAGACGAGGCGGGTGGCGCCCGGGGACGGGGATGCCACCGTGACGCGGGGCGGTGTGAAGCCCGCGCGGCGGAAGGCCTCCGCCACCGCGTGCGTCACGGCCGGCTCGGCGTCCGCGTCGATCAGGGACAGCGCCGAGCCGCCGAAGCCGCCGCCCGTCATGCGGGAGCCGTACGCGCCCGCCGCGTTCGCCGTGGAAACCGCCAGGTCCAGCTCCGGGCAGGACACCTCGTAGTCGTCGCGCAGCGAGCGGTGTCCTTCGGTGAGCAGCGGGCCCGTTTCGCGCAGTCGTCCGGCGCGCAGCAGTTCCTCCATCCGCAGCACCCGTTCGTTCTCGGTCACGACGTGCCGGACCCGCTTGCGCCCGACCGGGTCGTCGAGGCGGGCCAGGGCCTGCTCCAGCTCCTCGTACGGGAGGTCGCGCAGGGCGGACAGGCCGAGGGCGTCGGCCGCGTGGTGGCAGGAGGCCCGGCGCCGGCTGTAGGCCCCGTCGGCGAGTGCGTGCTTGACGCGGGTGTCGATGACGAGGAGGCGCAGGCCGGCCGCCGCGCAGTCGAAGGGGATGTGGCGCTGTTCGAGGCTGCGGGTGTCGAGGTGGAGGGCGTGTCCCTGCGTCGCGCAGGCCGAGGCCGTCTGGTCCATGATCCCGCAGGGGACGCCGACGTAGGCGTTCTCGGCGCGCCGGGCGAGTGCGGCCAGTTCGGGGCGGGTGAGCGGGATCCCGTACAGGTCGGTGAGGGCCAGGGCGGTGGCCACCTCCAGGGCGGCGGAGGAGGACAGGCCGGCGCCGGTCGGTACGTCGGACCGTACGTGCAGGTCTGCGCCGCCGATCGGAAGTCCGGCGTCCAGCAGGGCCCAGGCGACCCCGGCGGGGTAGGCGGCCCAGCTCGCGGCGCCCTGCGGAGGGCGGGCCGGATCGAGACCGGCGAGGCCGAGGGTGACCGCGCCGGAGGGGACGTCGGCGGAGTGGACCCGCAGGATCCGGTCGGTGCGCCGGGCGGCGGCCACCTCGGTGCGCTGCGGGAGGGCGAAGGGCAGGACGAAGCCGTCGTTGTAGTCGGTGTGTTCGCCGATCAGGTTGACCCGGCCCGGGGCCGCCCAGACCCCCTGGGGCGGGTACCCGTACAGCTGCTGGAAACCGTCCTGGGCCGTCCCGCTCACGCGCTCGCCACCTCCCGCAGCCGCGCGGCCGCGGCCTCGGGCCGGACGTCGTTCATGTAGGCCTCCATGCCCGATTCGGTCCCGGCCAGGTACTTCAGTTTGTCCGCGGTCCGGCGGATCGTGAAGAGCTCCAGGTGGAGCGCGAAGTCGGCCCGGCCCTCACCCGCCGGGGCCTGGTGCCAGGCGGAGATGTACGGGGTCGGCTCGGGCCGGTCGAAGAGCCGGTCGAAGCGGCGCAGCAGCTCCAGGTAGACCCGGGGGAACTCCGCGCGGGCCCCGTCACCGAGGGCGGGCAGGTCGGGGACCCGGTGGCGGGGGTAGAGGTGGACCTCGTACGGCCAGCGCGCCGCGTAGGGCACGAAGGCGGTCCAGTGCTCCGTTTCGAGGACGACGCGGGTGCCTTCGGCGCGCTCGGCGGCCAGGACCTCTTCGAAGAGGTTGCCGCCGGTGCGCTCGCGGTGGGCGGCGACGGTGGCGAGCATCCGGGTGGTGCGCGGGGTGACGAAGGGGAAGGCGTAGATCTGGCCGTGCGGATGGGCGAGGGTGACGCCGATCTCGGTGCCGCGGTTCTCGAAGCAGTAGACCTGCTGGACGCCCTCGCGGGCGGAGAGTTCGGCGGTGCGGTCGCTCCAGGCGGCGAGGACGAGTGCGGCGCGCTCCTCGTCGAGGTCGGCGAAGGAGGTCAGGTGGTCGGGGGTGAAGCAGATGACCTCGCAGCGGCCGGTGTCGCCGGCGAGGGAGGGAAAGCGGTTCTCGAAGACGGCCACCTCGTAGTCGGGGGCCGGGATCTCGCTCGCGCGTCCCTCGGTGGAGGGGCACAGCGGGCAGGCGTCGGCGGGCGGGTGGTACGTGCGGCCCTGCCGGTGGGAGGCGATGACGACCCGGTCGCCGAGCAGCGGATCGCGCCGTACCTCGGAGCTGCCCGCGGTGGCGGACGCGTCGAGCGGACGCGGGTCGGGGAAGGCGCGGGCGGCGCCGTCGCCGGTGTCGTAGTAGAAGATCTCGCGGCCGTCGGCGAGGCGGGTACTCGTGCGCTTCACGGAAGGAACTCTCTCACTCCAGGGTGACGACCGTGGTGCGGCCGAGGTCGGGCCGGTCGCGCAGCGGCAGTTCGGTGCCGGGGCGCTCCAGTTCGAGAACGATGATCTCGTTCTCGTCCGCTCCGTCGTGCCAGAGGGGTCCGGGGGCGTAGAGCGTGCGCTGCGGGCCGCGCGGGGTGTCGTAGTGGCCGAGGAGGAAGCCGTTCAGCCAGACCAGGCCGGTCCCCCAGCCGGACATGTCGACGAAGGCGTCGGCGGGCCCGTGCGTCGCGAGGTCGTGGGTGAAGCGGTGGAAGGCGGGCCGGCCCCCCTCGGGCGGGTTCTGTGCGAAGGCGAGTCCGGTGAGGTCGGTGAGCGGCAGCGGCCGGATCTCCCACTCGAACAGTTGCTGATGGCCGTGGCGGACACCGCGCCAGATGCCCTTGCGGTCGTATGTACGGGCCGGGGCGCACGATCGCGTCGAGGCCGAGGTCCTGGGCGAGGCGCAGGAAGCGGCCGAGGTCGCGGGGGCCGGTGAAGTCGGCCTTCCCGGGGGCGGTTTCGTGGAAGTTCCAGGGGACGTAGGTGTCCACGGTGTTCACGCCCAGGGCGCGCAGCCGCTCCAGCCGGTCCGCCCAGAGGTCCGGGTGGACGCGGAAGTAGTGCAGGGCCCCCGAGACGATGCGGTGGGGGCGGCCCGCGCGCCGGAATCCGTCCTGGTCGTACATGAGCATGCCCTGGCTCCCGAGAGAGGTCGTGACGCCGGGAAGTACGGTGCGCCGTCGGATACATGAACACCTCGCGCGCCTTCATTCCACGTTCACGGCTCGCCACGTGCCCGAGCGTTCACCCGGCGGTCACAGAGCTCGGCCGCCGGGGAACTCGGCCGCCTGGGGCGGAGCGCGATCCGCACGCCCGGAGCCTGCTCCTGCTCCTGCTCCTGCTCACGGGCCGGAAGACACACGTGCCGGGCGCTGCCGAGGTCAGTCAGTCCAGACGTCCCACCATTGCTGCGACTGGAAGTTCTTCTGCCACAGCTGCACGCGGGCTCCGTTGCCCACGACGTTCGCGTCGCGGTCCATGACGATGTTGCCGCCGCCGTAGAAGCGTGCGTTGTAGATCGCACGGTCGCCCGACGGGTGGGACCAGCTCTGCTGCGGGGTGTTGTTGCAGTCCCAGATCTGCACCTTGGTGCCGTTGCGGCCACCACCGTTGAGGTCGGCGTCCAGGCATTTACCGGGGAAGCGGTAGCTCTCCAGCGCGCCGTTGTTCCAGAGGTACCAACGCTGCTGGGTGGTGCCGTTGCATTGCCAGATCTGAACGACCGTGCCGTTGCCGCCACCGTTCGCATCCACGTCCAGACACTGGGTCGTGGGGCGTTTGGCGAAGTCGTTGGTGATCCGCACGGGCTGGTTCAGTAATCGCTGCGGCGCGGCGACCGGCACGCCCTGCGGCGGTGCGGCCCAGTACACGGGCTGGGGTGCGGTCCGGGCCGGGATCGTGGTCACGCCAGTGGCATCGGCCCCGGCGGTTCCGGTCAGAGCGGCGGCGAAAGCGACGGCGGTGGCTGCGGTGAGCGCCGCCGATCGGGTGATACGAGGCATGTTCCCTCCCAAGTCTCCGGGTGCATGCGGGCGATGCCGCTCAAGGCCGACGACGCCCGGCAGGTGCCGGCAAGCAGCTGAACACAGCCCGGCCCCTCTCTGTCAGAACGCCGATTCGGCCATGGAGGCTTGGACTGTCCGGAGGCGGGCCGCAGGCCGGATCGGGCGTCTGCGCAGGGCGATCGGCGTGCGACGTCCCCGCCCCGGTCGTTCGTCCGGCCCACCGTCCGGGCCGCGCGGCCGGTGGACACCCGCTAGGCCGGGTCACGCCGGCGATGTGCCGCCAGGCGGTGGAGGTACGCCCGGCCTCGCGAGAGGAGGTCGGGCAGGTCGGGGGCCGCCGGGTACCAGCGTTTTTCGTACTCCCAGCAGAGCCAGCCGTCCCGCGGTAGTGCGGCCACCGCCTCGGCCAGGGGCAGGATCCCGGCGCCGAGCGGGACCGGGGTGAGGTCCCGTGCCGACCGCACGTCCTTCACCTGTACGTAGCCCAGGTGCCGGGTCAGCGCCCGGTGCGAGGCGGCCGGGGACTCACCGCCCAGCCAGGTGTGCAGCACGTCCCACAGGGCGCCCGCGCCCGGATGTGCGACCTTGTCCAGCACCCGGGCGGCCGCGGCCCCCGTGCGGTGCGAGTCATGGGTCTCCAGCAGGATCCGCACACCGTGGCGCTCGGCGTACGGCGCCGCGGCCGCCAGCCGGCGGACGGCACGGGCGTCGGCAGCCACCTCGGGCAGGCCGCCACCGGGGAAGACCCGCACGTACGGGGCCTCCAGATCGGCGGCGAGCCGGACCAGGGCGCGCAGTTCGGCGAGGACCGGCCCGTCCGGGCCCGGGGCGGCCATCCGCGCATAGCCCGCGACCCCGAGGACGGCGACCCCCGAGGCGGCGAGGGTCCGCAGCGCGGCGGCGCGCTCGGCTGCCGGGGTGCACGGGTTCCTCGGGGTGGGCGCGCAGTTCGAGGCCGTCGAACCCGTGGGCCGCCGCGAGGGCGGCGCTGCGGCCCAGCGCTGTGCCGGACAGGCCGAGCGTGGAGAACGCGTACTTCACGAAGGCTCCTCGCGGGCGGCGGATCAGGCTTCGTAGTCGTACTTCACCCCGATGCCCAGGGTGCCCTGGGTGGGGAGGATCCCGGCGCCGACGATGTCGAGGACCGGCGGGAGGAGGAGTTCCGCGAGCCGGGCCGCTTCCTGCGGGGTCAGCGCCGACCACGGGCCCGAGGCGAGTTCGTCGGTGAGCTTCTCGACCTCGGTGCGCAGTGCCAGCCCTGCCCCGGTGGCCGTGCCGTCCCCGGCCAGCAGGCCCCGGGAGGCGAGCCGCCCGCGGGCGGCGTTCCACTCGTCGGCGGACCACCGGCGGCTCTCGAACCACTGGGCCGGCGCGGCTCCCACGCCCGACTGCAGGACCAGGGACTCGACCGGGTCGAGGTGGTGGGCCTGAAGGGCGGCGAGGTGGCCGTCCCCGCGGTGCTCGCGCAGGATCGTCGCCGCGTGCCAGAGCACGGTGTGCGGTGCCGAGGGCCAGGGCAAGGCGGCGTTGGCGGCGGCCAGCGGGCGGGCGCCGGTGGTGGCGGCCTCGGCGGCGCGCCGGGCGAGGCCTGCGGCCTCGGCCAGGTCCGGGGAGGCGGTGCGCTCGCCGAGCAGGGCGTGCAGGGAGCGGTCGGCGGCGACGGCCCGGGCGGCGAGCACCCGGGCGGGCGGGGCGGTGTGCCAGGACTGTGCGAGGTAGTGGTCCACCATGCCGGGGCTGAAGCTGTAGAAGAGGGCGTTCACGAGCCCCGCTCCGGCCGGGCCCAGGGGTGCGGCCCGGTAGGCGAAGTACATCGGCCACCGGTCGTCGGTGGCGTAGCCGAGCGCGCCGGCCTCCGCGTAGGCCTCGGGGGCGAAGTAGACGACGGCGTGAACCGGTTCGAGCAGCTGCCACAGCTGCCGGACGGTGCCCGGTGCGTGTGCGGTCCTGTACGTCATCTCGCGTTCCCCCGAAGTCGGTTGGTGCCCGGAACAACAGGGGGTCAGCCTAGGGGGTGTGGTGGCGAGCAGGCCGGTGAAAGCGCGGGCCAGAGCGTCACATAACGTGCCCTCCATGCAACAGATGTACTCGGCCGGGCCCGCCACGGACGGCGAAGACGCAGGCAGGCGGCGGTTCCTCGCGATCGCGGCGGGGGCGGCCACGGCTGCGGGGCTCGGGACCTTGGCCGGTTGCGCGAGCGGCGACGGCGAGGGCACGGGCGGATCCGGGGCGGAGCCGCGGTCCGGGTCGGCGCCGGAGTCCGCCGTGCCGGGCGGGAAGCCGTCGGCGGCCGGGCCGCAGGGTCTTGACGTGAAGGTCGAGAACGCCCGCCCGGGCCATGCCGACTGGCCGGTGGACAAGGCCGGTCCGGCGCGGGCCATCGAGGGGTTCGCGGACAAGGTCAGCGTCCTGCCCGGCGAGTCCTTCGGGCTGCACGTGTCGACGACCGCGCCCCGGTTCACCGTCTCCGCCTACCGGATGGGCTGGTACGGCGGGGCGCGGGCGCGGCTGGTGTGGCGCTCCGAGGCCCTGCCCGGGGTCCGGCAGCCGGAGCCCACGGTGGACGCCGGGACCAGGATGGTCCGCACCCGGTGGACCCGTACCGCCACGGTCGAGACGAAGGACTGGCCGGAGGGCAGCTACCTGCTGCGGCTGGACGCGCAGGGCGGCGAGGGCCGGCGGTTCGTGCCGATCACCGTCCGGTCCGCGGCGACCGCCGGCCGTACGGTCGTGGTCAACGCGGTGGCCACCTGGCAGGCGTACAACCGGTGGGGCGGCTACGGCAGCTACGACGGCCCCAGCGGCGGCTTCGCCTCCCGCTCCCTCGCCGTGAGCTTCGACCGGCCGTACGAGTACGACGACGGCGCGGGCCTGTTCCTGGTGTACGAGGCTCCGCTGATCGCGCTGGCCGAGCGGCTCGGCATACCCCTCGCCTACACGACCACCACCGACGTGGCACGGGAGAAGCGGCTCCTGGAGGGGGCGGCGGCGGTGCTCTCGCTCGGGCACGACGAGTACTGGTCGCCGGAGCAGCGGGCCCATTTCACGGCCGCCCGCGACGCCGGTACCAACATCGCGATCCTGGGCGCGAACTGCTGCTACCGCCGGATCCGGCTGGAGCCCTCCGACCTGGGGCCGGACCGCACGCTGGTCTGCTACAAGTCGTCCTACGAGCAGGACCCGGGGTTCAAGCGCGGCCATCCCGCGACGGTGGACTTCCGCTCCGCGCCCGGCGCGGACCCGGAGAGCTCGCTGCTCGGCGTGATGTACGACGGCTATCCGGTGGACGCCCCGTACGTGGTGACCAACCCCGGGCACTGGCTCTTCGAGGGCACCGGCGCGAAGGCGGGCGACCGCTTCGAGCACTTGGTCGGCGTCGAGTACGACAAGGTCAACACGGGTTTCCCGACGCCCCGGCCGATCGAGATCCTGGCCCACTCGCCCGTGGTGTGCGAGGGGCGGCCCAGCCACCAGGACACGGCCTACTACACGGTGGCGAACGGGGCGGGGGTGTTCGCGACCGGCACGATGCGGTGGGTGGAGGCCCTGGACGCGACCGGCGACGGCCGCAGCGGACGCAACCACGGTCTGGACGCGCGCTCGGGGGCGCTGACCACCCGGGTGACGGAGAACCTCCTGCGGGTGTTCGCGGTGGGCCCGGCCGGCCGGACCCACCCGGCACAGGACAACGTCAAGGCGGTGTACGGGAGTTCGTGAGCCGGTGCGGCGGCCGGGCAGGGGGTGGGGCGCGGGTCGGAGGGGGTGGACTTCGCCCGGAGAGGGTGTTTAGGATTGTGATCACGGCATCGCGTGTCGGTCACCGTCCGGGTGAGGCATGGAGGCGCCCGTGACGTGCCTTTCGGAGGCATTCACTCATGTCCGTTCAGCTGAACCACACGATCATCCACTCCCGTGACAACCGGGAGTCAGCCACCTTCCTGGCCCATGTCCTCGCCCTGGAGGTCGGGACCGAGTGGGGGCCCTTCGTCCCCGTGGACACCGGAAACGGCGTCACCCTGGACTTCGCGACCGTCCCGGCCGAGTCCATCACCCCGCAGCACTACGCGTTCCTCCTCTCGGAGGAGGAGTTCGACGTGGCGTTCGAGAAGATCCGGTCGGCGCGGGTCCCGTACTTCGCCGACCCGCACGGCCGGCACCCCGGCGAGATCAACCACAACGACGGGGGCCGCGGGGTGTACTTCACGGACCCGAGCGGCCACGGGATGGAGATCATCACGCGCCCGTACGGCTACCAGGAGCCGGGCGCCGAGTGACCCTCGCCTGAGCAGGCGCGCGGTGGGGGATGAGTAGCGCTACTCATCCCCCGGCGTCCGGCGGCTGTCGCGCGAGGCCCGCCTCACCCTGCTGGGCGCCCTGGCCTGCCCCGCGCCCCTCCTCCTGGCGGCCCACCTCATGGCCCTGTGACGGTCATCCGTTCCATGACGGCCACCGGCAGCAGCGGGTTCCGGGCGGCGGCCCCCGCCGTCCCCTCGTCGCCGAGCAGCGCGACGAGGACGGGTACGGGCACCCGTGGATGCCGGGCCGCCATCGCGCGTACGCCGCTGTCCGGGTCGTCGAGCATCCGTACCACCGAGTCCGGCGACAGCCGGGGGTCGGTGGCGGCGCGCAGCCGCACCTCGGCGTCCTCGTCCCCGCTGAACCGTTCCACCAGACCGGGCGTCGAGTCCGGGTCGTCGAGGGCCAGTTGCCGCAGCCGCGGGTGCGGGTCGTCGGCGTGGCGGAGCAGGTCGCGCCGCGGGAAGTTCGGGTGCCCGTAGGGCCGGTCGGGGGTGGAGTAGCTCCCGTTCCACCACTGCCACACCTCCAGCAGCATGTCCGCCGGAGCGTCGTCGCACCGCTCGGCGAGGAAGAGCCGTACGACCCGGTCCTCGTCCCGGGCCAGCCGTTCCACCACGTCCGGCGGCAGCCGCCGGGCCGTCGCGACGCTGCTGCGCAGCAGGAGGTGCGGGGACGCCGCGAGGCGGCGCATGGCCTCCTCGTCCTCGTGCAGTGCCACCACCCACGCGACCGGCCGCCGCATCGTCCGCGGGTCGATGTCCACCCGTACGGCGGCCCGCCGCTCCTCCGTCAGCTCGGGTCGCGTGGACACGGCGAGGCGTACGTCGTCCTCCGGATCGGCGGCGAGTACGTCGACCAGGTCGGGGGCGAGGTAGGGGTTCCGGGCCAGGTTCCGGCGCAGCCAGGGGTCCGCGTCGGCGCAGAGCCGCAGGACGAGGTCACGTTCCAGCCGGTGGCCCTCGACGAGGCGGCCCGCCCCGCGCTCGGCGTCGTAGAACTCCGCCGTGAGCGGCACCTCCTCGTGCCGGGCGAGCGTGACCGCGGTCCGCACGGCGGGAGCGGGATCCGCGATCAGCCGGGCCCGGGGCCCTTCGTCGAGGTCCCGCCAGCCGGCCTCGCACGCAGCGGCCCGCACCCGCGGGAGCGGATCCGCCAGCAGGGCGAGGCGCAGCGGGAGGGGCAGTGCGGGCATCCGGGCCAGCTCCTCGCGGACCGGGCCGAAGGGGTCCGCGGCCAGCGTCCCGTACGCCTCCCGCGTCAGCCCCGGCCCGGCCATGGCCGCGGCCTGGAGCATCAGCTCGCGCCGGGCACCGCTGGATTCGCCGAGCACCAGCCGTGACCACTGGGCGGCGGAGAGCCCGAGGGATGCGGGTGCCTCGGCGAGCCTGCCGCGGACCCGCCGGTCCGGGTGGTCGACCGCGGCGTCGACGACGGCGGGTGACAGGTCACGCCGCGCCAGGAGGTACGGGGCGGCATCCAGGTCCAGCAGCCGGATCCGGATGCGGTCCGGTGCGGCCGCGTTGAAGCTGAGCCCCTGGAACCAGGCCTGCCGAAGCCTCGGCCCGGCGTCCGGCCCCCAGCCCCGGTCCAGCCACCGGTCGTCGAAGCGTCGTACGTCTGTCCCCATCCGAAGGAAGGTAGACGATGTCCGGCGTGCCCGTGTCCGGGTGTACCTCGACGCGGGTCCGCACCCCGGACACCCGCGGCGGGAAACGACCCTGGAGGATGTCCACATGAGCCGCATCGGTCGCATCGGTCGCATGGCGGCATCCGTGCGGGCGGCGGGGCGCCGCCGGCATCCATGCGGCGGCAGGGCGCCGAGGGAGGGACACACCATGTCGGACAGCACCCCACTGGGTGATCGGATGAAGCGCTACGAGGCGGTGCACCGTGCGGTCCTGCCGCGCCGCACCTACACACTGCTCCGGGTGGACGGCCGCGCCTTCCATACCTACATGCGCGGCGCGGCCCGGCCGTTCGACGAGGTCTTCATGGGCGACATGGATGCCGTCGCCGAGGCACTCTGCGCGGAGATCGCCGGAGCGCAGTTCTCGTACACCCAGTCCGACGAGATCAGCGTCCTGTACACCGACTTCGGCAGCACGGGCACCGAGCCCTGGTTCGGCGGGGTGGTCGCCAAGCAGCTGTCGGTCGCCGCGTCGCTGGCCACGGCCGTCCTGAACGAACGCCGGCCGGGCAAGCGCGCCTTGTTCGACGCCCGCCTGTTCACGATCTCCGATCCGATCGAGGTCGCCAACTACTTCCTGTGGCGGCAGCGGGACGCCGTGCGCAACAGCATCAGCATGGCCGCGCAGGCGCACTTCCCCCACAAGCGCCTCCAGGGAGTCTCCTCCGGGGGCATGCAGGAACTGCTGTGGTCGGAGGCCGGGGTCAACTGGAACGAGTACCCGGACGGCTGCAAGCGCGGGCGGGTCGCCGTACGCCTGACCGGTGAACGGGAGACGGTCTACGTCGACCGGCGGACGGGCCGGGAGGAGACCACCACAGCGGTCCGTTCCTGGTGGGAGACCTCACCCGCACCGCACTTCACCACGAGCGCCGAGGGCTGGCTGGCCGGCACGATCCCGATGATGCCGAGCTTCGCCCCGGCCGCCGTCTGACCGCGGCCGGTCCGGGCAAACAGCAACGCCCAGCGGGGAGGCGTGCTCCCGGCCGGGCGTTCTCGACAAGTGTGCTGTCGGTGTTGCAGGGGCGGCAGGATTCGAACCTGCGGCCTTCGGTTTTGGAGACCGGCGCTCTGACCAGCTGAGCTACACCCCTTCGGTGGGACCAACCATGACACGAACGGGCCGGGAGATCCAATCAATTCCTGGCTCGACGGGTGCGAGTCGCTCGCCGGAGCATGTTCTGACGGTGGACGACGAGCCGACCGCCATCGAACTCCCCACCCCCGAGTGGCCTTGAAGAGCGTTTTGTGCGTGCGGGGTTGTTCGGTAACTCGGGCCTGACGTCGGATCGGCTGATCACCCGTGTGAGGATCGCGCTGTGCGCGCCTGTAAGTGACGGCACAAGGTCGAGCAGGGGGTGCTGGAATGTTCGCGGGGAGAACAGCGCGGCTGGTGGTCAGCAACGACGGCGAGGAGCTGCTGGAGCTGACGGTGGGGCCCTGGGCGGACATCCACCGGATCCCGCCGAAGGAGACCTGCGTCGTTGTCACCCACTCGCCCGCGGGAGATGACACGTGGAGTGGGACGTTGTACGGCGACGAGCCGTTCGAGGTCGAACATCGGCCGGATTCGGTCACGGTGTGGGCCAACGGCCACTGCTTCCACCTCAGCGACCGGCAGGGTAACGCGATCTACGCGAACGAATACGGGGGCGGGTGCCCCGCCCAGGCCTCGGACACGCGCGGGTGAGCCTTCGCGATCCGTGAGAGCACCTGGATGCCGCCGGCGTTGTCGGAGACATTGGCTGCGGTAACCCGGACGGCGAGGAGGAGGCCGAGGGCGCCGACGCCGATATGGCGCTTGCGGCCTGCGATCTTCCGGCGGCCGATGCCCTGGCCGGGAGGGCAATGGTGATGCGGCGACGAGCGAGCTGCGCGGCTGTTCGGCCGTCGCCTCGACGTAGGTGTTCTGGTCCGCCAGCTGCGGCGCGTACGCGAACCCCGCCAGCGTGAACAGGCCGAAGACGATGCCGCTGTTTATGTGGACAGTTCAAGTTGATCATCCTCCGGTGTGCCGACGACAGCGAAGAAGGTGCGGACTGACGGCTTCAGGAGCCAACCAGGGCGCCAATCAGCGTGTGAGCCGCCGGCTTGGTCAGCAACGGGGCAGCCGTGGTGCTCACAGTGAGGCTTCGTACGCCTCGCGGATGGCGGCAGGGATGCGTCCCTTGTCATTGACGAGGTAGCCGTTCGCCCGGGCCCATAGCCGTATTGCCTCGCCCTCCTGACCGCTGTCCCTCACGGGGCCCCTGACGGTTTCCCTCGGATGATCCGAGGACACCCCTTCGAGGTGGTCCGCCGCATCGTGGAAGAAGTCGGACAGTGAGGCGAAGCGTCCTTCCTCAGGGTTCTGCCCCTCGCTCCAAGATCCGACGGTGCCGGTGCGTGTGTCCAGGAACCTGCCGTAGAAGCCGTCGCTCTCCGCGGCGATCGGTACCCACTCCCGGCGCCAGAATGGCAATTCGGGGTCTGAGGACGGTTCCATCATCTCCAAGCCCCACATGTGCAGGTAGACACGTTGAATATCTGTGAGTCCCAGCAGGAGACCGCCGTTCGGGATGACTCCCTCACACCCCAGCGCCACCAGGCACGAGCCGGCGTCGGGGTGCTTCTCACCACCGATGTCGTTGGCCAGAAGCCACTGCGACATCTCCCTCGGCAGCTTCAGCCCCATGCGCTCTTCAGCATCGCTGATGGCCGTCGGGCTGCCTGGGCCGCCCAGACCAGCGAAAACGCTGAGAGCGTTCTGCCTGAGCCAGCTGGTGACACGGCCCCACGCCTGTCCCACGTCTTCTTTCTCGTGCGTCGGTATTTCGCTCATGCCTGCCCCCCAACGGAAGGAGCACGCCTGCTCGCGTTACTGGCTCCCAGGAACCGCAGAACGGGCTTCAAGGTTCTGACGTCGTCTGTCGAGAAGGAATGCGACTGCTGACCATCCATGGGCAGACCGTACGTGGGTTCACTGACATCGAACCCTTTGGGCCACCATGCCGCTGTGCGTCAGCCTAGTCCTCGAAGGGCTCGTTGAGGTCGGCCAGCAGCTTCTCGATGCGCTGCCTGGTGCAGCGGTGCCGCTCGACCTCGCGATCCCAACCGCGCTCGGCCGCGTCCAGAGCAAGGGTCTGCTCGACCCGGCGACGCGTTCGCAGCCGTGGCGCGTACTCGGGTGTGGTGACGAACTTCGCGCAGGTCAGGTAGAGGTCGCACTCGCAGGGGCCCTCGGCGGGCAGGCGCAAGCACCGGCCGAGTTCGAGTTCGGTCTTGAAGAAGTTCGTCTTCGGGGCACCTTCTGGGGAAACTTGGGTGCGTCACCCGCGCCGATGAGGGTGTAGCCGGGCACGTCGGCGTACGGCCAGATCGCGGTGTCCCGGAAGAACTGGGAGAGCCCGGAAATCCGCTGGATCCGGGAGCTGACCCCGTCCGCGCCGACCGGTCGTCCTCCGTGCGCCGCACGATGCGCGTGCGGCCCGCGCCAACATCGCTTTCCCGCCGCAACTGCGGGCCGTTCCGGCGGTCTTGTCGGAAGATCACAAGTTCCGCGATGGCCGGTCGGCTCCGGGGTACGCTCCCCGCTCCGGGTTCCTCGGCACCTGCGCCATACGGGCAACCATGCTGAATGCCCGGGCCTGCCATGAGATCGCCGTCCGCCCGCGGTTGCTCTCAGCGCAAACCAACCACCATGTCCAAGGCCTCGCACAGATCGGCCGGCGTTTGGAGGACGCCGTCGCGGTCCTGCCGCCACATCACACCCCCGCACCGCACCCCGCTCACCGGCCGTTGGCACCACGCCCGTGGCGCAGCGCCTTCGGCCACCACCGCGTCCACGCAACGACGACATCCCCCTGACACCGCCCCCGCCCCACACTCCCTCTGATGGAAAGCCCTGCCCTGTTGACCCTGGCCGAACACCCGACCACCGCCCCGCCGCTCGCCACATACGGCGCCGTACTGGGCAGCCGACACGTTGTCCGCCTGCTCGGCGGCACTCTGATCGGGCGCCTGCCCAACTCCATGGTTCCGGTGGGGCTCGTCCTGTGGATCACCGGCGGCGGGGGGTCGCTGGCCTTCGCCGGAATGCTCGCCGCCCTCTACGGACTGGCGTCCGGGCTGTCCCAGCCGGTCAAAGGCAGGCTGATGGACCGCTACGGTCAAACCCGCGTGTCGACACCGGCGGTGCTGCTCAACGCCAGCTGCCTGGCAGCGCTCCCCTTGATCGGGACGGGCGGGCACCCCGCGGCGGTGACCGCGGTGGTCGGGCTCGCGGGTCTGGTCACACCGCCGCTGGAGGCAGGGCTTCGGGCGCTTTGGCCGACAGTCCTGCCTGATTTCGGGCGGCGCCGAGTCGTCCAAGCCCTCGACACCGGCTCGCAGGGACTCCTTTACATCGCCGGCCCCCTGCTCGCCTCGTGGCTGGCGACCACGCACGGGCCCGACACCGCCTTGGCCGCGACCGCCGCCCTCGGGCTGATGGGCACGACGGTGGTCCTGACTGCCGTACCGTCGCAGACCTGGCGTCCTGCCGCCGGGGTGACGGAAAGAGGGCGGCTGATGAGCGCCGGCCTGGTCCTGCTGCTCACCGCGCTGGCGGGAACGGGGTTCGCGTTCGGAGCGATGAACGTGTGGGCCGCAGGCATGGCGGCCACCCATGGGCGGGCAATGCTCTGCGGACTGCTTCCTGCCGTTTTCTCCACCGGCAGCTTCCTCGGCAGCCTGATCTACGCCCGACGGGCGTGGCCCGGCACGACCAAATCCCAGCTCATCACCACCAGCGCCCTGTTCCTCCTCGGCTGGGCGCCCCTGCTGGCCCAGCCCGATCCCCGCACAGCCTTCGCCCTCACGGCGATCCCGGGGCTGTTCTTCACCTTGATCATCACCAACGGCTTCCACACCGTGGACGCTCTCGCCTCCGCCTCCCGCACCACCGAGGCGTACTCCTGGCTGATCCTGTCGGTCGGCACCGGGCAGGCGGCCGGAACCGCGCTCGCCGCAACCCTCGCCGCCCACCCCGGTGTTCTCGCCGCGCTCCCCACCGGCGGCGCCGCCACCGCGCTGACCATCCTCATCCTCGCCCGACGCAAGCTCGGCCCAGGCCGTCGCCTCGGCCGCCACCGGCGTCCCCGACAACAAGGACATCCTCGCCAAACGCCGCCACCGACTCGATGGCGAGCGGCGGGCGCGCGCTCGCTGCTCGTGGCGTCGACCGGCTGCGAAAGGGCGCTACGCGCCGTGGCTGGTCACGCTCGAGGGAATCGGCGTCGCCGCAGGCGAGCGACGCTTGACCACCCGGCGGCCCGGTTACGGTACCGAGTAAAACAGCGTTCGCTGTCGCTCCCTTGAACACGTTGGTGGTGTCCTGTCGGCCTCACGATCCGGCACCAGGGCGACGCGGCCCGGTCGGCGTGGGTGGCGGGACCGCGGGGTGCGGAGGATCGTGATGATGGGGACCCGTGGAGCGGGAGGTTCCGTCATGCCCCGAAGCCGGCGAGCGGGGCGGGTGCGGGGCTCGCTCCTCGCGCTCACGCTCCTCGCGCCCGCCCTGCTGGGCGCGGCCCCGGACGGCTCGGGCGAGACGATCTCCCTCACCGGGAACGGGCCCGGTCGGCGGCTCGACGTCACGTTGACTCAGGTGGTGGACCCGGCGAGCCCCGCGGGTCCCGAGCCCTCCGGGGCCGGCCGGCTCATCGCGACGCGCTTCCGCCTGGAGAACACCGGGACCGCCGTCTACCAGGACTTCCCCGCTCCGGCCGCGCATCTGCTGGACACCGCCGGGCAGCGGTACACCGGCGACGACGTCCCCACCACCGC
Source organism: Streptomyces sp. NPDC001549 (assembly GCF_042894025.1). Taxonomy (NCBI): domain Bacteria; kingdom Bacillati; phylum Actinomycetota; class Actinomycetes; order Kitasatosporales; family Streptomycetaceae; genus Streptomyces; species Streptomyces sp. NPDC001549. Next base: position 64,476 of record NZ_JBIAVJ010000031.1, read on the forward strand.
CGGGCCGGTCTTCCCCGAGACCGTCACGCTCGATCCCGGTGGCACGGCGGAGGGTTTCATCACCTTCCGGCTCCCGGCGGACGCCGAGCCGGCCGCGGTTCAGTTCGCCCTGGACACCGGCCTCGCCGACGACGTCGGCCAGTGGAGCCTGCCGCTCCCGTAGCGGGCGAGTTTCGGCCGCCCCCTTGACCACTCTGGTCCAGACCAATAGTTTCCGGCATGCACAGCGCACGCGCACACGCCCCGCTCCCCGCATCCGCAAAGGAAGCCCATGCGCCGCAGCATGCTCGGCAGGCTGGCCGTCGCCGCCTGCTCCCTCTCCCTGCTGACCGCCTTCGCGCCCGCCGCCGCCGCGCAGGCCGACGGCGGCCACGACCGTTCGTACAGGAAGGTCGGCTACTTCACCCAATGGGGTGTCTACGGACGGGACTTCCAGGTCCAGGACCTGGAGGCGAACGGCTCCGCCGGCAAGCTCACCCACATCAACTACGCCTTCGGCAACGTCAGCCCTGAGGGCAGGTGCTTCACCGGGAACGTCCCCGGCGAGGCCGACCCCTGGGCCGACTACGTGCGCCCGCTCGACGCGGCGAACTCCGTCGACGGGGTGGCCGACACCGGCGAGCAGCCGCTCGCCGGCAACTTCAACCAGCTGCGCGAGCTCAAGGCCAAGCACCCCGGCCTCAAGGTGCTGATCTCGCTGGGCGGCTGGAGCTGGTCCACGCACTTCTCGGACGCCGCGCTCACCCCCGCCTCCCGCAAGGCCTTCGTCGAGTCCTGCATCGACCTCTACATCAAGGGCAATCTTCCGCAGGACGGCGCCCGCGGCGGCGCGGGAGCGGCCGCCGGCGTGTTCGACGGGATCGACCTCGACTGGGAGTGGCCCGGCTCCGCGGGTGACACCGACACGAAGTACCGGCCCGAGGACAAGCAGAACTTCACCGCGCTCGTCAAGGAGTTCCGCACGCAGCTCGACGCGTACGCGCGGAGCCGGAAGAAGAAGACCACGTACGAACTGACCGCCTTCGTCCCGACCGCCCCCGCCAAGATCGACGCTGGCTTCGACGTCCGCCGGATCATGCGCGACCTCGACTTCGTGACCCTCCAGGGCTACGACTTCCACGTCTCCGGCGAGCCGAGGACCGCCCAGCAGTCCGCGCTGTACGCGCGGGGCGACTTCAGTGTCGACGGCACGGTGGACGCCTGGCTCCGGCGCGGCGCGCCCGCGAACAAGCTGGTGATGGGCATGCCGTTCTACGGACAGGGCTGGACCGGCGTCACCGGTGGCGGGGACGGCATGGGGCAGCCGGCCACGGGCCCGGCACCGGCCACCTGGTCCGCCGGGTACGAGGACTACAAGGCGCTGAAGAAGCTGGCCGACTCCGGCACCTACACGATCCACCGGGACCGGCGCGGCGGCCACGCCTGGCTCTTCGACGGCACCACCCTGTGGACGTACGACGACCCGCAGGTGCTGCGCGCCAAGACCGGGTACATCCGCGAACACGGTCTCGGCGGTGCGATGTTCTGGTCGCTCGACGCGGACACCGCGGACGGCGAGCTGATGACGGCCGTCGACCGGGGCCTGCGCGGCCGCTGACCGGGGCCGCCCGAGACCGGCGCCGCCGGGCCGCGGAATATCGTCCGGCCCGGCGGCGCCCCTCCACCTACGCTCCACCGCATGGAGAACGAGACGGTACGGGCGGCCAACCGACTCACGGCACGCTGGGCCGCGCAGGCCCGCCCACAGGACTCGGGCACGGTCTTCGCCGCGGCCGGGGTCTGGCCGCTGCTCGCCGAACACGACCTGCTCGATCACGCCGGGCTGTTCGGGCCGGGCACCGCGAGCGACGACAGCTTCGCGCACTTCCCCGGGATCAGTTCCGAGCCGCTGGCGATCGGTTCGGCCCGGCAGTCCGCGATGGCCCGGTTCCACGCGACGGGGTTCGAGGCCGCGGCCGTCACCGCCGTAGCGGCGCGGCCGGGCGGAGCCGCACCGCCCCGTGTGCAGCACCGGGTCCGCCGGGCGGAGGTCCGGTTCGACCGGCCGTTCGGGTTCCTGGCCGTCCACCGGGCCTCGCGGCTGGTCCTCGCCGCGGGCTGGGTCACCGATCCGGAGACGGCGGTCGAGCCGGGCAGGCACGTCGGCACGAGGCGGCCAGCGCCGCCGTCTCGCTGAACGCGGGGACGCGCCCGGTGCCGCCGCGGCCGGAGACCGAGAGGGAGGCGGCGGCCGTGCCGTACGCCACCGCGTCCGCGAGAGTGTCCCCGAGGACGAGCCGGGCGGTGGTCGTACCGGTGAAACAGTCCCCCGCCCCGGTCGCGTCCACGGGCTCGGGATTGACGGGCACGGGGTGGTAGGCCGCCCGGGTGCCGTCGTCCAGCAGCAGCCGGCCGGCGCCCGCGGTGACCGCGACCGTACGGGCGCCCAGTGCGCGGCAGCGGGCTGCGGCGGTGCGTGGGTCGGCGGTGTCCACGAGGGCCAGCGCGTCGGCCGGACAGGAGGTCTTGAGCAGCCCGGTCAGCGGAGCGATCCGGGCCAGCAGCTCGCGTGCCTCGGCCCGGCCGGTCAGCCGGGAGCGGAAGTTGGGGTCGTAGGTCAGGTGCCCGCCCGCCCCGTGCACGAGGCGGGCCGCGGCCAGTACGGCGTCGCGGCTGCTCGGCGACAGGGCGCCGGTGATTCCGCTGGTGACGAGCGCTCCGCAGCGGGTCAGCAGCGCGCGCCAGGACGCGATGTGGCGGGGCCCGAGAGTGGAACCCGCGCTGCGGGTGCGCCAGTAGACGAACGCGCGGTCGCCGTCGGTGTCGGCGGAGAGCAGGTAGGCACCGTTGGGGTGCGGGGCGCGGTGGACGTGGGAGACGTCCACGCCGAGTTCGGCGGCCCGGTTCAGCAGCGGGACGCTGAGTTCGTCGTCGCCGACCACGGCGAGCAGGGCGGTACGGGCCCCGGCCGCGGCCGCGGCGGCCGCCGCGTTGAGGGCGTCTCCGGAGTAGGAGATACGGGCCGGGGTGCCGTCGGCGGCCTCGCGCAGGGCGGCGCCCGCGTGGATCTCGACCAGGACCTCGCCGAGTACGAGGACGTCGTAGCGCCTGTCGGCTCGTCCGGCCACGGTCAGTGCCCTGCGGCGGCGTCGCAGGGGGCGCAGCACGGCGTGGCCGCCCCGGCGAACACGGCGGCCAGTCCGCCCGGGTCGGACGGCAGGCCGTCGCCGATCCCGACGGCGGTCGCGCCGGCGGCGAGCCAGTCCGGGACCTCGGCGGGCCGGATGCCGCCGGTCGGGACGATCACCGCTCCGGGCAGGACGGCCCGGAGGGAGCGGACGAACCCGGGGCCGCCGACGTGCGCCGGGAAGACCTTGGCGGCGCCGGCGGCCCGGACGGCGGCGGCGATCTCGCCGGGGGTGAACCCGCCCTCGATGAAGACGGCCTCGCGGCGTACGGCCACCGCGCGGACCTCGGGGGCCGGGTAGGGGGAGATCAGGAAGGCGGCGCCCGCGTCGAGGGCCGTCTCCGCCTGCGCGGTGGTGGTGACCGTGCCGACGCCGATGAGCGCCGGGCGGCCGTGGACGTCGCTCAGCGGCGCGGTGCGGGTGACGGCGGCGGCCCAGCCGGGGGTGGAGGTGGTGAGCTCGACCGCGCGGCAGCCGGCGGCGAGCAGGGCGGTGGTGCGGCGGACGGCCTCGTCGGCGTCGGTGTTGCGCAGCACGGGCAGCACGCGCTGGGCCGTCAGCACCGCGTAGAGGCGGTCTGACGGGTGGCCGGACGGAGGCCCGGACGGGCGGCTGGACGGGTGGCCGGACGGAGGGCCGGACGGGTGGCCGGACGGAGGGCCGGACGGGCGGCTGGACGGGTGATCGGGCAACGGACCCTCCCCTTCGCTCCACGCGTTTGTTCCATGTAGTGGAACGGCGTACCGTATGACGGAACCATGTGGTCTAGACCCTACCCACGCCAGGAGCGCTCGTGTCAATGGATGAAGCGGCAGTGGGCGGGCGCGCGGGGCGGGCCTCCGCGGCCGGTTCCGCCGTGGAGAAGTCCCTGCGCGTCCTGGAGGCGGTGGCCGCGCCCGGCGGCCCGCACCGCCTCGCCGATGTGACGGCGGCGGCCGCGGTGCCCAAGTCGAGCACCTTCCGCATCCTGGCCTCGCTGATCGACCAGGGGTTCGTACGCCAGGAGGCCGACAGCCGGTACGGGGTGGGTCCGCGGCTGCGCGGACTGTCCGCCCTGGTCGGCGCCGGGGAACCGGCCGGCATCGGGCACATCCTCGGCGAACTCCGGCGGACCACCGGCCAGACGGTCCATCTGGCCCTGCACAGCGGGCGGACCATCACCTACATCCGCAAGCTGGAGAACGAGGACCAGCCCTTCCGGACGGCCTCCCGCGTCGGCATGTGCATGCCGCTGCACACGACCGCGATCGGCAAGAGCATCCTGGCTCTGTTGCCCGCCGAGGAGGTACGGGAACTGATCGGAGCGACCGGACTGCCTCGGCGGACGCCGCACACGCTCACCACCGCACGGGCCCTGCACGCCCAACTGGCGGCGGTCCGCGCCCAGGGCTTCGCCCTCGACGACGAGGAGAACGAGCCCGCCATCCGCTGCATCGGCGCGGCGATCCCCGGTCCGGCGGGCCGGCCCGTCGGCGGGGTCAGCGTCACCACCGTCACCTTCCTGGTCTCCCGCGAGGAGATCGAGGCGTACGCGCCGGCCCTGCGCGCGGCCGCGGAGGCTCTGGCTCCGCTGCTGTGACCCCCGGTGGAGGGGCCCGGAAAACTCTTCGGGAAAATTCTTCCGGATAACTGTTATCGACGCCCCCGTCGACGGTCTCCCATGTATCGGGCATCATCGACCGCCGGTACGGACAGGGAACATCACATGACTACTGAGCACACCGCAGCGCTTGTGGCAGCGGCCCGCGCGGGCGACCTGCGCGCGCAGGACGAGCTCGTCAGCACCCATCTCCCGCTCGTCTACAACATCGTCGGGCGGGCCCTCAACGGGTCCTGCGACGTGGACGACGTGGTGCAGGACACGATGCTGCGGGCGCTCGACGGGCTGGGCGGCCTGCGCGTGGACGAGAGCTTCCGGTCCTGGCTGGTGGCGATCGCGATGAACCGCGTACGGGCGCACTGGCAGGCCCGGCAGAGCGGTTTCGGCGAGAGCACGCTGGAGGCGGCGAGCGATGTCGCCGACCCGGGTGCCGACTTCGTCGACCTGACCGTGGCCCGCCTCCAGCTCGCCGGACAGCGGCGCGAGACGGCCCGGGCCACCCGCTGGCTGGAGCCGGAGGACCGGGCGCTGCTGTCCCTGTGGTGGCTGGAGTGCGCCGGGGAGCTGACCCGGGCCGAGGTGGCCGGCGCGCTGGAACTGTCCCCGCAGCACACGGCGGTCCGGGTGCAGCGGATGAAGGCGCAGCTGGAGTCGTCCCGCGTGGTGGAGCGCGCGCTGGACACCCGTCCGGCGTGCGAGGAGCTGCGGAGCGTGATGGCGGGCTGGGACGGTCAGCCCTCGGCGCTGTGGCGCAAGCGAATAGCCCGGCACGCCCGTGAATGCATACGTTGCTCCGGCCTGTGGAGCGGGCTGGTTCCGGCGGAGGGACTGCTGGCCGGTCTGGCCCTGGTACCGGTCTCGGCGGCCCTGCTGGCGGGCATGAAGACGGCGGGGGCGGTCGGCTTCGCCCCCGCGAGCGTTGCCTTCGCCGAAGGTGTCGACGCGGGCTTCGGCGGCGGCTACGACGACGCGGCGACCCAGCTCACCCCGGTGGCCGACATGGGCGGCGGTGGCCGCGGCGCGCTGCGCAAGCGCCGGCAGAGCCGCCGCCGGGTGATCGGCGGTGCGGTGCTCGCCGCCTGCGTCGCGGGCGGCGGGCTCGTGTACCTCGGGGGGCTGCCCGGTTCGGGTGACACGAAGGACGGCGCCGCCGCGCCCGCGACCCCGCTGGCCGCGCTCTCGGCGACCGAATCCGCCGCTCCGCCCTCGGAGTCGGCCTCCCCCTCCGCGTCCCCCTCGCCCTCCCCGTCGGCCTCCGCCTCGCCGAGTCCGTCGGCGAGCCCGAGCCCGACGCAGTCCAAGAGCAAGTCCCCGAGCCCGAAGGCCTCGGCGGCCAAGCCGGCGCCCGCCCCGCCGTCGGGCGTGGCCGGTCAGGTCGTGGCCCTGGTCAACAGCGAGCGGGCGGCGGCCGGCTGCGGCCCCCTCAAGGAGGACCCGCAGCTGCGTGCGGCGGCTCAGGGGCACTCCGACGACATGGCGGCCCGGGACTACTTCGATCACACCAGCCCCGACGGCAACGACCCGGGCGACCGGACGACCGCGGCCGGGTACCGCTGGTCGACGTACGGGGAGAACATCGCGCGGGGCCAGCAGACGGCCCAGTCGGTCATGGACTCCTGGATGAAGAGCCCGGGCCACAAGGCGAACATCCTCAACTGCTCCTTCAAGGACATCGGCGTGGGCATCCACCAGGGCTCGGGCGGCCCCTGGTGGACCCAGAACTTCGGCGCGCGGTAGGGAGCGGGCCGGTCGCCCGGCCCCGTCGTCAAGGTCCCGTCAGGGCTGCAGGCCCCGCAGCTTCTCCGGGTTGACGGTGACGCGCAGTGCGGTGATCCGGCCGTCGGCGGCCTCGAAGGTCATGGCGCCGACGGTCGCGCCGTTGTGGACGAGCAGCAGGCCGGGCTCACCGTTGATCTCCGCGAGGCGCATCGCCCCCTCGCGGGCCTCGGACTTGGCCAGGACCCCGAGCCACCAGCGGGCGACGCGGTCGGCTCCGTGCAGCGGGCGGCGGGCAGCGGTGACGATGCCGCCGCCGTCGGCCAAGGAGACGATGTCGGGGGCGAGGACCGTCAGCACCTCGCCGAGGTCCCCGCCGAGGCAGGCCTGCCGGAACTTCTCGACGATCTCGCGCTGCTCGGCCGCCTTGGCGGTGAAGCGGGGGCGGCGCGCCCGGACGTGTTCGCGGGCCCGGTGCGCGGACTGGCGCACGCTGACCTCGGACTTCCCGACGACCTCCGCGATCTCGGCGTAGGAGTACCCGAACACCTCGCGGAGCATGAAGACCGCGCGCTCGGTCGGGGTCAGGGTCTCCAGGACGACCAGGACCGCCATGGACACGGTGTCGGCGAGTTCGGCCTCCTCGGCGATGTCGGGCGAAGTGAGGAGGGGTTCAGGGAGCCAGGGTCCGACGTACGCCTCGCGGACGGCCTGGGCCGACCTGAGCCGGTTCAGGCTCAGGTTGGTGACGGTGCGCACCAGGTAGGCCCTGGGGTTCTCGACCGCCGTGCGGTCGGTGCGGTGCCAGGCGAGCCAGGCGTCCTGCACGATGTCCTCGGCGTCGGCGACGCTGCCCAGCATGCGGTAGGCCGTACCGAACATCAGGCGCCGGTGCTCCTCGAAATTGTCACTCATGATCACCACGGTGTCATTCGCGGACCCTGATGTTCAAGGGAGGCCGGCCGGGTCGGTTTCCGGCGACGAGCGCCTCGGTGCCGCCGGCACCGTAGAAGAGTCCGAAGCGCAGCGCGATGCCCTCGATCCCGTAGGCGCCCAGCGTCAGCTCCGCCTTGACCCGCATGCCTTCGAGGTGGCGTTCCACCGCGCGGTCGCCGGCCGGGGCGAACGGGTCGGCGTCCTCGGTGATCACGTGGTCGCCGAAGTCGCCGAAGTCGCGGTAGCCGTAACCGAAGACCGTCGGCCCAGGACTCCGCTCGCCCCGGCCAGCAGTACCTTCTCGGTGTCGTTCATGCCCCTGGGACAAGGCGCCCCCGGCGAACGTGACGCCTCCGGGGTGCGACCCGCGTCACACGAGGGCCGTCTCTTCCGGCCCGGGTGTCAGTGGTGGAAGCCGGACCGCGGGGCGGCGGCCGGTACGGGCGGGGGCGTGGTCTTCAGGTGTTCCACGGCCGCGCGCAGGTCGGTGGCGAGCAGGGCCATCTGATCGCGGGTCACGCCGTGCCGGACGAGGACGCGTTGGATGACCGTGTCGTCGCGGTCGGCGGGCAGCGGGTACGAGGGCACCTGCCAGCCGCGCATGCGCAGCCGGTCGGAGAGGTCGTAGAGGCTGAATCCGGCGGTGTCGGGGTCGGCGAGTTTGTAGGAGACGGCGGGCAGGGCGCCCTGGCCGTCGTAGAGGAGGGTGAAGGGGCCCATGTCGGCGATCTGCCGGGCGAGGTACTGGGCGGTGTCGGCGCAGGCCTGCTGGACGCGCCGGTAGCCGGCCCGGCCCAGGCGCAGGAACAGGTAGTACTGCGCGATGATCTCGCCGCCCGGGCGGGAGAAGTTGAGGGCGAAGGTCGGCATGTCGCCGCCGAGGTAGTCGACGTTGAAGACGAGGTCGGCGGGGAGCAGGTCGGCGGTGCGCCAGACGATCCAGCCGACTCCCAGCGGCGCGAGCCCGTACTTGTGGCCGGAGGTGTTGACGGAGGCGACGCGCTCCAGCCGGAAGTCCCACACCACGTCGGGGTGGAGGAAGGGCGCCACGAACCCGCCGCTCGCACCGTCCACGTGGATGGGGACGTCCCAGCCGTGCTCGGCCTGGATCCGGTCGAGCTCGGCGGCGATCTCGGCGACGGGCTCGTAGTCGCAGGTGTACGTGACGCCGAGGATGGCGACGACACCGATGGTGTTCTCGTCGACGTACTGGGCGAGCTGATGGGCCTGCAGACCGGTGGCGCCGGCCTCGATCGGGACCTGGCGCAGTTCGACGTCGAAGTAGCGGGCGAACTTCTCCCAGCAGATCTGGACCGGGCCGCACACCAGGTTGGGGCGGTCGGTGGGCAGGCCCTCGGCGCGGCGGCGCTCGCGCCACCGCCATTTGAGGGCGAGGCCGCCGAGCATGGCGGCCTCGCTGGAGCCGGTGGTGGAGCAGCCGGCCGCGGTGGTGCCGGCGGGGGCGTTCCACAGGTCGGCCAGGATGTTGACGCAGCGGGACTCGATCTCGGCGGTCTGCGGGTACTCGTCCTTGTCGATCATGTTCTTGTCGAGGCAGACGTTCATCAGACGGTGCACGCCCTCGTCCGACCAGGTGGTGCAGAAGGTGGCCAGGTTCTGGGCCGCATTGCCGTCCAGGAGCAGCTCGTTGCGGAGCAGTTCGTAGACGACCTCGGTGGGTGAGTGGTCCTCAGGAATCCTGTACTTGGGGAGGATCTGGCCGCTCAGCGTGGACGCGAACACGTCCGTGTCGGCGTCCTGAGCGCGTGCGTCCTTCGTCTCATGAAGAGCCATATCGGGACTATAGGTACAAAAGCCACCTTTACCTCAGAAGGCGGACCGGCCGGTCGGCCATCCGAGCATGCACCCTGGGGCCTCTGCGGCTTGGGCCGTCGATCGCCATGTACGGCGGATGCCGTCGGTGTCGGCGGCTGCGAGCCGGATCGAGGCCGTGGTCAGTGAACGGTCGGCACGGCCCACGGGGAAGAGGACGGTCTCCACCCGGTCGCGGCGGTCAGTCGCGGGCCTGGAGGTACGTGTCCAGTTCGGCCGCGCCCGCCAGCAGGGCGCGGCCGCGGGCGGAGAGGCGGGCGCGCCAGGCGGTCAGGGCGGACTCCAGGGGTGCCACGCCGCCCGCCGTGCGGACCTGTGCGAGCAGGGAGGCGATCTCTTCCAGCAGGTGGCCGCCGCGGCGGAGTTGGTGGGCCAGGCGGGCGTCGCGGACGTCGGCCTCGTCGTACACGCGGTACCCGGTCAGCGGGTCGCGGCGCGGGCGGACCAGCCCGGCGCGTTCCCATGCGCGCAGGGTCGCGGGCCGGACACCGAGTTCTCGGGCGAGCGGCCCGATGAACGTGGCGCCTGACGTGGCGCCGGGCTCGAAGGCCGCACCGGTGGGCGCCAGGGCGCGCAGGGCGTTCTCCACGGCATCGAGGGTCCGGCGGTCGGCGAGGAGTTCGGCGTGGGTCCCGTCGATGAGACGGAAGGCCTCCTCGGCCGCGCCCTCGTTCACGGCTCGCATGATCGATGCCGCCGTCCGGTGGCCGTGGCCCGGCACGAGGGCGAGGAACGCGGCCAGCGCGCGTGCGTGCAGCGGGGTGTAGGTGCGGTAGCCCTGGGGGGTCCGGTCCGCGGCTGGGAGGATGCCGGCCTCCTCGTAGTTCCTGATCGCCTGCGTGGACAGACCGTGCCCGCGCGCCAGGTCGACCGGTCGAAGGCGTCGACCGCTTTGAAGGTTTTGGCTCACGAAACCCAGGATAGAGCGGAAAAGTTTCCACCGGAGGTTCAACGATAGCGTTGAAGGCATGCCAACCGACATCAAGGACATCGCCCGCGCCGTCGACGCCGCCACCGTGATGGAACCGTTCGCGGCCCGACCTCGGCTGCTCGCCCTCGGCGAGCCCACCCATGGCGAGGACACGCTGCTCGAAGTGCGCAACGAGCTCTTCCGGCAGCTCGTCGCGCAAGGGGGCTACCGGACGATCGCGATCGAGAGCGACTGCCTGGCGGGCCTGCTGGTCGACGCGTACGTCACCTCGGGCACCGGCAGCCTCGACGAGGTCATGGAGCGCGGCTTCAGCCACGGGTTCGGCGCATCCGCCGCCAATCGCGAACTCGTGCGCTGGATGAGGGCGTTCAACGAGGGCCGACCTGCGCCCGAGCGGCTCCGCTTCGCCGGGATCGACGGCCCGTTGGAGATGGCGGGTGCCGCGAGCCCCCGGCAGGCCCTCACCGCGCTCCACGACCACCTCGCCCGCCACGTCGACGCCGAGCTGCTCCCCTGCACCGCGCACACGCTCGACCGCCTGCTCGGCGCCGACGACCGGTGGACCGAACCCGCCGCGATGATGGACCCGACCCGGTCCACGGGGCGCTCCGCCGAGGCCCGGGAGCTACGGCTGCTCGCCGACGACATGGTGGCACTGCTGGAGGAGCAGACGCCGCACCTGATCGCGGCGACCTCCCGGGAGGACCTGGACCGGGCCCACCTGTACGGACGCACCGCCACCGGCCTGCTGCGCTACCACCACTGGATGGCCGACGGCTCGGCGGCCCGCATGACCCGGCTGGTGGGCCTGCGGGGCTGGATGATGGCCGACAACCTCCTCGCCCTCGCCGCCCGGGGCCCGGTCCTCGCCCACGCCCACAACGCCCATCTCCAGCGGGAGAAGAGCGCGATGCGGATGGGCGGCAGGCCGCTGGAGTGGTGGAGCGCCGGTGCGCTGCTGAGCTCCCGGCTCGGCACGGAGTACGCCTTCGTGGCCACGGCCCTCGGCACGATCCGGCACCGGGGAGTGGACACGCCGCCGCCGGACACCCTCGAAGGCCTCCTGTACGCGCTCCCGGACGACCGCTGCGTCGTCGACGCCCGTCGGCTGGTCACCTCCCTGGGCGGCGCACCGGCGCCGGTGCCCCGGGTCTCCCCCTGGTTCGGCTACGCCCCGCTCGACCCGGCCCACTTGGCCACGATCGACGGGGTCGTGTTCATCAAGGATCTCCCGGAGGTCCCGCCCGCATCCACCCCGGAGTCACCTGGCACACGATCGGGCCGAGCCTGACGCTCTGCTTCCAGCCGACTCTGCAGTGTGATCCCGCACATAGCGCCGCCCTCACTCAGGAGAAATTACTGTCGAATAGAGTTTGCCCCGCAAATCTTCCCGTCCGGGCCCCCGGAACCGCTCCGGACGGGAAGATCATCCAACTTGTTCTACCGGCAACTTGTCCATCCATGTCCGGATACAGGCCAAGCCCCTCCCGAGCCCTGATACCTCTTCGGATCATGAAGAAGATCACTCGCCGTCAGGCCTTGGGGGCAACTGCCGGTGCCCTCACCGTCCTTGGCCTGACCGCCGCTGCCGCGGGCGCCACGAACGCCGCCGCGACCCCCACCGAGCCCACCACCCCGGGCACGGTCGACGAGGTCTACAAGGGCCGTCGTATCCAGATCACCGCCGGCGGAGGCGGCCACCACGGCGGCCACCACTCGCCCGGTCAGCCCACCGTCCGAATAGACGGCAAGGAGCTGCACATCATGCGCAACGCCGATGGCACCTGGATCAGCGTCATCAACCACTACGAGACCTTCGCCGACCCCAAGCTCCTCGCCCGCGCCGCGGTGCGCGATCTCCAGGGCGCCGCCCTCGTTCCCTTCGGAGGTGCGGCATGACCGTCCGCAAGAACCAGGCCACGCTGACCCCGGCGGAGAAGCGCGCCTTCACCTCGGCGCTGCTGGAGCTCAAGCGCAACGGCAGCTACGACCGCTTCGTCACCACCCACAACGGCTTCATCATGAGCGACACCGACTCGGGCGACCGCGTCGGCCACCGCTCCCCCTCCTTCCTGCCGTGGCACCGGCGCTTCCTCCTGGAGTTCGAGGAGGCGCTGCAGAAAGTGGACGCGAGCGTGGCGCTCCCGTACTGGGACTGGACCGCGGACCGGACCTCCCGCGCCTCCCTCTTCGCCGCCGACTTCCTCGGCGGCACCGGGCGGACCCGCGACGGGCAGGTCATGGACGGTCCGTTCGCGTACGCGACGGGCAAGTGGAACATAAACGTCCGGGTGGACGGGCGCGCCTACCTGCGCCGTGATCTCGGCGCGGCCGTCGCCCAGCTGCCGACCAAGGCCGAGGTGGACGCCGTACTCGCCATGCCGGTCTACGACATGGCGCCCTGGAACAGCTCCTCCAACGGCTTCCGCAACAACCTGGAGGGCTGGCGCGGCGCCAACCTGCACAACCGGGTGCACGTGTGGGTCGGCGGTCAGATGTCCACCGGGGTCTCCCCCAACGACCCGGTGTTCTGGATGCACCACGCCTTCATCGACAAGCTCTGGGCCGACTGGCAGGCCAAGCACCCCCAGTCCACGTACCTGCCGGGCGCGGGCACGCAGAACGTCGTCGACCTGAACGACACCATGCGGCCCTGGAACAACGTGACCCCGGCGGACATGCTGGATCACCGGAAGTTCTACACCTTCGACACCGAACCGGCCGCCGCCGCCGCCAGCCAGCGGTAGTGCAGTTCGGGGCGGCCGACCTGGCCGTACCGGGGGGTGCGGTCCGCGCGGCCGGTGTCCACCAGGTGCTCCAGGTAGCGGCGTGCGGTGATCCGGGAGATCCCGGCCGCCTCGGCCGCCCCTGCTGCGGTCAGCCCCTCGGGCGCCGACCGCAGCAGGGCGGCGACCCGGTCCAGGGTCGGCGCGCTCAGCCCCTTGGGGAGCTCGGCCGGGCGGGGTGCGCGCAGGGCGGCCATCGCCCGGTCGACGTCGTCCTGGCCGGCCGCCTCGCCCGCCGTCTGGCGGAACTCGGCGTAGCGCAGGAGCCGTTCGCGCAGGGTGGGAAAGGCGAACGGCTTCAGTACGTACTGGACCACGCCGAGGGAGACGCTCTCACGGACCACGGCCAGGTCCCGCGCCGAGGTCACCACGATCACGTCGACGGGATGTCCGGCGGCGCGCAGCCCGCGCGCGAAGCGCAGCCCGTGCCCGTCGGGCAGGCCGAGGTCCAGGAGCAGCAGGTCGACGCGGGTCCGTTCCAGGAACCGGGTGGCCTCGGCGAGCGAGTGGACGGCGCCGACGGCGGTGAAGCCGGGCACCCGGCCGATGTAGAGCGCGTGCGCGTCGGCGGCCACCGGGTCGTCCTCGACGATCAGTACGCGCACCTCGCCCCCGCTCATCGCGGGCCCCCCGGGCCCGCGGCGGGTGCGGACGCGATCGGCAGGCGGACCGTGAACTCCGCGCCACCGCCCGGGCCCTGAGCGGCCACCACCGCGCCGCCGTAGCGCTCCGCCACCTGCCGGACCAGCGCGAGGCCGAGGCCGCGGCCCTCGCCCTTGCCCGACCAGCCCCGGCGGAACACGTCCACCCCTTCGGGCAGCCCGGGTCCGTTGTCCGCGACCCGCAGCAGCAGCTCGTCCGGCTCGGGCCGCAGCGTCACCGCGATCCGGGCCCCCGGTACGGCGGTGAGCGCGTCGACCGCGTTGTCGATGAGGTTGCCGAGCACGGTGACCAGGTCCCGGGCCGGCGGCAGCCCGCCCCCTTCGGCGAGACTGCGGCTGTCGGCGGTGACGACCAGCTCGACGCCCCGCTCGTGCGCCTGGGCGGCCTTGCCCAGCAGCAGCGCCACCAGCACCGGCTCCCCCACCGCGGTGACCACCTCGTCGGTGAGGGCCTGGGCGAGTTCCAGCTCGGCGGTGGCGAAGTCGACCGCCTCGTCCGCGCGGCCGAGTTCGATGAGCGAGACCACGGTGTGCAGCCGGTTGGCCGCCTCGTGGGCCTGGGAGCGCAGCGCCTGGGTGAAGCCCCGCTCGTGGTCCAGCTCGCCGGTCAGCGCCTGCAGTTCCGTGTGGTCGCGCAAGGTGACCACCGTGCCCCGGCGGCCTCCGCCCGCGACGGGCGAGCTGTTGACCACCAGCACCCGGTCCGCGGTCAGGTGCACCTCGTCCACCCGGGGCCGGTCCGCGAGCAGGGCCCCGGTGAGCGGGGCCGGCAGACCGAGGTCGGCCACCCCGCTGCCGGTGACCTCGCCCGGCAGACCCAGCAGTTCACGTCCGGCGTCGTTGATCAAGGTGATCCGGCGCTGCCCGTCGAGCATCAGCAGCCCCTCGCGGACCCCGTGCAGGGCCGCCTGGTGGTAGTCGTACATCCGGCTGAGCTCTGCCGCGTTCATGCCATGAGTGTGACGGCGCAGCCTCGCGTTGACGACGTACGTGCCCACGCCGCCGAGGGCGAGCGCGCCGCCCGCGACCCAGGCGAGGGCGGAGAGCTGCGTGGCGAGCCGGTCGCTGATGGCGCGGACGGTGATCCCCGCGCTGACCAGGCCGATGATCCGGCCCTCGTCCTGGAGCGGGGTGACCACGCGGATGGAGGGGCCGAGGGTGCCGGTGTACGTCTCGCTGAAGGTCTCGCCGCGCAGCGCGGGGGCGGTGTTGCCCATGAAGGGCTCGCCGATCCGGCGCGGGTCGGGGTGGGTCCAGCGCCGCCCCTCGGGGGACATGATCGTCACGAAGGCCACTCCGGAGTCCGCGCGGACCCGCTGGGCGTAGGGCTGGAGCTCGACGGACGGGTCGATCCCGCGCGCCGCTCCCCGTACGGCCTCACGTACGGACGGCGAGTCGGCCACCGCGTGGGCCACGGCCCCGGCCTGGCGCCGGGCGGCCTCCTCGGCCTGGCCACGGGCCGTGGCGTACGCGAAGACGGCGCAGCCCGCGACGACCACGGCGACCAGCAGCACCTGCATGGCGAAGAGCTGGCCGGCGAGGCTGCGCGGGGGGCGGGGAAAGCGGAACATGGCGCTCAGTGTGCACCGGGTCGTGAACTCAATGAACGCAAGGGTGACCGGGGTCACAGGCGTGGGCGATGGTCTCCCCGAACGTAATCACCACCGGGAGGCATCGTGGCCGCCAGGCGCGACAGAACGCACTATCTCTACATCGCGGTGATCGGCGCGGTGCTGCTCGGCATCGCCGTCGGCTTCGCCGCCCCCGGCGTGGCCGTGGAGCTCAAACCGCTGGGCACCGGCTTCGTCAACCTCATCAAGATGATGATCTCGCCCGTGATCTTCTGCACGATCGTGCTGGGCATCGGATCCGTGCGCAAGGCCGCCAAGGTGGGCGCCGTGGGCGGACTCGCCCTCGGCTACTTCATGGTCATGTCCACGGTGGCGCTGGCCATCGGCCTGCTCGTCGGCAACCTGCTGGAGCCCGGCAGCGGGCTGCACCTGACCGAGGCGGCGCGCAGTGCGGGCGAGGCGCAGGCCAAGGCGGGCGGGGCCGAGAGCACGCCGGAGTTCCTGCTCGGGATCATTCCGACCACGCTGGTCTCCGCCTTCACCGGGGGCGAGGTGCTCCAGACGCTGCTGGTGGCGCTGCTCTGCGGGTTCGCGCTGCAGGCCATGGGCGCGGCGGGCGAGCCGGTGCTGCGGGGTATCGGGCACATCCAGAAGCTGGTGTTCCGGGTACTCGCGATGATCATGTGGGTGGCTCCGGTGGGCGCCTTCGGGGCCATCGCGGCGGTGGTCGGGGCCACCGGCATCGACGCACTGAAGTCCCTCGCCGTCATCATGATCGGCTTCTACACGACCTGCCTGCTCTTCGTGTTCGTGGTCCTCGGCACGCTGCTCCGGGTATGCACCGGGGTCAGCGTCTTCGCACTGCTGCGCTATCTGGGCCGGGAGTTCCTGCTGATCCTCTCGACCTCCTCCTCGGAGTCGGCGCTGCCGCGGCTGATCGCGAAGATGGAGCACCTGGGGGTCTCCCGGCCGGTCACCGGGATCACCGTGCCGACCGGCTACTCCTTCAACCTGGACGGGACGGCCATCTATCTGACGATGTCCTCGCTCTTCGTCGCCGAGGCGATGGGCAAGCCGCTGGCGCTGGGCGAGCAGATCTCGCTCCTGCTGTTCATGATCATCGCCTCGAAGGGCGCGGCCGGGGTGACCGGCGCGGGCCTGGCCACCCTCGCCGGCGGACTGCAGTCGCACCGGCCGGAACTGGTTGACGGCGTCGGCCTGATCGTGGGCATCGACCGGTTCATGAGCGAGGCCCGGGCCCTGACGAACTTCGCGGGCAACGCGGTCGCGACGGTGCTCATCGGAACGTGGACGAAGGAGTTCGACCACGCGCGCGCCACCGAAGTCCTCGCGGGACGGCTGCCGTTCGACGAGAGCACGCTGGTGGACGACGGGCACGGCGCGCAGCAGCAGGGCGAGCCCGCACCGTCCGCCGAGTCCACCGGGGCTTCCGCGCCCTCCGAGTCCTTCGAGTCCTCCGAGTCCGACGGAACCCCGAATTCCGTACTGCAGCCCTCGGGCAGCCCCAAGGACGGGGTACCGGTCTAGCCGGTACGCCCCCTGCGGGCCGGCCGGGCAGGGCTCGCCCCCACGGTGCCCAGCCCGGCCGGCCCGCCGCATTCTCCGCACTTGCACCCATAGTCGGGATTCGGCCACCGATAAACGAACCTCCAGGCTGTAAAAGGTACTTCCGTAACAGGCTGTGTGCATGACATCTTGCGTCCACCACTTGTTTCGTTCGACCCGGCCTGACCACCGGGTCTTCGGAGGACGCATTGATACCCCACATATCCAGCCGACCTCGACGTACCCTCGTGCTGGCTGCCACGCTCGGCGCGGCACTCGCCTTCGGGGCCCCCGCCGCGCTCGCCGGCACCGCCCCCGTCTCTCCTTCCGGTTCCTCGGCCCCCGCCCCCGCGGCGGCCCCCCGGGCTGCGGCCCCGACTTCCCAGAGTGCGACCTGGGTTGCCGGTACCCGTGCCTACCTCGTGATCACCGCTCCCGGTGACACCACGGCGGTGCGGGGCGCCGTCACGGCCAACGGCGGCACGGTGTTCCAGTACTACGACGCCATCGGCGTGATCGTCGCCCACTCCGCGTCCGGTACCTTCGCCACCACCATGCGCGGTGTGAGCGGCGTCCAGCAGGTCGGCGCCACCCGCACCTCGGACGTGCCGGCGGACGCCTACAACCCGGCGCTGCCCGCCAACCCGGCGCAGGCCACGACGCCTTCGGGCGAGCCGGTCCGGGCCGACATGACCCAGATCAAGGCCGACCAGGCCTGGGCCGTCACCACCGGTTCCGCCTCCGTCAAGGTCGGCATCCTGGACACCGGTGTGGACGACCAGCACCAGGACCTGGCCCCGAACTTCAACGCGGCGGACTCCGCGTCCTGCGCCTACGGCAAGCCGGACACCCGTACGGGCGCCTGGCGGGACGTCGGCACCCACGGCACGCACGTGGCCGGTACGGTCGCGGCCGCCAAGAACGGCAAGGGCGTCATCGGTGTGGCCCCGGGCGTGAAGATCTCCTCGGTGCGCATCGCCGAGCCGGGCTCCTCGCTCTTCTTCGCCGAGAACACCGTCTGCGGCTTCATGTGGGCCGGTGACCACGGCTTCAAGGTCACCAACAACAGCTACTACACGGACCCGTGGCAGTTCAACTGCCCGGACAACGCCGACCAGGCCGCGATCATCGAGGGCGTCAAGCGCGCCCAGGAGTACGCGGAGGGCAAGGGCTCGCTGCAGGTCGCGGCGGCCGGCAACTCCAACATCGACCTGGCCAACAAGACGACCGACACCGAGAGCCCCAACGACTCGACGCCGGTCACCCGCACCATCACCAACGCCTGCCTGGACATCCCGACCGAGCTCCCGGGCGTGGTCACGGTCTCGGCGATGGGCACCACCGCGAAGGCCTCGTACTCCAACTACGGTCTGAACGTGGTCGACGTGACGGCCCCCGGCGGCGACACCACCGGTATCTACAGCACCCAGCCGGGCGGCAAGTACGGCACCATGAGCGGCACGTCGATGGCGTCCCCGCACGTCGCCGGTGTGGCAGCCCTGCTGGCCAGCACCAACCCGGGCATCACCCCGGCGCAGCTGCGCGACAAGCTGGCCACCCAGGCCAACGACGTCGCCTGCCCGTCGGACAGCCGCTGCAAGGGCACCACGGCGAAGAACGGCTTCTTCGGCGAGGGCCAGGTCGACGCGCTGAAGGCCGTCGGCAGCACCCCGCCGCCCGGCAAGTACTTCGAGAACACCGGTGACTTCGCCATCGGCGACAACACCACGGTGGAGAGCCCGATCACCGTCAGCGGTGTCACCGGCAACGCCCCGGCCACCCTCAAGGTGGGCGTGAACATCGTGCACACCTACATCGGTGACCTGAAGGTCGACCTCGTCGCCCCCGACGGCACCGTCTACACCGTGCACAACCGCTCCGGCGGCAGCACCGACAACATCAACCAGGTCTACACCGTGAACGCCTCCTCCGAGGTCGCGAACGGCACCTGGAAGCTGCGGGTCAACGACAACGCCGGCGGCGACACCGGCAAGGTCGACTCCTGGAACCTGACCTTCTAGAGGTCCTCAGGTCCTTCCGGAAAGCACTCCTAGCGCTGGAGCACGTCGGCGAGCCAGTCGAAGACGACGTCGCAGTGCTGCTGCGGGGCCATCGGGGAGCAGTGCAACTGCGCCCCGGTGGCCTCCGTCAGTTTCACGTACTCGCGGCGCGTGCGCAGGAGGTCGTACATCTGCTGCGGCTGGCCCGGGTAGAACAGCTCGAAGTCGTAGTCCAGGACGAGCGTCGGGGCCTTGATCCTCCCGACCACCTTGGTGATGTCGAGGCCCATGGCCACCTGCGCCGGGGTCCAGAGGTCCGTGAGCACGACGCCCTCGCGGGCCTGGCGCAGTGCCTGCCGGTCGAAGATCTCGAAGCGCTTCTTGACGGTGAAGGCGAGCTCCGGCGTCAGCTCCGGGACGACCTCCTCGTTCCAGACCCGGTTGGTCTCCTCCTTGTCGGGCGTGACGATGGCGCGCAGCTCCGCGTCGAATCCCAGCCAGGGGCTGACGCAGCCCGGCTGGCAGGCGACGGCGGCGAGCCGGTGCTCGAAGGCGGCGGCGCGGGCGACCAGGTTGCCGCCCATGCTGAGGCCGGTGAGCGCGATCCGGCCGCTGTCCACGTCCTTGCGGTGCTCCAGCCAGTCGATGAGCGGGCCGACCACCTTCTCCCAGCGGGTGGTGAAGGGGATCTCCTCCACGAACAGCAGCTGCCCCTGGCCGGGTCCGTCGTAGACGAGGGCGTTCCAGCCCCGGCCGAGGGCGGCGGCCACGCCGTAGGTCCACATGTCGAGGTTCTGGCCGTCGCTGCCGTTGGTGAGGATCACGGTGGGGCGCGGTTCGGCGGGGCCGTCCGGGCGGAAGAACCAGACCGGCAGGTGGGTCTTGCCGTACGGGACCTTCGCGCGGACGGCGGCCAGTGAGCAGAGCCTGGCGCAGGTGTCCCAGGCCCCCCGCCCGGCCAGGTAGACCGCCTCCTCGTCACCGGGGTGGTCGGTGCCGAGCACGTAGAACAGCGCCTGCGCGTAGTACTGCGCGGCGCGCAGGGAGCGGAAGCGGCGGGTCTGCGAGGGGGCCCCGTGGCCATGGCGGCCGGCGGCCGGGGGCGCGGCGAGCCGGTCCCCCCAGGCGCGGAAGGTGTCGCTGAACGTCTGCTCGGACAGACCCGCCGCGTTGATGGCGTTGACCGCGGTCAGCACCTCGCCCACCTCCGAGGCCCGCATGCCGGCGGCGCCGAGTGCCATCAGGCCCGCGAAGTTGAAGCCGGGATCGTCGAAGAGCTTCATCGCTCCGGGGGTGGGATCCACGGCCTTGGCGGACGGCTTGGGCCCGGCGGCCGCGGCGGTCGCGGTGCGGTCCCCGCCCCCGACGGCGAGCGCCCCGGCCCCCGCGGCGAGCCCGGTCAGGGCCGCGCGACGGGTGAGTGCGGAGGGCTGGTGCGGTGTACGAGCGGTCATGCAGCGGACCGTACGCCGGGCCCTTGGCGGGTCGGGGCGCGGCGCGCCCTCCCTTGCTCCGAACGGCGGCGCGCCCCCACGAGGGGGTGTCTTGCCGGTCGGCCCGGCCTGACCGACAGGACACCCCCCAGGGCCGCCGGCCCGTCAGCCCGTCCGCCGCCCGGCCCGCAGCACGCAGTCGCCGCAGAGCCCGCCTCCGGGCACCTGGTAGTAGAGGCAGCAGCTGCGCCGTACGAACGCCACCCCGAGCCCCTCCTCATGGATGAAGGTGCCGGTGCCCGCCAGGGCTCCGCCGTCGGCCAGCAGGGCGCCCGCCAGTTCCACGGCCGCGCCTCCCGGTACCCGGTCGATCAGCACGCGCAGCGCCCCGACGAGCCCGGACGCCGCGTTCCCGCGCAGGACCTTCGGCGAGACCCCGAAGTGCTCGCGCAGGCCCTCGTCGAGCACGGCCAGGTTCGCCAGGACGTTCTCCCCGAGCGCCTCGGCCGGCAGGCCGGGGGCGGGCTCGGGCAGCCACAGCTGGAGCGATCCCGCGTCCGGCAGCCGCCACCACACCCGGTCGGCGGCCAGGTCCGGCACGCGGCCCGCCAGTGCCGCGCACCCGAGCCCCAGCGACCAGAGCCGGGAGACGATCCCGAACTGCGCGGTCGAGGCGGCCACCCGGCCCGGTCCGGTGCCGATCCGTCGGCCCACCTCGGCCACGTACGGCCCGAGCTGCTCCCCGTACAGCGCGGTGAGCGGCCGGAAGCCGGGGCCGGGCGGTTCCTTCCCGCAGGGAACGGTGAAGAAGGGTCCTACGGCGGCCAGTCGCCGCAGTACGTCGTCCATACCCGGAATGATCTCAGCGGCGCGGGACCGGGATCAGGCCGGGTCCGGGGTCGCCCCTTCGAGGACCTCCAGGTAGTGCGGGTTGCGCATGATGCCGAGCACATTGCCGAAGGGGTCGGTGACGGCCGCCGTGACGAAACCGGCGTCGCCGTGCGTGGTCACCGGCTGGTACTCCGTCGCCCCCAGGTCCAGGAGCCGCCCGTGGACCGCGGGAAGATCGTCGACGGCCCAGTAGGCCACCGCGCCGCCCGGGTCCTTCGCCGCGCCCGGCGGGGCGTAGCGGCGGTCGACGATGCCCAGCTCGTGCTGGTAGTCGCCGATGCGGAACTCGGCGTAACCGGGCCGCTCGAAGTACGGGGCGATCCCGAGGAGCTCGGTGTACCAGGCCTTCGCGGCCTCCAGGTCGTCGGCCCAGAAGTTGATCGTCGCAAACCCTCGCAGCATGAACGCCCTCCTCTGCGGACGGAAGCATCGCCCCGACTCTACGGCGGCCCCGCGGGGGCCGTAGCAGACCCGGGTGGCGCAGTCGTACCTCCCCCGTGGTCCGGGCCCCTCACGGACACACCGCCGACGACCATGCGTTCGATGTCCGGGCGGGGTGGCGCAGCGGCGGGGCCGCGTGCGGGATCCGCGCGCGGGGCCTTGCCCGTGATCACCCGGCTCTATCCGCATCCTCGCAGGTCAGGCGTGATCACACGGCGTTCGGGGACCGTCGGCGCGGCCGTCTGGGGGGCCCATGCCGTGCGCGTGAAGGGATGTCCGGGGATCGTGATTACGGGTGCTCCGAGGCGGGGACCCAAGTGCTCGGAAATCGGTGTCACGCCATTGCCAAATTGGGGGTTCATGAGAGGACTTTAAGGAGCTACATTGAGCCACTCGCGTTCACCTGACAGCCGGTTGCCTTTCACTCGTGTTTTGCACGGGGGGCGACGTCATGGACGCAGACTGTGCAACCACCCCACCGCCCAGAAGGACCGAAGGCTCCGTGCCCGTACCCGTACACCTCGCGGGCCGCACCGTGCGGCTCGAGCCCCTCGCCCCCCACCACACCGAGGCTCTGGCCGTGGCCGGGGCCGAGGATCGTACGACTTACGCCTTCACTCCCGTGCCCCACGGGGTGCAGGCGTCACACGAGTACATCGAACGTGCCCTCGCCGATCAGGCAGCGGGTCGATCGCTCCCGTTCGCGGTGGTCAGAGCCACCGACGGGCGGGTCGTCGGTTCGACCCGGTTCCTGGAACTCGACTACTGGCAGGGGCCTCTGATCTGGCCCGCCGTGCCGGGAGTCCCGTTCGGCGATCCGGCGACGGCGATCCCCGATGCCGCCGAGATCGGCAATACCTGGCTGTCCCCGGGCGCCCAGGGAACCGGCATCAACACCGAGGCGAAGCTGCTCATGCTCCGCCATGCCTTCGAGACCTGGGGGGTACGGCGCATCTCGCTGCGCGCCGATGCGCGCAACGGCCGGTCGCGGGCCGCCATGGAACGTCTGGGGTTCACCTGCGAGGGGGTCCGCCGGGCCCATTCGCGGGGGCTGGACGGCGCCGTCCGCAGTACGGCCTTCTACTCGATCCTCGACGAGGAGTGGCCGGCCGTGCGGTCGATCATCGAGCTGAGGCTGTCGGCGGGCGCGCAGCGCAAGCGGCGCCGCAAGACCCTGATCCCCGCGTAACCGCGCCCTGCCGGACGGAAAAGCGGAAAAACGGTCCTGCCCCAGCCCTCGACCCGGCTCTCGACCCGGCCCTCGCCACTGCCTCCTCAGCCGAGGAAGGCCGGGGCGAGGGCCGAGTCCATGAGCCGGGCGGGGGCGCCGCCGCCGTCGGCCGGTACGGCGTACAGGTCGGCGCCGAAGTCCCCCGGCAAGGCGTAGACGACGGTCCGGTCGTCGGTCCACACCACCTGGTCGTCCACGCTGCGCTCCTCGGCGAGCGGGGTCTCGGCCCCGGAGGCCAGGTCCAGGGCGTACAGGCGCCACGGCGCCTCGGCAGGCAGGCCCGGCACGCGCTTCTTGAAGACCACCCGGGTCCCGTCCGGTGACAGCGACGGGCACTCGGCGTTCTCGCGCAGGGTGGTCACCGTGCGCTCGCCCAGGTCCCCGCGGACCAAGTGGGTCCGGCCGCCGGTGGCGAGGGTCGCGTAGAAGGTCCGCTCGTCGGCGGCGAAGGTGACCCCCCAGAAGTTGACGTCGGCACTGCGGTACGGCTTGCCGTCCTTCAAAATCGTGAAGTCCTCCAGCGAGGCGTCGAGCCTGCCGGTGCGCAGGTCGAGCACCGAGGTCCGCGTCGAGAAATTCGCACCCGCGTACGAGTCCCCGCCGACGAAGACGGTCCAGGCGGCGAGGTGCCCGCCCGGCGAGACCCGGGCCCGGGTGGGGAGGCCACCCAGCGGGTGAGCGGAGACCTCCTTCAGCCGGGCGTCGAGAACGACGGCCCGGTAGCCCTCCTGGACCCCGCCGCGGTCCGCCTGGAGGCAGATCCCGGTGCCCTGGGCCGCGTGGAAGCGCAGGCAGCTCACCCCGGACGCGGTACGGGCCCCCTCCGGCGCGCCGGCCGCGACCGTGGCGAGCTCGTCCCGGTGCGGCCCCCAGGCCATGTTGCGGAACACGATCCGCCGGCCGCCGGCGCCCGGCGCCAGCGAGACCGCGCCCGGGTTGACCGGCGGGCCGCCCGCCCGGACATGGTCCTTCTCGTCGGCGCGGGAGGAGGCCCGCACGACGGCGAGTACGCCCACGGCCGCGAGGAGGGCCACGGCGGTGGCCAGGATCAGGATCCGGCGCTGGAGCGTCATGGGATGACTCCGGGCGGGGTGGGGTTCCGGGGGCGGCGCGGGGGCACCATACCCAGCGGCCCGCACAAGAGCCAGGCATGGACGGGGGCGGGTCCGTGAACTCCACCGGGCGTACGGGCGCCGGGCAATGGCCTCCCCCAGGGCACCCCAAGAGTAGGGAAAATACGGAACCCTGACATGCTTTCGTTCATCCTTCGAACGGAAGGACCCAGCAGTCAGACCACCCCGCCCCTCTGGGGCAGCACCAGCCGGAGAGCCACCGCACATGTCGTACGCACCCGACGGGCAGCAGTACCAGCCGTACCGGCCGGAAGGACAGATACCGCAGCCGCCCCAAGGCGACCAGTACGGCCGGCCGTACGGACAGCAGCCGCCGCCCGGCCGCCCCCAGCAGCCGTACGGGCAGCAGGACCAGTACGGGCAGCAGCCGCACTACGCACCGCAGGACCAGTACGGACAGCAGCCGCAGTACGGGCAGCAGGGCCAGTACGAGGAGCCCGAGCCGCCGCGCCGCAGGTCGCGGGGCCGCCGCTGGCTGATCGCGGGCGCCTCCGTGCTCGCACTCGCCGGTATAGCCGCGCTCGTGCTGAACCACTACGAGATACCCCCGTTCACCGACAAGGGCTCCGCGGTGTCCTTCGGGCAGGCGCCCGCCGGTGGCGGCAAGAAGAACGACGCTCCGCCGCCGAACTCCAAGATGCTCATGCCGACCGGGCCGGCCGCCGAGTTCAAGAACACGATGACCCTCCCCGACGGCACGCACGTGGCCGTCACCACGCTGGACGGCAAGAAGTCCGGCTTCAAGGGCAAGGTCTGGGTCTGGGCCCCCAAGGAGTACAGCGACCCGAAGTTCGCCAAGAGCGGCTTCCCGGTCATGATCGCCCTGCCGGGTGGTGCCGGTTACCCCAGCAACTACTGGATGGGCACCGACCTCGGCCTCCAGACCAGCATCGGCAAGTGGTACGCGGAGGGCAAGAGCAAGCCCTTCATCCTGGCCATGCCGGTCCTCAACCCGGGGCCGGACGACAAGGGCGTCTACTGGGACGGCTCCGACATCCCCGGCCAGCCCAAGATGGGCACCTGGCTGACCGAGGACGTCCCGGACCTGATGAAGGCGAACTTCCGCACCGTCAAATCCCGTGACGGCTGGGCCTTCATGGGCTCCTCCACCGGCGGTTTCGCGGGTCTGAAGGCCGTGCTGAAGCACCCGGACAAGTTCAAGGCCGTGATCGCCTCCGGCCCGGACATCGTCCCGGACTCCTCCCTGTGGAAGGGCCACGACAAGGAGAAGGCCGAGAACAACCCGGAGCTGCTGGCGAAGCAGCTCATCGACACCAAGGGTCCGGACGTCTACCTCGCCTTCCAGGTCGGCGACAACGAGAGCAACAAGAAGACGCTGCCCGACGTGCAGAAGTTCGTCGCCACCTACGGCAACAAGGGCCCCGTCCACGCCGAGTTGAAGGTCATCAAGGGCGGCCAGCACAACGCCAAGACCTATGTGCCGAACATGGGCGAGGGACCGGTCCAGTTCATCAGCAAGGTCATGGAAGGGCCCGTCGAGTAACCACCGGCTCCCCCGCACCATCGAGCTCCGGCCCGCCGAACACCTTCGGCGGGCCGTCGCCGTTCCAGGCCGCCCAGCCCGGATCGCCCGTCACCGCGAACCGCACCCAGGCCGCGTGCATCTCGTCCGCCAGCGCCTGCGGGGTGTCCGGCCCGGCCAGCCAGGCGGCCTCCGGTACCGCGAGCGTGTCGAACACGAAGCCCAGCTCCAGGGCGTGACAGGAGCCCAGCCCCGGAACGCCGGAGGGCCAGCCGAACTCGTACAGGAAGCTCGGCGCCGCCCGCCGCACCCCGGCGAGCCTGCGCAGCGGATCGCGCAGCAGCCGGTCGGTGAGCAGCTGTCCGGCGAGTTCGGCAGGGCTCGCGGCGGGCAGCGCGGCACGCAGCGTCCGTACGGCCGCCCGGTCCTTGCCGGAGCGGGCGCGGGCCAGCGCCACGGCGAGCGGGCCGAGCCGGTCCAGCAGCCGCATCCCGCCGGTGGGGGCGAGCCACAGCCGGTACTCGTCACGGGTCCAGCCGAGGAGCAGCGGCACCTCGGCGGAGGCGGCCCGGGCACAGAGGGTGTCGAGGGGGTCGGCAGGGACCGTGTCCGGGTCGGTGACCAGGCCGAAGGCGGGTCCGCCGACGAGCGGGCCCGATCGGCGCAGGACGGCCGCCTGGGCGGCGAGCAGGTCGTCCGGCGCGGTGGCCGTGAAGGCCGCGGCGGTGGCGTCCACCTTGAGCAGCGAGGCCATCCGCCGGACCATGGCGCGGACCCTGGGGCGCGGCAGGACCTCGGGGGCTCCGCTCTGCAGGACGGCCCGGGTGAAGAGCCCGGCCGCGCGCGGAGCGGCCAGGAGGGCGCCGATGCCGATGGCCCCGGCGGATTCGCCGAAGACGGTGACCCGGCCGGGGTCCCCGCCGAAGGCCCCGATGTTGTCGCGGACCCATGCGAGGGCGGCGATCTGGTCCAGCAGGCCGCGGTTGGCGGGGGCGCCGGGGAAGAGCCCGTAGCCGAGGACCCCGAGGCGGAAGTTGAAGGAGACGAGCACGACCCCGTCGCGGGCGAAGGCGGAGCCGTCGTACACGGGGACGGCCGAGGAGCCGCGGGTGTGGGCCCCGCCGTGGATCCAGACCATGACGGGCAGCCGGGCCCCGGGGGCCGGGTCGGGGGTCCACACGTTCACGTTCAGGCAGTCGTCCCCGGGGATGACCGGGTCGGAGAGCAGGGCGGCGAAGGGGTCGGGGTAGGGCACCTTGGGCGCGGTCGGCCCGTAGGCGGCGGCGTCGCGTACGCCGTCCCAGGCGGCCGGGGGCGCGGGCGCCGCGAAGCGCAGGGATCCGACGGGCGGGGCCGCGTAGGGGATGCCCAGGAAGACGGCGGTCCCCCCGGGCCCGGTCCGGCCCTCGACGACTCCGGCCGCCGTCCTGACCCGCGGGCGGTGGCTGCCGTCGGTTGCGCCCTCTGCGCTCATCTCGTCCTCCCGCGATGACGGTGCCGGTCGCACCGTCGCACAGCCGCCCAACGGGTGACAAGGCGTGACCGGGTCCGGGCCCGGCCCGGTTGGACGGGCATGCGATTCCTGCGTATCCACCATGCCGTGCCCGTCGCCCTGCTGCTCGCGGGGGCCACGCTCCTGTCCGGCCCGGCCCTGGCCGCCGGCCCGGAGTTCCAGTACGTCGGCCAGGACGACAAGGTCCACGGCCTCACCGCGCCGAGGGGGTGCGTCGAGGCGGAGGGCGGCGGCGCCCGGGCGGTCACCAACGGGACCCGGAGCGCGGCGACCCTCTACGAGGGCCCCGGGTGTTCCGGCCGGGCCCTGCGGGTCCTGCGGCCCGGAGAGGTCGGCCAGGTGCGGCCGTATTTCGCCTCCGTCCGGTTTTCCGTCACCAGGTAGGCGCACGGGCCGTGACCCTTTGGCCTCCCCCGCGTTGTATGCCATGTCAAATGCCACAGGTTCTGTGGCGCCCCACATATCTCAAGAGGAGATCTTGATGTCGCGTATCGCGAAGGCACTGGCCATCACCGCTGTCACCGGTAGCGCCGTGGTCGCCGGTGCGGGTCTGGCTGTCGCCGATGCCGGAGCGCACGGTGCGGCGGTCGGCTCCCCCGGTGTCCTGTCGGGCAACCTGCTCCAGGTTCCGGTGCACGTCCCGGTCAACGTCTGCGGCAACACCGTGAACGTGATCGCCCTGCTGAACCCGGCGTTCGGCAACACCTGCGTCAACGCCTCCGGCCACGGCGACCACCACACCGAGGGTGGCGACTACGGCCACTGATCGCCTGATCGGCTGATCGACGGAAGGGCCCCCGCCACCCGGCGGGGGCCCTTCCCCCTGTGTCCCCGCGTCCCGCGTCCGGGCGTTCCGCACGTCGGGCGGGCACGCACGGGCCGCGCGCGTCATTCGTAGCGGTACAGCCCCTGGTGGCCGGACATCTCGCGCGGGGTGATGTTCCACGGCGGCATCGGCTCGTCCAGAGCGATCACGCGGCCGCGCTGGAGGTCGCCGAGGGCGAGCGGGGCGGCGGGCAGGTAGCCGGAGCCGGGGTGCTTGTGCTGCCAGCGGTCCCAGATCAGGTCGACGAAGGCGTGGTGCAGCCAGAACGCCGGGTCGTTGGGCGCCGTACCGCCGGTCATGTGGCCGCCGATCCACTGGTGGACCTTGTTGTGGTTGCGCCAGCGCTCGCTCCTGGGGGCCGACCAGCCCTCCAGCTTGTTGCGGAAGCCGCCCGCGGTGGCCGTGGAATCCCAGGGGGAGACGTCGTACGTCGGGTCGTCGATCGCCCACTGGAGTTCGGCCGCGGTGGGCAGGGTGATCGGATTCTGCGGCCGGCCGAGGTTGCGGGTGAGGAAGGCGGACTCGGTGATGCCCACGGTCACCGTCCAGTTGCCCGTGTCGTAGGCGAACGGCCCGGTCATCACCTTGCGGTCGCTCGCCCGGCCGGTGCCGCCGAGGAAGTCGTCGGCCCAGAGGGAGGAGACCGGGCTGGTGTCGGTGGTCCAGTCCCAGTACGGGACGCTCACGCCCGGGTCGATCTCCTGCAACTGCCGCTCGAACTCCAGCAGATAGCGCCGGTGCCACGGGAAGAAGGACGGGGACATGTGCCCGACGCGCAGCTTGCGGTCGCGGTCGGGCACGAAGTACTTGTCGTGGGTGCGCACGAGGGCGTCGTAGGCGCCGTCGCGCTTGAGCTCCAGCACCGCCGCGGTGAACCGCTTCTTCTGGGCACTGGTGAGGTTCTTCTGGTTCTGCCGGGTGTGCAATGCGGGGCTCCTCCCGTTCCCGTGGGTCAGTCAGCCGTGGTGCGGGGCCGCGAAGGCGAGCTGGGCGGTGCCCAGTTCGTCGACGGCGGCCCGGGCCACTTCCAGTGGCGTGGAATAGGACTGGAAGTGGTTGATCCCGCTGAGGTAGCTGCCGTCGGCCCGGCGCATGACGTGCAGCGGGCGGCCGTCGATCCGGACCCCGGCGACGTCGACGGCGATGTGCCGGCCTCGGTAGGTCTCCTCCTCGGCGAGCGGCGCCGGGGTGAGGGTCTGCCGGGGACGCCGGGCGCGCTGTACGGGGGCCAGGGCCGCGGCCGTGCCGGCGAGCACGGCCGCGGTGAAGGCCGTACGCAGGACCGCGCGGCGGGTCAGTGGTGCGGCGGGCGATGCTGCGGACATACGGTCTCCCTCGCTCGGTGGCCGGCGGCTACGGGTCTAACGCCGCGCGGCGGGCGAGGTCACCCGTGGGCGCCGCGGAGCTGCTTGTAGAAGAGGGTCGTGGGGTGGAGCCGGCCCGCCGGGTCGGTGGCGTAGTCGGGGATGGTGCCGGCTTCCGTCCAGCCCGCGGAACGGTAGACGCGCTCGGCTCCGCTGCCGGTCTCGGTGTCCAGGAACAGCAGCACCACCCCGGCCCGGGCGGCGGCCGACTCGGCCCCGGCGAGCAGGGCGCGGGCGGTGCCCCGGCCGCGGGTGGCCGGGTGGACCATGAGTTTGCGCAGCTCGGCGCGGTGGCGGCCGTTCGCCTTGGTCTCCCGGTACCAGCTGACGGTGCCGTCGATCCGGCCGTCGCCGCCGGTGCGCGAGACCCACAGCGCGAGGGAGCCGTCCTCGACGGCGGGCAGCAGGGAGTCCCACCAGGCGGCGGCGCCCTGGTGGTCGAGCCCGGCGAGGAAGCCGAGGGACGATCCGCCGTCGACCACGGCGAGCAGCAGGGCGGCGAGTTCGTCGCGGTGGGCGCGGAGTCCGGTGGCGGAGAGCGCGGTGATGGTGGCCGTCATGGGGCGAGGATAAGGATCAGCGCGTGGCCCGCCGGAGGCGGGGCAGGCACAGGTCGCCGAAGATCGCGTCGGCCGTTCGGCCACTCCCCGGCCGGCCCCCGGGGGGGCGGGGCCGGCCGGGGAGTGGGGTCATGGCGCGGGGAGTTCCGCGAAGTCGGCCACCAGGCCGCGGTGGTGGCCCGCCGTGCCGAGGGCCAGGGAGTCGGCCTTGGCCCGCTTGAGGTAGAGGTGGGCCGGGTGTTCCCAGGTCATGCCGATGCCGCCGTGCAGCTGTACGCACTCCTCGGCGGCGCGGACGGCCACGCCCGAGCAGTAGGCCTGGGCCACGGCGACCGTCAGCGGGGCGTCGGGGGCCGCGGTGGCCAGGGCATCGGCCGCGGCCCGCGCCGCCGCGCGCGCGGACGCCACGTCGAGCCAGAGCCGGGCGAGCCGGTGCTTGAGGGCCTGGAAGGAGCCGACGGGGCGGTTGAACTGGTGCCGGCCCCGGACGTGGCCGACCGTCTCCGTCAGGCACCACTCGGCGAGCCCGAGCTGCTCGGAGGCGAGCAGTCCGGCCCCGGAGAGCAGGGCTCCGGCGACGGCGGCCCGGGCGGTTCCGGCATCGGCGAGACGGGTGCCGGCCGCGGCCTCCAGGGTGACGGTGGCGAGCGGGCGGGTCAGGTCCAGCGGGACCTGCGGGGTCAGCCGGGCCGAGGCGGCCGGGACGGCGTAGAGCCCGGTGTCGGCCAGGACCAGCAGGACGTCGGCGGCCACGGCGTCCGCCACGGCGGTGACCGTGCCGGTCAGGCTCCCGCCGCCGAGGTCCCGGAGGGGGGCCGGCAGGGGCGCGCCCGGGGCGAGGGTCAGCGGCACGGCGGGGACGCACACCGTGCTGCCCGAGGCCAGCTCCCGCAGCAGCGGGGCGGCTTCCGGGGTGTCGCAGCCGAGCAGGATCTCCGTGGCGAGCACGGCGCTCGTCAGGTACGGGACGGGCGCCACGGCCCGGCCCAGCTCCTCCAGGACCACGGCCGCCTCGCGGTGGCTCGCGCCCTGTCCGCCGAGCTTCTCGGGCACGAGGAGACCGGCCGCGCCGATCTCGACGGCGAGGGTGTGCCAGAGCGCCGGGTCGTGCGGCCGGCCCGTCTCGGCCCGGTCGAGGACGCTCTTCGCGTCGCAGCGGTCGGTGAGGAGCGCGCGTACGGCGGAGCGGAGCTCCTCCTCGGTCCCGGAGTAGAGCAGGTCGGTCGGTGCCGCCGCGGTGGTCATCGGTTGAGGTCCTTCCAGGCGAGGTCCTTGTCGTCGCGCGGCTCGGGGGGCAGGCCGAGGACGCGTTCGGCGACGATGTTGAGGAGGATTTCGCTGGTGCCGCCCTCGATGCTGTTGCCCTTGGCGCGCAGATAGCGGTAGCCGGCCTCGCGGCCGGTGAAGTCGACGCCTTCGGGCCTGCGCATGGTCCAGTCGTCGTACAGGAGGCCCTCCTCCGCGAGGAGTTCGACCTCCAGCGCGCTGATCTCCTGGTTGAGCCGGGCGAAGGTGAGCTTCATGCCCGATCCTTCGGGGCCGGGCTGTCCGGCGACGAGCTGCTGGCGCAGCCGTTCCCCGGTGAGGCGGGCGACCTCGGCCTCGACCCACAGTTCCAGCAGCCGCTGGTGGAGGGCGTGGGTGCGCAGCTCGGGGCGTTCGCGCCAGGCGGCGGCGACGGGGGCGATCATGCCGCCCTCGCGCGGGATGCGCATGCCGCCGATGGAGACCCGCTCGTTCATCAGGGTGGTGCGGGCGACCGCCCAGCCCTCGCCGACGGCGCCGAGGCGGTGGGAGTCGGGGATGCGGACGCCGGTGAGGAAGACCTCGTTGAACTCGGCCTCGCCGGTGATCTGGCGCAGCGGCCGGACCTCGACGCCCGGGGCGTGCATGTCGCAGAGGAAGTAGGTGATGCCCTGGTGCTTGGGGAGCCCGGGGTCGGTGCGGGCGATCAGGATGGCCCAGCGGGCGGTGTGGGCACTGGAGGTCCACACCTTCTGGCCGTCGACGATCCAGTCGCCGGAGCCCGTCTCGCGGACCGCGCGGGTGCCGAGCGCGGCGAGGTCGGATCCGGCGCCGGGCTCGCTGAAGAGCTGGCACCAGACCTCCTCGCCGGCCCACAGGGGGCGCAGGAAGCGCTGCTTCTGCTCCTCGGTGCCGTAGGCGAGGATCGTGGGCGCGGCCATGCCGAGGCCGATGCCGATCCGGCGCGGGTCGTTGTCGGGTGCGCCGGCGGCTTCCAGTTCGGCGTCGACGACGGCCTGCAGGGAGCGGGGCGCGCCGAGGCCGCCGAGGCCCTCGGGGTAGTGGACCCAGGCGAGTCCGGCGTCGAAGCGGGCGCGCAGGAACGCGGCGCGGTCGGTGTCGGCGGGCGGGTGGGCGCGGAGCAGGTCCCGTACGCGCGCCACCAGTTCCTCGGTGGTGGTCATCGCGGGTCCCCTCCGTCCAGGGCCGGTACGACGACCAGCCGGCCGGTGGTGGTGCCGTCGGCGAGGCGCTGTACGGCGTCGGCGACGGCGGCCAGCGGGACGCGTTCGCTGACCAGCGGTCTGATGGCGCCTTCTGCGGCGAGCCGGGTGAGTTCGGTGTGGCAGGCGGCGATGGCGGCGGGGTCCTTGGTGGCGTACAGGCCCCAGTGCAGGCCGAGTACGGCGTAGTTCTTGACGAGGGCGTGGTTGAGGGCGGGCGCGGGGATGGTGCCGCTCGCGAAGCCGACGACGACGATGCGGCCCTCGAAGGCCGCGCACTTGGCGGAGGCGGTGTACGAGTCACCGCCGACGGGGTCGTAGACCACGTCGGCGCCGCGCCCGCCGGTGAACTCCTTCACCCGGGAGACGACGTCCTCGGTCGTGCGGTCGATCACCAGGTCGCAGCCGAGTTCTTCGGCGGTGCGCGCCTTGGCCTTGCCTCCGACGACCCCGATGACGGTGGCCCCGGCGGCTTTGCCGAGCTGGACGGCGGCGCTGCCGACCCCGCCGGCGGCGGCGTGCACGAGCACGGTCTCGCCCGGCTGGAGGCGCGCCCGGCGGTGCAGGCCGAACCAGCCGGTCTGGTAGCCGATGTGCAGGGCCGCGGCCTCGGCGTCGTCGAGGCTCTCGGGGGCCGGGAGCAGGGCCCGCTCGGACGCGATCACGTACTCGGCGAAGCCGCCGTGGGGCAGGCTCGGGGTGGCGATGACGCGGCGGCCGTCGTCGGTGAGGCCGCAGATCTCGACACCGGGGGTGAAGGGCAGCGGCGGGCGGATCTGGTACTGGCCGCGGACGAGCAGCGCGTCGGGGAAGTTGAGGTTCGCCGCGAGGACCCGCAGCCGCACCTCGCCCTCGCCGGGTACCGGTTCGGGAATCTCTTCGAGGCGAAGGGCCTCTCGGGGTTCGCCGGGGGTATGTACTCGCCATGCCTGCATCCGGGGCCTCCAGCCGCCGTCGAGGAACCACGCTCCGCGGGCATACTAAGCAGTCGCTTGCCTCTCTGGGAACCACCGGTCAGGGTGGAGAACCCTCCGGAGCGAATCAACACGCGTCATTCAGGCCACATCCGCACCAAGATCAGGCAGCATGTGGCGTGCACGTGTCATGACTCAACGGGGAACGGCACCTGTCCAGGGGGGACAATCACATGAGAAGAAGCATGTCCGCGGCCGCCGCCGCCATCGTCGTGGCCGGCCTGATCAGCGCGGCGGGCCCGGCCGTGGCGGCCGACGCGAAGTGCGCACCGAAGATCCAGGTTCTCGGCTCGATCGGGGACGAGTCGTACGTCCGCGACATCCCGCCCAGCCAGGGTGTCTTCGGCCTCGGTGCGGGCAACCTCGCCGTCGGCGTCTCGGGCCGCAAGCCCGTCTACTGGACCGGCACCACCGTGCACCGGGTCCCGCTGAGCGACCCGGACCAGAGCGGGCAGGTGATCGCCGTCAACGCGCACGGCCTGATGGTGGGTGTCCTCCACGGGGTCAACCTCCACTCCCTGTTCACGTACCGGGTGGGCGACGCGGCCATCACCCTGCTGCCGGACAGCTACGGACACGGCATCGAGGCCGACGTCAACGACGCCGGGTACGTGGTCTCCCGCTCCGACGGCGGGGTCGCCACCGTCTGGAAGGACGGCCAGAAGGTCCGCGAGCTGCCCCTCCCGGCCGAGGCCGGTCCGGGGTCCCGGATCGAGATGGTCACCGGCATCAACAACCGGGGCGACATCCTCGGCATGGCCGCCCAGGACTACGAGGTCCCCGAGACCGGGCAGCACCTGGAGGGCACCCACCCGGTGCTGTGGCCGGGAGACGGCTCCGCCGCCCGGCTGCTGGCCCCCACGGCGAACGACAGCTACGTCCAGGACATCGACGAGAGCGGCCGGGTCGTCGGCTACGACTGGGCCGGACCGTGGTACGAGTACGCTCCGCTCGTCTGGGAGCCCCCGCTCACCGGGACGCCCACCTCCCCGGCCGTGCTGAGCACGCACCCGTACGCCACGTTCGAGGCGATCAGTGCGACGACGAACCTCACCGTCGGCACGGCCAAGTTCCACCCGGACATGCCGACCCTGCCGGACCAGGCACTCCTGCGGTCCGGCTCCGGCCCGGTCAAGGCCCTGCCGCGGCTGACCGCGGGCGGGGCGAGCACGGCCGAAGCGGTCTCGGACACCGACCGGGTCGGCGGCTCGGCCGTGAACGCGAAGGGCAAGCTCAAGCCGGTCATCTGGACCTGTGCGACCAAGCAGGCGTACAACCCGGGGAGCTAGTGCTGTGACCGGAGCCGCCCGGGGATGGTGATCTGAGCGCCCGCACGCTATCGATGGGCGCATGGAGAACCCTCTGCACGGGCTGCCCGCGCCACCGGCGCTCGGCGCCGCCGCCCTGCCCCCCGGGACCTACGAGGGGCAGGTGGTCCTCGTGACGGGCGGCGGCACCGGGCTGGGCAAGGCCATCGCCGCCGAGTTCGCCCGGCTCGGCGCCGATCTGGTGATCGCGAGCCGGCGCGCCGGGCAGCTCAAGGCGGCGCGGGAGGAGTTGGCGGCCGTCCCCGGCGCGGGCCGGGTGACGGCCGCCGTCTGCGACATCAGGGACCCCGATCGGGTCGCCGAGGTCTTCGACGCCGCGCAGGCGGCCTTCGGCCTGCCGGACGTACTGGTCAACAACGCGGCCGCGAACTTCCCCTCCCCCGCGGAGGACCTCTCGCCGAACGCCTGGCGGGCGGTCGTCGACATCACGCTGACGGGCACCTGGCTGATGACCCGCGAGTTCGGCCGCCGCCACCTCGCCGCGGGCACCGGCGGCTCGATCGTGAACATCGGCGCCTCGTACGCGTGGACGGGCGGGCCGGGCTTCGCCCACAGCGCCGCGGCCAAGGCCGGGGTGAAGAGCCTGGTGGAGACGCTCGCCGTCGAGTGGGGCCCGTACGGCATCCAGATCAACGGGCTCGTCCCCGGGCTGTTCCCGCACGCCGACATGACCGAGGACATCCGGGGCGGCCTGGAGCGCGCCGCGCCCGGCGCGAAGGACGCCCGGCAGCCCGCCCTGCGGGTCGGCGCGCCGCGTGAACTGGGCTGGGCCGCCACCTTCCTGGCCTCGCCGTACGCCCGGTTCATCACCGGGCACACGCTCGTGGTGGACGGCGCGAACTGGCAGCGCCGGTCGGTGGTCAGCCCCGAGGTGGTCCCGGTCCGCACCCAGCTGGGCCGCGGCCCCTTCACCCCCTCCCCCTGAACGCCGGTTGTCAGTGGGCGGTGCGAGGATCGGAGCATGTCTCTCGCCGATCTGACCCTTGACCGCTGGCGCTCGCTCGAACCGGCCGCCGCCGAGCGCCTCGCCCACGAGGCCGCCGGACAGGTGGGCGGCCGGGTGGTGCTGTTCGACGCCGTCGGACACCTGGGCGGGTCGCTGCACCGCGTACGCATCGAGCGCGAGGGACGGGAGTTCGCCCTCGTACCCGGCGGGACGGTGCGGCTGGGGTTCGACCTGGACGCCTGGGAGCCGACGCCCGCACAGACGGCCGACTACGCGGCCAGCGTGGACGAGGGGTACGGGTACGGGCACGAGGACCTCAAGGCCTATCTCGCCGACGTGCTCAGCCCGCCGCGCACCGCGACGCTGGCCACCGTGCTCATGGCCGTGGAGGACGAGGCCCTGACCGAACCGGCGGCCGACATGCCGGCCGCGCTCGCGGCGCGCGGGCTGCGAATACCCGGCGCCGACGAGTGGGAGCACGCGTGCGGGGCCGGGGCGGGCACCCTGTTCCGGTGGGGGAACGAGTGCCCCCTGGGCGAGCCGTCGTACGGGAACGGGCGCCTGCGTCACGAGCCGAACGCCTTCGGGCTGCACATCGCCTACGACAGCTACGGCACGGAGCTCAGCGGCGACCCGGCCGCGGTGCACGGCGGTGACGGCGGGGAGGCCGTCTGCGGCGGGTACGGCGATCTGCTCGGCTGGCTGCCGCTGGCCACCGCCAACCGCAACCCGTACGCGGCCGAGTTCACGTACGGCCCGGACGGCGAGGGCATGTACGAGGAGTTCTCGACCCGGCCGGTGCTCATCCTCCGCTGAAGCGCGGGGGCCTGCGGGCCGCCTTGGCGGTGTAACCCTCCCGGCAGTCCTCCGAGGTGAGGGTGAGGGCCGCGGTCATCGCCACCCCGTCGAGGGCCGCGGGGAGGGCGGCATCGGCGTAGCTGTCGATGGCGCGCTTGATGCCCTGGACGGCGAGCGGCGCGTTGGCGGCGATCTCCTGCGCCACGGCGCGGGCGGTGGCCTCCAGGTCGTCGCCGGGGACGACCAGCTGGACGAGATGGAGCCGCTGCGCCGTCGCGGCGTCGACGCGCCGGCCCGTCAGGGCCAGGTACTTGGCCCAGCCCGCACCCGCCTCGCGGGCGATGCGCAGGTCGCCGCCCGCGTCCACCGCCACACCCAGCCCGGCTTCCGGGAGCGCGAAGACGGCGTCCTCGGCCGCCACCCGGACGTCGGCCATCAGTGCCAGCTCGAAGCCGAAGCCGAGGCAGTAGCCCTGGACGGCGGCCACCACCGGCTGGGGGAGGCGGGCGAGGACCGCGAACCGCTCGTGCACCCAGCGGATGCCCTCGTAGTAGTTGCGGGTGCGCTCGGCCGGGGTGCCGCCCGTGACGGCGCCGCCCGGGGCGGTCACGTCGATGCCCGCGCAGAAGGCCCGGCCCTCGGCCCGCAGCAGCACCGCCCGTACGGACGCGTCGAAGCGGATCCGGTCGGCGAGCAGGCCGAGCTGGCGGGTGGACTCCCAGCTCCAGCCGTTGAGCCGGTCCGGGCGGCACAGGGTGAGGACCGCGAGACCGTCCGCGACCTCCAGCCTGATCCGCTCCTCGCCCTCCGCGATCTCCGTGGAGATGGTGTCGATCACCGTGTCCCGCACCCCCGGCCCGATGGCTGACGACCCGTCGAACTGACGGATCGTCAGACTAGAGGGGGCCGGTCAGCGGGGGAAGACCTCGAACGCCACGGCCGGACGCCCGCCGAACCGGGCCGCCGCCTGCTGGGCGTTCCCGGTGAGGAAGGTGCGGACGTACTCCTCGGGGTCCTGGTCCGTGAGCACCTCGATGTACGCCTTGTGCTCCAGGAGGGACGTGATCGAACGCTCCAGTCCGGGGCCGGCGTCGACCGCGTGCGTCGGGGTGGCGGATCCGGCCACCGCGACCCAGCGCACGCCGTTCCACGGCTCCAGGCCCTGCTCGATCAGCTCGGGGAAGATCCAGCGGTTCCCGGCGTCACCGGCCGCGTCCAGCACGGCCCGGCCGACGGCCTTGTGGTCGGGGGTGTTCCAGTAGCCGCCGCCCTGCGCGCCGCCCCACGTGTCACGGTGGTTGAGGGTGACGATCAGCTCGGGCCGGTGCCGCCTGATGGCGGCGGCGATGTCCCGGCGCAGGCCGAGGCCGTACTCGACGACGCCGTCGCGGTAGTCCAGGAACTCCACCTCGGACACGCCGACGACCGCGGCGCTCGCCCGCTGCTCCGCCTCACGCAGGGGACCGCAGTCGGCGGGGGCGATGCTGTCGATGCCCGCCTCGCCGCGCGTGGCGAGGAGGTAGACGAACTCCCGGCCCCCGTCCGTCCAGTGCGCGATGGCCGCGGCGCACCCGTACTCGAGGTCGTCGGGGTGCGCGACCACCGCGAGGGCGCGCGTCCAGTCGGTGGGCATGGGCTGCAAGGCGGGCTGCTGATCAGGCTGTTCGGTCATGTATCGCACAATAGGCGAATGGACCGACACGGGCGGGTGGTGGCGCTGCTCGACGCCACGGGGATCTTCTTCGAGCCGGCCCGTACCGCCTTCCCGGGGGCGAGCGAGGCCGCGTGGGAGCGGGCCGGCCGGCTGGATCCGGGCGCGATCGGGCCGGACGGGACCTGGGCGCTCGATTTCCGGTGCTTCGCGATCGCCCGGCCCGGCGGCCGCTGGGTGCTGGTGGACGCCGGGGTCGGGCCGGCGCAGTCCCCCGCCGCCGCCTGGGCGCCGGTGCCGGGGCGGCTGCCGGAGGCCCTCGCGGCGGCCGGCATCGCTCCGGCCGACGTGGAGGCGGTGGTCCTGACCCACCTTCACGAGGACCACGCGGGCTGGTCGTCGGGGGCCGGCGGGGAGCCGTTCTTCCCGGCGGCCCGGTACGTGGTACAGCGCGCGGAGGTGGCCGGGCTGGACCGGGCGGACCCGGTGTGGGACTGGACGGTGGCGCCGCTGCGGGCGAGCGGGCAGTTGCACGAGGTCGACGGCGCCCACCGGCTGGCGCCCGGCATCACCCTGCTGCCGACGCCCGGACACACCCCGGGTCACCAGTCGGTGCTGGTGGACCAGGGCTCCGGAGCCCGGGACGTGGTGGTCACCGGGGACGTACTGGTGCACGCGGTGCAGCTGGGCGACCCGGCGGTGCCGTACTCCCACGAGCGCGACCGGGATACCGCCCGCGTCTCCCGGGAGGACCTGCTCGCACGGGCCCGGCGGCGCGGCGCCCTGCTGGCCACCGCGCACCTGACCCGCGCGTTCGTGGAGCCGCCCCCGGAAACGACAGCGGGCCGGCGCCCCTGAGCGGGG
This sequence comes from Streptomyces sp. NPDC001549, assembly GCF_042894025.1. Taxonomy (NCBI): domain Bacteria; kingdom Bacillati; phylum Actinomycetota; class Actinomycetes; order Kitasatosporales; family Streptomycetaceae; genus Streptomyces; species Streptomyces sp. NPDC001549. The sequence goes on from NZ_JBIAVJ010000031.1 coordinate 103,148, forward strand.
ACGCCGGCCCGGCCGGTCGACGCGGGATCAGCCGATCGGCCGCGGGCTCGCGTCGATCCCGGTGGCCGTCGCCCGGAACCAGACGGCCTTGCCGTCGGCGCCGACGGCGGACAGGTCGACCAGACCGTCGCGGTCGAAGTCGCCCGCCGAGACCAGCGTCGGGTAGGCCGTCCGGCCGATGCCCGAGCCGATCTTCACGCGCTGCGCCGTGCCCCAGCTCGTGGGGTCGAGGTGCCCGGCGGCGTTCTTGGCCCCCTTCACGGCGAACAGGTCGCCCGAGGCGTCGTCGCGCACCCACAGGTCGGTGGCGCCGTCGCCGTCGGTGTCGCCCGGGACGAGGACCGAGACGGTGTCCCAGCCGCCGTCGCCGACGAGGACCGGGCCGCCGTTCATGTCGAGGTAGCCGGAGCGGCTGCCCGTGTACGCCCAGAGCCGCGCGCCCTGCTTGACCAGCAGGTCGGGCTCGCCGTCGCCGTTGAAGTCACCCGCGTCGGCGATGTCCTCGGCATGGGACCAGTGGTCGTCGCCGGTCCACGCCGGGTTGTCGTTGACGCACCCCGCGTCCGGATCCGCGACCGGGCAGAAGACGCTCAGCACGATGCCGTCGTGCGGACGGACGCTGCCGAGACCGTCGTTGGGGAGGAGCCGGAGCTGCTTCGCCCTGATCCCCTCGTTGGGCTCGAGGACCAGCAGGTCGTTGTAGCCGTCCTCGCCCCAGTCCCCGCCGGCGGCGATCCGGGTTCCCGGGGCGAAGGACGCCCCGCCGTCGACGGCCGGGGCGAAGGTGCCATCGGCCCGGCCGGCTGAGAAACGGAGCCTGCCGCCCGCGTCCAGGGTCCACAGGTCGCGCAGTCCGTCGCCGTTCAGGTCGTCGGCGGCGTCGCGGACCCCGCCGTTCCCGAGGGCCCAGAGGTGGTACACGGCCTGGTCCGAACGGCGCCCGGCCTTGTCGACGCTGTACGCGTAGATCATGTGGGGACCGGAGCCGGTCGGCGTGATCACGACCGCGGCGCCCGGTGCCACGGTGACCTCGCGGGAGTCGAAGGTCGACCAGTAGACGATCTTCTCGAGGTTGACGGCGCCACCGGTACCGAAGGTGAACGTGCCCGGGGTGCGGGCCTTGCCGGTGTTGGCGGGGGCCCCGTTCGAGGCGTCGGGGAACTCGGGGGAGCTGATCACCGGCGGCACGGGGCGGCCGATGGTGGTCTCCAGCTTCGCGCTCGCCGGGGCGAAGCGCTTCCAGGCCGAGGAGTCGGACTCGTCCGCGGCGAACAGACCGACGGTGACGGAGGCCTGGGACGTGGCCGCCGCCTCCTTCACCAACGCGGTGGCGTCGAATTCGAGGTCGCCCGCCGCGCAGCCCTCACGGCCCCTGGCGTCCGTCACCGTCGCCAGCCGGACGGCCTTGGCGGGCTGGTTCTTCCACGTGGTCTTCGCCGAGACCTCGCCGACGCTCCACAGCTCCACCGGACGGCCCGTGCAGGACGCGGCCCCCGTGTTGGTGATCCGGAAGGTCGCCTTGGAGACCGTGGCGCCCTTGAGCGCGCCGGTGTCCAGGCGGAGGTACGCGCGGGACAGACCCTCGGCGCCGCCCTCGTTGCCGACGCGCAGGTCGTCGGCGGTGTTCCAGTAGGAGCGGTTCGGGTTCTTCTTGGACACGCGCGTCCAGGCCTGTGCGCCGACGGGGGTCTCCCCCGCCCCCGCGGCGCTGCCGGCGGGCGCAGCGACGGCGGTCGTCGCCGTTCCTGCCACCACGCCGGTCACGGCCAGTCCGCCGGCCAGGGCCAGCGAGACGGCGCTCGACATCCTTCTCAGCATGCACGCTCCACACATTGGTCGGTTCCTCGGGTACGAGGCCCCACCCTAACCGTGTGATCAACTTCTGCCGGAACGATTTATCGAGGCCCCCATCACATCCCTGACCTGCGCGGACACCGGTTACGCCTCGTCGCGGACCAGGGCCAGCAGCCGGTCCAGGACGCGGGTGCCGCCGGCGCGGACGCCGTCGTGCTCGAACTCGTCCGTCACCCAGGTCCGCAGGCCCCGGACGGACCGGGCCGTCTCCAGCGAGTGCGCGGTGTCCACGTACATGTCGTCGTGGTAGACGGCGGCGGCCACCGGCACCTCGTTGGCGGCCAGGCGCGCCGGGTCGTAGAGCCGCTGCCAGCCGGTGCGGGCGGCCAGCAGATCCGCGGTCTCGCGCAGCGGGGCGAGGGACGGGTCGGTGGTGAAGTGCCAGGGGTGGATGGTCTCGCCGGTGAAGAGCAGCGGCTCGTCGCCGGCGAGCGTCTTGCCGGCGTCGAAGCGGGGGTGGCCGGCGCGTACGCGTTCGGCGGCCCACGCGGTGGGGGTGGCGGGGTCCTGGGCGTAGATCGCCTCGTGGACCAGCGCGTAGAGGGGGTGCCCGGCGAAGGAGAGCTGGGCGCGGACGCCCTCCAGGAAGGCGTCGGAGAGGGCGGGTCCCGCGGGGGTCGGCACGAAGGCGTCCTCCAGCAGGTAGTGGAGCTGGTGGCTGCCGTCGCCCCCGCCGAGGAGGATGCCGAGCGACTGGAAGCCCTCGACGGTGAGGCGGTGGCCGCCGGGGAGTTCGGCCGGGTGCTCCGCGAGGTGGGCGGCGATCCGGCGGGCGCGCTCGGCGTCCATCGGGTACCGGGCGTAGTGGGCCAGGTTCTTGCGCTCGATGCGGGGGTACGCGGCCTCGTACACCTCGTCGGCGGTGGCGGTCAGCGACGGGAGGCCGCCGGTGATCAGGGCGGCGGTGAGGCCCTCGGGCGCGGTGCAGAGGTAGTGGGTCGCGCAGAAGCCGCCGAAGCTCTGGCCGAGCACGGTCCAGGGCGTGCCGCCGGTCAGGCCGGGGCGGATGGCCTCGGCGTCGCGCACGATGGAGTCGGCGCGGAAGTGGGCGAGGTACTCCGCCTGCTGCGCGGGGGTGCCGCGCAGGGGCAGGGTCTGCCGGTTCACCGGGGTGGAGCGGCCGGTTCCGCGCTGGTCGAGGAGCAGGACCCGGTACTCGGCCAGTGCGCGCTCCAGCCAGGCCTGGCGGCCGATGAAACGGCGGGCGCCGAAGCCCGGACCGCCCTCCAGGTAGAGCAGCCACGGCAGCGCCTCGGGGTCCTTGCCGGCGGCCACGACCTCCCGGGCGTACAGCTCGATCCGCTCCCCGTCCGGGCGCGCGTGGTCCAGGGGGACGGAGAACCGGTGGTCGGTGAGGACCGTGCCGGGCTGGCGGTAGCTGTGTGCGATGGTCACGGACGGCCCCCAGGGGTACGAGGAGATGAAGGACCGCGCCCCGGCCGGGTGGCGGCGGGGGCGCGGGGGTTGCGGCGGTCCGAGTCTAGGCAGGACCGGACCGGCCGGGCCGACCCGATCCGACCCGGCCGGGCGTAACGGGCGGGCCGGGTCGGGTCGGACGGGGTGTCAGAACTCGACGACCGAGCGGAGGACCTCGCCGCGTTCCATCCGGGCGAAAGCGTCCTCGACGCCGTCGAGCGGGATGGTCTCGGAGACGAAGGCGTCCAGGTCGAGTCGGCCTTGCAGGTAGAGGTCGACGAGTAGCGGGAAGTCGCGCTCGGGCAGGCAGTCCCCGTACCAGGAGGACTTCAGGGCGCCGCCGCGGCCGAAGACGTCGAGGAGCGGGAGTTCGAGCTTCATCTCCGGGGTCGGTACGCCCACCAGGACCACCGTCCCGGCCAGGTCGCGCGCGTAGAAGGCCTGCTGGTAGGTCTCGGGGCGGCCGACGGCGTCGATGACCACGTCCGCGCCGTTGCCGCCGGTCAGGGCCTGGACGGCCTTGACCACGTCCTCCGTGCGCCCGTTGACGGTGTGGGTGGCGCCCAGGCCCCGGGCCCACTCCAGCTTCCGGTCGTCGATGTCGACCGCGATGATCCGCGAGGCGCCGGCGAGGCGGGCTCCGGCCACGGCCGCGTTGCCCACTCCCCCGCAGCCGATGACGGCGACGGAGTCGCCCCGCCCGACGTTGCCGGTGTTCAGGGCGGCGCCGAGACCGGCCATCACGCCGCAGCCGAGGAGTCCGGCGGCGGCCGGGGCGGCCGCCGGGTCCACCTTGGTGCACTGGCCGGCCGCGACCAGGGTCTTCTCGGCGAAGGCGCCGATGCCGAGGGCCGGGGAGAGCGGGGTGCCGTCCTCCAGGGTCATGGGCTGGGTGGCGTTGTGCGTGGCGAAGCAGTACCACGGGCGTCCGCGCTTGCAGGCGCGACAGGTGCCGCACACCGCACGCCAGTTGAGGATCACGAAGTCGCCGGGGGCCACGGAGGTGACGTCCGGGCCGACCGATTCGACGACCCCGGCGGCCTCGTGGCCGAGCAGGAAGGGGAACTCGTCGTTGATGCCGCCCTCACGGTAGTGCAGGTCGGTGTGGCAGACGCCGCAGGCCTGCACCCGGACGAGAGCCTCGCCGGGTCCCGGGTCGGGCACGAGGATCGTGGTCGTCTCCACCGGTGCGCCCTTGCTCCGGGCGATGACCCCTCGTACGCGATGTGTCACGTCGTACCCCGCTCTGATCGTATCCGTCTGGATCAACGAACGTACACGGACGGCACGCGGTAAGGGAGTTGTGTCACGTTCCGGCGCGCGACCCGGCCAGATCCGGCGGTACGGCGGCCCGGAGTGCCGCGCCGAAGGCCGCCACGGCCGGGTGCGCGCCGGCTCCGCTGCGGAAGGCGAGGTTGGTACGGCGCTCCATGAGCAGGCGGGTGAGGCGTACGGCCGGATCGGGCGGTCCCGTGACCCCGAGCTGCGGTACGACGGCCACCCCCTGGCCCGCCGCGACGAGGGCGAGCACGGTGGCGAACTCGTCGACCTGGTGGCGGACCCGCGGGGTGAAACCGGCGGCCTGGCAGGCCCGGACGGTCATGGCGTGGCAGAGGGTGCCGGGGGTGGCGGTGATCCAGGGCGCCCCGGCGTGCGTCCGCAGGACCGCGCCCTGGTCGGATCCCCCGGACTCGGCGGGTCCCCCGGGAGGGGCGGGGGCCTGGGCGGGGGCCTGGGCGGGGGCCTGGGCGGGGACCCCGGCGGCGGGCGCGGCCAGATACATCGCCTCGCCGTAGAGCGGTTCGGTGGCCAGTCCCGGCTCGGGCTCGGCGGGTACGAAGTCGTACTCGTGCACCAGGGCCACGTCCAGGTCCCCGGCCCGCAGGGCGTGTGCCACCGCCGCCGGGTCCGTCTCCGAGACCATCGGCTCCAGCCCCGGGTGGCGCCGGGCGAGGGCGGTCAGCGCGGCCGGGACGATGGCCCGGGTGGCGGTGGGGAAGGCGCCGATCCGCAGGGCTCCGGCCAGGCCCCCGCGCGCTTCGGCGAGGTCGGCGTCGGCCTGTTCCAGCCGTTCGAGGACCGCCTCGGCGTGTCCGACCAGGTTCTGGCCGGCCGGGGTGAGGCGGACCCCGCGGCCGGTGCGCTCCAGCAGGGGCAGGCCGGCCTCCCGTTCGAGGACGCCGAGCTGCTGGGAGACCGCCGAAGGGCTGAAGCTGAGGGCCTCGGCGACAGCGGCGATGGTGCCGCGGCGGGCGAGTTCGCGCAGCAGGCGCAGGCGTCGTACGTCGAGCATCGGCTCAGCTTACGGGTTGGGTAAGGAACGCGAACTGGATTTGACCCTTCGGACGGGCAAGGCTCGTGGGCATGGCACAGGACATCGCACAGAACCTCCCGTTGCACGGGATCCACGTACCGCTCGTCACTCCCTTCACCCGCGCCGGGAACGTCGCCGCCGAGGCGCTGGAGGCGCTCGCCCACGAGGTGCTCGACGCGGGCGCCACCGGCATCGTCGCGCTCGGCACCACCGCGGAGGCGGCCGGCCTCGACGAGGCGGAGCGCGACCTCGTCACCGGGGTGTGCGCCCGGGTCTGCGGGGAGCGGGGCGCGCCGCTCGTCGTCGGCGCGGGGGCCGGCGGCACCCGGGCCGCCGAGGCCTCGCTGGCCCGGCTGACCCGGTGGCCCGAGGTGCGGGCGGCGCTGGTGACCGTGCCGCCGTTCGTCCGTCCCCCGGCGGCCGGGGTGCTGGCGCACTTCGCGCGGCTGGCCGGGGTGAGCCCGGTACCGCTGATCGTTTATCACATCCCGTACCGGACCGGGCAGCCCCTGGACGCGGCCGCGCTGCGGGCGCTCGGGGCGCTGCCGGGGGTGGCCGGCATGAAGTACGCGGGCGGTGGCATCGGCGAGGACGCGGTGGCGCTGCTCGGTGACCTGCCGGCCGGGTTCGAGGTGCTGGCCGGTGACGACGCGTACCTGTCCCCGCTGCTGGCGCTGGGTGCGGTGGGCGGGATCCTGGCCTCGGCGCATCTGGCGACCGACCGCTTCGCGGAGCTTGCCGCGGCGTGGCGGGCGGGCGACGTGGCCCGGGCACGGCCGCTGGGGCACGCGCTGGCCCGGATGTCGGCGGCGGCTTTCGCCGAGCCCAATCCGGCGGTCCTCAAGGGTGTCCTGCACGCCCAGGGGCGGATCCCGACCCCGGACGTCCGGCTGCCGCTGCTGCCGGCCTCGCAGGGGGCGGTGGAGGCCGTGGCGGCCGCCCTGGAGCGGCTGGCGTGACCCTGGGGCGCACACCGGCCGGCGATCCGCCGGAAAGGATCCCGAATGGGCGATTCGCCGCCTACGAGCAACTCGCCCGAATCAGGCACCCGGAGAGCGGACTTGCCCGTATTGGCCACCCGGCCGGCGACCCGTGATGTGAGCCACACCGAACACGTCAACATCATTTCCGGAAGACAGCCGATTCCCTTTTCCCGGAAAGGGAATCGGCTATTACGCGGATACCCCTTCAAGGTCATTTACCCGGCTGATAGCGAGATGTCGATCTATCGGTGGAATTCGGGTCTTGTTCCCGCGCGGCGGGCTCGCCTACGGTCACCTCGTTCCTGGTGGTCAGCTGCCGAATACGGCCGCCGCCCGGGATCTCCCGTCCCCCCACGTGAGGAATTCCGCCATGCCTGCAAAGGGTAAGCACCGTCGGCCGAAGCACCACCGGATCACCCGCAAGCTGGCTCTGGCCGGCACCGGTGGCGCGGCCCTCACTCTCCCGCTGATCAGTGCGACCACCGCCGGGGCGGTGGAGACGGCCGCCGCCCCCACGACGTATTCCGTGGTCGCGGGCGACACCCTTTCGGAGATCGCGGCGGATCATTCCCTGAGCGGCGGCTGGCAGCAGCTCTACGCGGCGAACCGGAGCGTCATCGGCGACAACCCGTCGATCATCCGGCCCGGCGTCAAACTGAAGCTCGGCACCCCGGCGGAGACCGAGCGCGCGAGCAGGTCCGCCGCCCGGACCACCCTCAAGCCCGCCGCCAAGCCCGCCACCGCCTACCCGAACAATCTCGACGGGTGGATCCGCGAGTCCCTCGCCGTCATGGCCAAGCACGGTATTCCCGGCTCCTACAACGGAATTCACCGCAATGTGATGCGGGAGTCCTCGGGCAATCCGCTGGCGATCAACAACTGGGACATCAACGCCCGGAACGGCATCCCGTCCAAGGGGCTGCTCCAGGTCATCGATCCGACCTTCCGCGCCTACCACGTGCCCGGCACGTCGCAGAACTCCTACGACCCGGTCGCCAACATCACGGCCGCCTGCAACTACGCGGCGGCGCGCTACGGCTCGATCGACAACGTCAACGGGGCCTACTAGGAGCCGGAGAACTCCCCGCGCCGGTTCACACCGGACGACGCCGGGCGGCGCGGACGAGGATCCGCAGGGGCGCCGCCAGGCCGTAGCCGATGTCCCGGCGCAGGGCGGTGACCCCCGCCCGCTCCACGGCGTTCAGCTGGTGCGCCATCAGCTCCGTCATCGTCGCGATGACGGGACGCAGCCCGGGTTCGGCGAGGCCGCCGATCCCGTGGGCGGCGTCCAGGGCCGTACGGGCACGCCGGCACTCGGCGGCCAGCAGAGCCCGCACGGCCGGGGTGTCGCGGGCCTGTTCCAGGTCGGCGCGGGTCACCGAATGCTCGTCGAGCCGGGCGCGCGGGATGCAGAGCCTGCCGTCCGCCAGGTCCCCGCGGAGATCGGCGAGGAAGTCCACGCGCTGGGCGGCGTCGACGAACCGCCGCCAGCCCGCGGCCTGTTCCGGGTCGGGGCCGCCCTGGTACTGCAGTCCGGTGAAGACCAGCACCCCCGGCCACGCGTAGGCGTCGAGGTAGGCCTGGAAGTCCTCCTCCGCGGCGAAGCCGTCGAAGCCGGCCTCGGCGGTGGCGGCGCCCTCCAGGAAGCGGGAGACCCAGTGCGGGGGCAGGCCGCGGGCGTCCACCGCGTGCGCGTAGGCCCGCAGGAGGGGATCGGGGCTGTCCCCGGTCTTCAGGGCCGCCGCCACCCGCTCGGACAACGCGGCGAGACCGGCGGCCCGTTGCTGCGGGGTACCGGTCTCGGCGACGTCGTCGACCAGGTTCATGAAGGCGAGACCCGCGGCGAGAGCGGGCACCAGCGGCGGCGCGGCGAGCAGCCGCAGCGCCAGGTACGGGGCGGGTTCGCGGCGGAGCACCCGGCGCGCGGCGTGGGTGTAGTCGTCGCGCAGCCGGGGGCCGGATATGCCGGCCCCCGTGAGGGTGGTGCGCCAGCTGGGCATCGTGGTCGTGCTCCTGAACGTGTCGGACCGTACATGCGTACGGGTACACGGTGTCAGAACGGGGTGACCTTCTTGACCTTGCCGTCGATACCGGCGAGTACGTAGCCGCCGCGACCGTACTCGTCGGTGATGTAGGGCCGCATGCAGGGGACCTGGTCCATCATCCAGGGCTCGACGATCACATAGGTCGAGGTCGGCTTCTCGATCTTCAGCTCCTTCTTGGACTGCTCCAGCAGGCCGGGCAGCGCGTCCCAGTTGACGGTGGCCATGTCGATGAGCGGCTCGCCCTCCTCGACCGTGCCGTCCGGGCCGGTGCGCTTGGCGGCGCCGTCGCGGTACTGCCAGGCGTCGACGGTCTCGGCGCCGGGGGCGGTGGGGATCGAGGCGAGGACGTAGCCCTCGTAGACCTTGAGGTCCACGAAGGTGGTGGTACCGGTCTTCTCCTTGAGCGCGTCCAGGGCGATCCGGATGTTCTGCGGGGTGAGCATGCTGCCGCGGGCCGTGTCGGCCTTGGAGGTACTCGCCTTGGCGCCGGGGGTGGAGGCCGGAGTACCGCCCGGGGTGGCGACGGCGGGCCGGGTGGCGCGGGAGTCGGCCGCGTCGTCGTCCCCGGAGTTCCCGTCGGGCATCAACTGGACGATCCCGACGACCGCGGCCGCCAGCACCGCCGTGAGCGCGGCGCCGATCAGGGCCGGGCGCCTGCGCGGTGCGGGCGTCAGTCCGACGGGGGTGGTGGGGGCCGCGTAGGGAGAGGCGCCCTGACCGAACGGCGGCGGGGTGGGCGCGCCGTACGGGCCGCCGTACGGACCGTACTGACCCGGGGCGACAGGCGCGGCCGCCACAGCCGGAACGGCCGGCGAGGCCGGCGCCGAGACGGCCGGCGCGGCGACGACCGGCGCGGCGCCCGACCCGTAGCCGGATCCGAGAGCGGCGCTCGCGTCCCGGAGCAGTTGTTCCAGCTGTGCCCCGTCGGGCCGCGCGGCCGGGTCCCGTACGAGCAGCCGTTCCAGTACGGGCGCCAGCGGGCCGGAGCGCACGGGCGCCGGGATCGGCTCGTCGAGCACCGCGACGACCGTGGCCAGGCTGGTGGCCCGGCGCAGCGGGTGGACCCCCTCCGCGGCCACGTAGAGCAGCATGCCCAGCGACCACAGGTCGGAGGCGGCCAGCCCCTCCTCCCCGCGGACGCGTTCGGGCGCGATGTACTCGGGCGAGCCGATCAGCACGCCGGTCGAGGTGAGCGCGGTCGATCCGTGCAGGGCCGCGATGCCGAAGTCGGTGAGCACGGCGGACCCGCTGGGGCGCAGCAGCACGTTGGCCGGTTTCACGTCGCGGTGGAGCACCCCCTCGGCGTGCGCGGCGCGCAGCGCGGAGAGCACGTCGAGGCCGAGCCGCAGCACGTCGGCGGTCGGCATCGGCCCGGACGCCAGCCGGTCGTGCAGGGAGCCGCCCTGGACCAGCTCCATGACGATCCACGGGTGTCCGTCCGCGCCCTCGGGGGGCTCGACGATGTGGTGGATCGTCACCACGTGGGGGTGGGCGAGGCGGGCGAGGGCGCGCGCCTCGCGGACGGCCCGTTCGCGCAGCTGGTCGGCGAGATCGGGTTGGGCTGCGGCGGTCGCCGGGTCCGGCGGGCGCACCTCCTTGAGCGCGACCTCGCGGTGCAGGGCGATGTCGCGGGCGCGCCACACCGTGCCCATGCCCCCGCTGCCCAGGGGTGTGACCAGCTCGAAACGGCCGTCGATCAGCTGTCTGCCGGCCTCACTCGTATCCATGGCCGCTCATCGTAGGGGGCGGCCGGCTCAGCAGTGTCGGCGGTCCACCGTCAGCGTGCCCTGAGCGGTGTCGACCGTCCGGTCGTAACAGCCGCCGGGCACTGCGGACCCGTACAACCGGTAGCGGGCGGAGGTGGTGGCGACCGCGTGCCGCTGGTCGCGCGGAACGTTCGCGGTGTAGGTGGCGTCGCCCGTGTACCGGTCGTCGAGCCGGGAGCCGTCGACGGCCTTGCCGCCGCGCAGGGTGACGGTGTCGGCGCGGTCGCCGAGCGAGAGGACGGTACGCAGCCGGTCGCCGGCGCCGAGGGTGGTCTCGCCGTCCATCGTGTAGGTGCGGTCGGTCCAGGTGGTGGTGGGCCCTCGCGTCACGCTCTCCTCGTCGGTCCAGGTCGCGGTGAGCGCGTCCTGGTTCTCGCCGTCGGTCCACCGGTGCGCGGAGGTGCCCCGTACGGCGCGGGTGACGGTGGTGGCCACGCGGCCGTGGGAGGTGTTCAGGTGCCCGGCCACGGTCAGCCGGTGTCCGTCCCCGGTGTCCAGGCGGTGCTGTCCACCGGGGGCCGCGGGCGTCCAGCGGGAGTGGCCGGCCGGATCGCTCCGCTCGTACCGGGTCAGGGCGCCGGTGACGACCTCCCTGGCCTCGTCCTGCCAGAGCAGCAGGTTGGTGGGGGTGCTCCAGCCGGTCTGTCCGGCGGGAACCCCGGCGACGGAGACCTCGATCCGGTGCGGACGGCCGTCGTTGAGGAGGGCGGCGTAGGGGGTGAGGTCGTAGCGGATCGGCTGGACGTCGAAGGCGCGCGGGCCGGGGGTGACGTACCAGAGGAAGGGAACAGGTAGCAGTAAGGGAGTACGTCTGACCTGCGATTTCACAGCAATCCCTCGGGATATCACCACACTTGGTGTGCCCGGAGTAGCCCCAGGTCACCCCGTGGATTCCCCGATCTCGCGCACCGCCAGGTGCCCGGGAGTGCCCGAAATCCGACGGTGCGTCAGAACCCAGGGGCGCGTCCTCATGCCGCCCCGATGGGGCCGCTGCGGTCCCTAGTGCTCTGACCGCATGGGTTCACCGGGTTGGCGGTGGCACGGTCCGGACCGGTTGGATGCGGGCGGACAGACATCCAGGGTGCGGGGAGGCGTGGTGGCGGAGCCGGTCAGGGTCCGGAGACTGACAGATCTGGAAGGCCAGCAGTTACAGCGGATCGTGCGCCACGGCAGTACCAGTACGGTGCGCTACCGGCGCGCGATGATGCTGCTGGCTTCAGCCGGCGGCAACCGAGTACCGGTGATCGCCCAGCTGGTGCAGGCCGACGAGGACACAGTCCGCGATGTGATCCACCGATTCAACGAGATCGACCTGGCCTGCCTGGACCCTCGGTGGGCGGGAGGCCGTCCCCGCCAGCTCAGCACTGATGACGAGGACTTCGTCATCCAGACGGCCACCACCCGCCCGACCAAGCTCGGCCAGCCCTTCACCCGCTGGTCGATCCGCAAACTCGCCGCCTACCTGCGACGCATCCACGGCCGGTTGATCCGCATCGGCCGCGAGGCCCTGCGCTGCCTTCTCGCCCGTCGCGGGATTACCTTCCAGCGCACCAAGACGTGGAAGGACTCCACCGACCCCAACCGCGACGCCAAACTCGACCGGATCGAGTACGTCCTGGACCACTTCCCCGACCGGGTCTTCGCCTTCGATGAGTTCGGACCGCTCGGCATCCGCCCCACCGGCGGCTCCTGCTGGGCCAAGCCGGGCCGGCCCGACCGGGTCCCGGCGACCTACCACCGCACGCATGGGGTCACCTATTTGCACGGCTGCTACTCGGTCGGCGACGACACCCTGTGGGGCGTCAACCGCCGCCACAAGGGCGCCGCCCAGTCCCTGGCCGCGCTGAAATCCATCCGGTCAGCACGCCCCGACGGCGCCCCGATCTACGTGATCCTGGACAACCTCTCCGCCCACAAGGGAGCGAAGATCCGCAAGTGGGCGCGGAAGAACAAGACCGAGCTCTGCTTTACTCCGACCAATGCCTCCTGGGCGAACCCGATCGAGGCGCACTTCGGACCGCTGCGGCAATTCACCCTGGCGAACTCCAACCACCCAAACCACACCGTCCAGACCCGCGCATTGCACGCCTATCTGCGCTGGCGCAACGCCAACGCCCGCCACCCCGACGTCCTGGCCGCCCAACGCAAAGAACGCGCCCGCATCCGCAGCGAGAAGGGCATCCGCTGGGGCAGCCGGCCGCACTCGCTGGCAGCGGCCTGACCATCCAGTCCGGTGATCGTTTCCGCTCACAGCTCCAGGTCGGCGCGGACGAGCCGGAATGCCGCGGCCCGGTCCGCGGCACGGGTGACCGTCCGGCCCATGACAACATGTGACGCACCAGCGGCAATGGCAGCACCCAGTGTGCCGGGCCGGGCGTGCTCACCTGCGGACTCACCAGAAAGCGCGACTCCCGGCGTGACGATCAGGGAGCTGTCTCCCAGCACACCACGCACTGGCCCGGCTTCCTACGGCGGTGAGATCACGCCGTAGGAAGCCAGCGCCTTCGGCCGGCCGGGCCAGCCGCAACCGTGCTCGTGCTCGTTGCGGCCGGTCAGCTCATGGACTGAACGGCGGCCCAGCCGTTCGGGGCCACCTCGGTCCTGGCTCCGTCGCCGGTTCCCTGTGCGGTGCCCGCGTAGAAGAGCAGCGCCCCGGTGTCGGTCGTCGCCCACATGTCGGCCTTGCCGTCGAGGTTCGCGTCACCGCCGCTGGTGATCAGCGGCCGGTTGGTCTTGTAGTCGCGGCCGTACTCGACACGGTCCGTGAACGGGAATGTGCCCGTGCCGCTGCCCCGGTACAGCCACAGCTGTCCGTCCTCCGCGTCACGGGCCAAGAGGTCCGGTCGGCCGTTGCGGTCGGAGTCGCCCGGAGCGGCCATCATCATGTCCTTCCAGCCTCCGGTGCCGATCTCGACCGCGGCCTTCACGGACGGCTCCGCGCCGCGGACTCCGTCGTAGCGGTAGAGCTTGTCACCGGACACGGCGACCAGGTCCGGGTACCCGTCGCCGGAGATGTCGCCGGTGGCGAGGATCCTGGTGTCGGTCGGCACGCCGGTGGCGAGCTTGAAGTGGCCGGCGATGGTGCCCCCGCCACGGTTGCGGAAGAGCCTGAGTTCGCTGCCGACGCGGGCCACGATGTCCTCCCGGCCGTCGTCGGTCCAGTCCCCGCGGTGGGTCACCGAGGCACCGGACCAGCCGGACTGGCCGATGACCACCGGCGCGCCCAGCCCGCCCTTGCCGTCGCCTGGATGGAGGCGCAGCGTGCCGCCCGCGATGGCGAGGAGGTCGGGCTTCGCGTCGCCGTCGAGGTCACCGGGAGTGCCCAGGTAGGTGATGACCGGAGCGTGGTCCGAGACCGAACTGGGGGGATTGGACTGCTCGTCACCTTCCATCCGGGTCGTGTCCATCAGTGACTGATCGACTTGGCAGCTGGTGAAACGGGGAGCCGTTCGCCTGGTGGTGAAGACGTGGTCCAGCCAGTACCGGCTCGGGGCGGCGTTCCCGGGCTTCCATGTCTGGTGGGTGTGGGCGTCGTTCGCGCAGCGGTCGAGCTTGCCCGCGAAGGGCTCCAGGGTCGCCGATGCCGCGGTGGCGTTGAGATCGCCGCCGAGGACCAGGCCGGCGCCGATGTCGGTGGCGAGGGTGGATGTGAGGGTGCGCGACTCGATCGTCCTGAGCGCCTCGTAGATGGGCTTGTCCTTGACTCCGGCGGTCAGGTGTGTGGTGCACAGTTTGTCCGGCCGGCCGGTGAGCCGGGCACACAGCAGGGGCCGCTGTTGCGCCCCGTGTGCGGTCGCCTGCGGCTGGTCGAGATTCTTGAGCTCGTCCTCGGTCAGTAGACCCTTGAAGTCCTCGACGGTCAGACCGTTGGGTCGGAGATCGGTGATCTGGACGTCGGAGATCTCTCCCTTGACGGCGAGCAGGACGCCCACGTTGCCGTCGAGCACTCCCCGGCCGCCGTCCCGGCCGGCACAGTTCGCCGGATCCTCACCGCCGGACCGGGGGTTGACCGCGTGGACCATCGTCCACTGTTGTCCGCGCGCGGCGAACTCCTCGGCCAGCCGGTACATGTGGCTGAGCTTGGGCACCTTCGCGGGCTCCACGGCGTCCTTGTCGTACCCGCAGGCCTCCTGGAGCATCAGCACGTCGGCCTGGTGCTTGTCGGCGAGGTCGGCGATGGCGTCGACCTTCCTCCAAGGCTCGTTGCGGTACGGGCAGTAGCCGGGAGTGGTGCCGTCCCGGGTGCCGCCCGCGTCACCGCAGATGTTCCACGAGATCACCCGCAGGCCGCTCGCTGACGGGGTCACCGCCGGGCTCACCGCGCCCTCGGCCTGGGCAGGCGTGGCCGTCAGCAGGGACGCGGCGGCGGCGAGCGCCACGAGCAGTCCGGTCGGCCCGCGCCACTTTCTCAGGCTGGCAGAACCCTTCAAAATCTCTCCCCTTGTCGCTTCCGGACCACCTCCGGTGCAGCCGTGCCCGATCAGTGCGGGAGGCCGGAGGCGGTCCTCCAGGTGGCCGACTGCGCAGCTCTCTACCTGGATCTTGGTCAGGATACGAGCCGCCCTCCGCGCGTCTTCGGGCGGTATCCCGTGATCACCTGCTCTGCGGCTGCGGGCTCCTGCTGTCGACTTCATGCTGTTGAGAGCGGTTTGACCGGATCGGCGCCGCGTGGGTAGCCGCCGTCCGTGACCCCGGCCCTGAGTACCGAGCGGCTGCTTCTGGACTCGGCCAGCCCTTCACCCGCTGGTCGATCCGCAAACTCGCCGCCTACCTGCGATGCATCCACGGCCGGATGATCCACATCGGCCCGCGAGACCCCCTGCGCTGCCTCCTCGACCACCGCGGGATCACCTTCCAGCGCACCCACGCGGCCTGCCGTCGAACCCGGTGAACCTATGCGGTCAGAGCACTAGTAGGGCTTGGTCAGGTTGGGGCTGGTGTGGGCATGCCGCAGTGGCAGGTGGGGCATACGCCGGTCCATGTCGCGAGGAGGGTCTGTAGCTCGCGGACGATGCGGTAGAGGCTCAGGCCGGCGTGGTGTCTTTTGGGGCTCTGGCCAGTCGTTGCAGGGTGCAGAAGGCGTGGGCGACGGAGACGAGGGTGACGTGGTGGTGCCACCCGTTCCAGGTGCGGCCCTCGAAGTGGGCCAGGCCCAACGCCTGCTTCATCTCGCGGTAGTCGTGTTCGATGCGCCAGCGGAGCTTGGCCAGGCGGACCAGTGTGGTTAGCGGGGTGTCGGCGGGTAGGTCGGAGAGCCAGAACTGGACGGGTTCGGCCTGGTCGGCCGGCCACTCGGCCAGGAGCCAGCACTCGGGAAGCTCCGGGCCGTCGACGGCTTGGCGGACCTCGCGTCCGGCAGGACGAATCCGCAAGGTCACGAACCGCGAGTACATCCGCTTGAAGCCACTGCGGCCGGTGCCGGGCCGGGAGCCCTCACGCCACTGCACCGGCTTCGCCGCCTTCCGGCCCGCCCCGATGACCAGCTGTTTCACCGACTGTGGCTTATCCGGGTACTTCGCAACCGGCGGCCGTCCGGTCCCGGAGTACGTCTCGGTCACCGGCCTCGCTCGGCCGGGCTGGGCCGAGAGGGTGGTAGAGATTCCCACGACGTAGTTGAGGCCCTGGGCCTGCAGGCCGTGCCGGAAGGCGGCCGCGTCCCCGTATCCGGCATCCGGCATCCGCAACAGCCAGCGGCACCTCGATGCCCCACGAGCGGGTTTCGTCGGGCATGTCGAGTGCGAGCTGCCACTTCTCCACATGCCCGATGTCCTCGGGAATGCCGCAGGCGGTGCGGCGGGCGACCTTGTCCGGATGCGCCTTCACGGACCCCGGCGCCCAGGTCTCGGGCACGAACAGCCGCCAGTCCACCGCCGCCGAGGCATGATCCGAGGCCAGGTGTAGCGAGACTCCCACCTGGCAGTTGGTGACCTTGCCCGCCGTGCCCGTGTACTGCCGCGACACACACGCCGAGGCATTGCCGTCCTTGAGGAATCCGGTGTCATCGAAGATCGGCACGGTGGGCTGGATCGCCTTCTCCATCCTCCAGGCCAGCCGGGCCCTCACATGCGCTGGATCCCATGGGCTGGTGGTAATGAAGTGGGCCAGCGCCTGTCGGTTCCCGTCCTCACCAAGCCGGGCGGCCATCGGCTCGACCGACTTGCGCTGCCCGTCCGTGAGCAGGCCCCGCAGGTAGACCCGCCCCCACCGACGCTGATCATTACGCGCGAACGGCCCGAAGACCTCTGCCGCAAAGTCCTCCAACTCGCCACGCACAGCAGAAACTTCCTCCGGCGTCACACATCCCCAACGACACACCGAACCCGCAGGACACGCAACACCAACACGAACCTGACCAAGCCCTACTAGCTTCTGCTGAAGCGGCGAGCCCCCGCCATGCGAGAGCTGACGGGGGGCTCGGTCCATCCAGGCCGACGTTGCCTGCAACGTCAGCCGCAATGACCGCTGGGCTCAAATCTTTCGTTGCCGTTCCGGGAGCCGCCCCATTCTATGCAGATTCCGGGGGCGCTCAAGTAAACGGGCCCAGCGTATTTGCTGTAGCTTCCGTAGTCGCGGACCGTGGTATTTCCGCCATCAAGTCTGGATATGTACACTAGAAGGTTTGCTTGGCCAAGACCGGCCGCGGTCTGGGTGATGGCGCAGTTCTTCCCTGTGGCGGATGAATACGTTAAGTAGACCACCGCTTCGATGCCCCCTTGCCAGTCCACAATGTTCAAGTGGCCGATCTCTCGATAACCACTTCCGCACACCCCGTTGTAAGAGCTGGCTGAGGCAGTCGCAGTGCCGGGAAGTGCGATCACAGACCCGGCTGCGAGCATTGCAGACGCACCGAGAACGGCCAGACGCTGCCCGGCTCGCGCGGCACCAACTCTTTTGATCCTCTTACTGAATTCCACTCCAGAGCCTTCTTCCTCTCGCTGATATTTCCCGGCGATGATAAGGCGATGGGAGCTGCGGCGCCAGAGCACCTTTCTGGCACATGGCGTGAATTGATCAAACACCATTGGCTACATGAGAACGCGTCACTCTTCGCTGCCGGGCGCCTTCGCCTTCGCACGTCCTACGGGCTGCTCGGCTGCACTACATGGCGTCAACGCCCCATCCGTAGCGCCCTGGCGACATGCCTGGAACTTTCCACATGCCTCTGACAGTCTGGCCTGGGCGAAGAAGAACAAGGTCGAGTTGTGCCTCACGCCGACGAGCGCGTCGTGGGCCAACCCGATCGAGGCCCAGTTCGGTCCCCTGCGCAACTTCGTCATGGCCAACTCAAACCACCCCAACCACACCGTCCTCGCCCACAAGCTCCAGGACTACCTGCGATGGCGAAACGCCAACGCGCGTCACCCCAACGTCCTGGCCGCCCAGCGCCGCGAACGCGCCAAGGTCCGCAGCGAACGCCAGCAACGCTGGGGCCGCCCACGACCCAAAGCTGCATGACCAAACCCGGCGAACGTTCGTGGCCAACGCACTAGTGTGATGCGCCAGAAATCCTGATGGTTATTTACTACGCTGTTGTCATGTCGCATTCGGGTCCTTCTGCTGTGGAGATCACGCTGTCCG